>SHZQ01000122.1 GCA_009695535.1 Methyloglobulus sp.
ACTCTAATTTCAGGCATAAAAAAACCCAAGGCGTTTGACCTTGGGTTTGGGTATTAAGCGCTTGGCAATTCCCTACTTTCACATGGCAAACTGCCACACTATCATCGGCGCTAAGCGGTTTCACTTCCGAGTTCGAGATGGGATCGGGTGGTTCACGCTCGCTATGGTCACCAAGCAATTCGGTGTTAAAAGCAGACTCAAGGCTCAATAAGATTATTTTCCCTGTATTGCCTTTGTGCTGCTTTCTTTGGCTTCGACCTTTGCAGGTTTCGGCTTTTCATCTTTCAGCCGGCTCTTAGCAGGCTGTCTTGTTTCGCAGGTCTTTGGGCGGGGCTGTTGCTGCTTTTGCCTCGCGCTTTTGACCTGCTTCATGGAAATCTGTACGTACTCTCGCTTTGCGTTGTGAACTGCGCAGGGCTGGTTTGGGTTTGGGCTGTTTTTGCCGTTCACCTTTGGCCTTGCACCTGACTTTCCCAAGCTAATTGGGTGTTATAGGGTCAAGCCTCACGGGCAATTAGTACACGTTAGCTGCACGCATTACTGCGCTTCCACACCGTGCCTATCAACGTCGTAGTCTCCGACGGCCCTTCAGGGGACTTAACGTCCCAGTGAGAACTCATCTTGGGAGGGGCTTCCCGCTTAGATGCTTTCAGCGGTTATCCTGTCCGCACGTAGCTACCCAGCAATGCCGTTGGCACGACAACTGGAACACCAGCGGTGCGTCCACTCCGGTCCTCTCGTACTAGGAGCAGCTTCCCTCAATTCTCAAACGCCCATGGCAGATAGGGACCGAACTGTCTCACGACGTTCTGAACCCAGCTCGCGTACCACTTTAAATGGCGAACAGCCATACCCTTGGGACCTGCTTCAGCCCCAGGATGTGATGAGCCGACATCGAGGTGCCAAACACCGCCGTCGATATGAACTCTTGGGCGGTATCAGCCTGTTATCCCCGGAGTACCTTTTATCCGTTGAGCGATGGCCCTTCCATTCAGAACCACCGGATCACTATGACCTACTTTCGTACCTGCTCGACTTGTCCGTCTCGCAGTCAAGCACCCTTATGCCATTGCACTCATCGCCTGATTTCCGACCAGGCTGAGGGTACCTTCGTGCTCCTCCGTTACTCTTTAGGAGGAGACCGCCCCAGTCAAACTACCCACCAGACACTGTCCCCAATCCAGATAATGGACCTAGGTTAGAACTCCGAATAAACCAGGGTGGTATTTCAAGGTTGGCTCCACATGGACTGGCGTCCACACTTCAAAGCCTCCCACCTATCCTACACAAATCGATTCAAAGTCCAGTGTCAAGCTATAGTAAAGGTTCACGGGGTCTTTCCGTCTAGCCACGGGTATACGGCATCTTCACCGCAATTTCAATTTCACTGAGTCTCGGCTGGAGACAGTGTGGCCATCGTTACGCCATTCGTGCAGGTCGGAACTTACCCGACAAGGAATTTCGCTACCTTAGGACCGTTATAGTTACGGCCGCCGTTTACTGGGGCTTCGATCAAGAGCTTCTCCGAAGATAACCCCATCAATTAACCTTCCAGCACCGGGCAGGCGTCACACCCTATACTTCCTCTTTCGAGTTCGCAGAGTGCTATGTTTTTGCTAAACAGTCGCAGCCACCAATTTTTTGCAACCCCCTCCAGCTCCACGAGTAAATCGCTTCACCTACCAGGGGCATACCTTCTCCCGAAGTTACGGTATCATTTTGCCTAGTTCCTTCAGCCGAGTTCTCTCAAGCGCCTTAGAATTCTCATCCCACCCACCTGTGTTGGTTTGGGGTACGGCCACTTGTTACCTGATGCTTAGAGGTTTTTCTTGGAAGCTTGGCATCCATCACTTCATGGTATCCAAAGATACCATCCGTCATCACGCCTCAGAATTGACCCCCCGGATTTGCCTAAGGGATCTCCCTACACGCTTAAACTGCCACTTCCAACCGACAGCTGATGTAGCCTTCTCCGTCACCCCATCGCAGTAACAACCGGTACAGGAATATTAACCTGTTTGCCATCGACTACGCCTTTCGGCCTCGCCTTAGGTACCGACTAACCCTGCGTCGATTAGCGTTGCGCAGGAAACCTTGGGTTTTCGGCGTGCGGGTTTTTCACCCGCATTATCGTTACTCATGTCAGCATTCGCACTTCTGATACCTCCAGCACACTTCTCAATGCACCTTCACAGGCCTACAGAACGCTCCTCTACCGCTCAACTTACGTTGAACCCGTAGCTTCGGTACTATGCTTAGCCCCGGTAAATCTTCCGCGCAGACCGACTCGACCAGTGAGCTATTACGCTTTCTTTAAAGGATGGCTGCTTCTAAGCCAACCTCCTGGCTGTCTGTGCCTTTCCACATCGTTTCCCACTGAGCATAGATTTTGGGACCTTAGCTGACGGTCTGGGCTGTTTCCCTTTCCACGACGGACCTTATCACCCGCCGTGTGTCTCCCGTGCTGACACTTGTTGGTATTCGGAGTTTGCATCGGGTTGGTAAGTCTAGACGACCCCCTAGCCGAAACAGTGCTCTACCCCCAACAGTGATACACGAGGCGCTACCTAAATAGCTTTCGAGGAGAACCAGCTATCTCCGAGCTTGATTAGCCTTTCACTCCAATCCACAACTCATCCCCGTATTTTTCAACAGACGTGGGTTCGGCCCTCCAGTCAGTATTACCTAACCTTCAGCCTGGTCATGGATAGATCGCCCGGTTTCGGGTCTAATCCCAGCGACTGAACGCCCTGTTCAGACTCGCTTTCGCTACGCCTCCCCTATTCGGTTAAGCTTGCCACTGAGATTAACTCGCTGACCCATTATACAAAAGGTACGCAGTCACCCCACGAAGGGGCTCCCACTGCTTGTACGCATACGGTTTCAGGATCTATTTCACTCCGCTCTCCGCGGTTCTTTTCGCCTTTCCCTCACGGTACTAGTTCACTATCGGTCAGTAAGGAGTATTTAGCCTTGGAGGATGGTCCCCCCATGTTCAGACAAGGTTTCACGTGCCCCGTCCTACTCGTTTTCACGCACTATGACTTTTCGTATACCGGGCTATCACCGTCTATGGCCAGTCTTTCCAGGCTGTTCTACTAAGTTATAATGTGCTTAAGGGCTAGTCCCCGTTCGCTCGCCGCTACTAAGGGAATCTCGGTTGATTTCTTTTCCTCTGGGTACTTAGATGTTTCAGTTCTCCAGGTTCGCTTCGCCACACCTATGTATTCAGTGTGGGATGACCAAGTGATCTTGGCCGGGTTTCCCCATTCGGACATCTGCGGATCAAAGCTAGTTTGCAAGCTCCCCGCAGCTTTTCGCATGCTACAACGTCCTTCATCGCCTCTTACTGCCTAGGCATCCACCGTATGCGCTTATTCACTTGACCCTATAACCCCAATGAGCCTGTGCCGTCTGCTTGATTGCCAGTGCGGTGGGGGTTAATGCCTACCGTGGGACAACCTAACAACGGTCAGTCGCGTTGTGGTTTGTGTCAGTTAACTAACGCTTGTATGCTTGAGTTCGCTTTTTTCTTGGCTTACGCCAAGGCAATTGCGTTTTCTCCCGTAGGTCGCCCTACGGTTTTTTGTACAGATTTCCATGTTGTTAAAGAGCGATTGGTGCAGTGGTTGTACCAATTCTATAAGGTCTTTGGGTGATTCTTGTACGGGTGCTAACACGCTTGTCGATACCCAACGAGGCTGGGTGTCAAGACGGATGGCTGTGTGTGAATCAAGACGTTATAGAATTGGTGGAGCTAAGCGGGATCGAACCGCTGACCCCCTGCGTGCAAGGCAGGTGCTCTCCCAGCTGAGCTATAGCCCCAGGTTTACTGGTCTTTTTTTAGGCTAATCCAGGCAAATCTTGCGCGGCGTGGTAACACGCAGGCAAGGTTTAACGCCCGTAGCGCAAAATGGTGGGCCTGGGAGGATTTGAACCTCCGACCTCACCCTTATCAGGGGTGCGCTCTAACCAGCTGAGCTACAGGCCCTAGGCTCATGTCGCTTCGACCAAAATAATGAGTGTGGATACGTGTGCGGCTCCTGCCGTCTGTGTAAGGAGGTGATCCAGCCCCAGGTTCCCCTAGGGCTACCTTGTTACGACTTCACCCCAGTCATGAATCACAAAGTGGTAAGCGCCCTCCTTGCGGTTAGACTACCTACTTCTTTTGCAACCCACTCCCATGGTGTGACGGGCGGTGTGTACAAGGCCCGGGAACGTATTCACCGCGACATTCTGATTCGCGATTACTAGCGATTCCGACTTCACGGAGTCGAGTTGCAGACTCCGATCCGGACTGGGACCGGCTTTGTGGGATTGGCTTACTTTTGCAAGTTCGCAGCCCTCTGTACCGGCCATTGTAGCACGTGTGTAGCCCTACCCATAAGGGCCATGATGACTTGACGTCGTCCCCACCTTCCTCCGGTTTATCACCGGCAGTCCCCCTAGAGTTCCCGACATGACTCGCTGGCAACTAAGGGCAAGGGTTGCGCTCGTTACGGGACTTAACCCAACATCTCACGACACGAGCTGACGACAGCCATGCAGCACCTGTCTCAGAGCTCCCGAAGGCACTCTACTATCTCTAACAGATTCTCTGGATGTCAAGGGTAGGTAAGGTTCTTCGCGTTGCATCGAATTAAACCACATGCTCCACCGCTTGTGCGGGCCCCCGTCAATTCATTTGAGTTTTAACCTTGCGGCCGTACTCCCCAGGCGGTCGACTTAATGCGTTAGCTGCGCCACTAAACTCTATAAGAGCCCAACGGCTAGTCGACATCGTTTACGGCGTGGACTACCAGGGTATCTAATCCTGTTTGCTACCCACGCTTTCGTACCTCAGCGTCAGTTTGGGTCCAGGAAGCCGCCTTCGCCACTGGTGTTCCTTCAGATATCTACGCATTTCACCGCTACACCTGAAATTCCACTTCCCTCTACCTAACTCTAGCTTGCCAGTTTCAAATGCCGTTCCCAGGTTGAGCCCAGGGCTTTCACATCTGACTTAACAGGCCGCCTACGCACGCTTTACGCCCAGTAATTCCGATTAACGCTCGCACCCTCCGTATTACCGCGGCTGCTGGCACGGAGTTAGCCGGTGCTTCTTCTAAAGGTAATGTCAAGGGTAAGCGTATTAAGCTTACCTTTTTCCTCCCAATTGAAAGTGCTTTACAACCCTCAGGCCTTCTTCACACACGCGGTATTGCTGGATCAGGCTTTCGCCCATTGTCCAATATTCCCCACTGCTGCCTCCCGTAGGAGTCTGGGCCGTGTCTCAGTCCCAGTGTGGCTGATCGTCCTCTCAGACCAGCTATGGATCGTCGCCTTGGTAGGCCTTTACCCTACCAACTAGCTAATCCAACGCAGGCTCATCCTATAGCGCGAGGCCTTACGGTCCCCCGCTTTCCTCCCAATCTTTCAATTGGGAGCGTATGCGGTATTAGCTTAAGTTTCCCTAAGTTGTCCCCCACTACAGGGCAGATTCCTACGCGTTACTCACCCGTCCGCCACTCGTCAGCGCCCGAAGGCCTGCTACCGTTCGACTTGCATGTGTTAAGCATACCGCCAGCGTTCAATCTGAGCCATGATCAAACTCTTCAGTTTAATTGCATGTGTGTCCCTTTTAAGATAGGACACCTAATCTTTTTTGGTCAACGAAAATATCCCGTCGTTTGAATTAACGGAGTACCTTGTGTGTCAACCTGTGTCTCTAGACACAGGAAACCAACACATGTACCCACACTCATTATTTTGGTCTGCTTGTTAAAGAGCGTACAACAATTTACTTTCGCTGCACTGAGTCCAACTATTCTACAGAATTATTCGGGGTTGTCAA
>SHZQ01000123.1 GCA_009695535.1 Methyloglobulus sp.
ATGGGCTCATTCAATTTGGTGATCTAATACACTGAAACACCCCGGTCACCCCAAGACATCTAAATGCCTTGGGGTGATTGGATTCTGTCAGTCCGCCTACAAATGGATCCTTCAACGTTACAACTAGCTTTCACTCCTCGTTTATGGCTAAATTAGCGTATCCATCTGCCTAACGTATCCCGAATCCTATGCGCAAGCCTTATAAAAAATCCATTCTGCTACCGTTCATTGTCGTTAGCCTTTTAATGATTAACGGCTGCCAGACAGGCGCAAAAAATCTAACTACCGATAACCTTGCAGGGCAAATTCTAAACACGACGGTTTCCGTAACCTTTGCCCCGGATGGTCGCTTATGGCGACTGACGCCGACTGACGATGCGGTGTTTGTCGATTCATCGGCCGACCATGGCAAAACATACAGTAAGCCCGTCAGAGTCAACCCTGTCGCCCAAAGAATCAGCGCTTGGCCTGAAAATCCTCCCGCCATAGTCGTAGGCAAATCAGGTCGCATTCATGTGCTTTATTATGCCGACGAGCAACAAAAATCGACGACCTTTTTCAGCTATTCTGACGATAACGGTCAGAGCTTCAGCAAACCGGTTTTAATCAGTGACCATGCCGACACCGCTAGGCATTATATGAATCAAATGCTGGTCGATAAAAACAACAAGGTTTACATGCTCTGGCATGACACCCGGCATGAGCAACACAACAGCCACGCCGCAGCCGGTTCGCTGTCGCTTTACTACACCGTGACCGACCAGCCGAATACTGCGCAATTTACCAACCAGTTTATCAGCGATGCGGTTTGCTCCTGTTGCCGCACCGCCATCACCCTTTCGCCGGAAGAAAAGCCGGTGATTCTGGTGCGCATGATTTTCCAAGACGGCGTTCGCGACCACGCCTTAATCAACATGACTTCAGCCGGGCAATGGTCTAAGCCGCAACGCATTACCAATGACGACTGGGGGATTGAAGCCTGTCCCGAACACGGCCCGGCTTTATCGATAGATAGCCAAGGCCGGTCTCATTTGACCTGGTTTACCTTGGGCGACAAACGGCAGGGCATTTTTTATGCGCATACCGATGACTACGGAAAAACCGCGTCAGCGCCGATGCCGCTGGGCGACACCAGCCGCCTATCCGGTCATTCGGATGTATTGGCTGTCGATAATCGTGTCGTAATTGCCTGGAAAGAATTTGATGGCAACGAAACCAGCATCGTTATCAAAGAGTCATCGGATCGGGGGACTACTTGGTCCAAGGATAAAAAAGTCCTCGGCTCCACCGCTAAATCCGGTTACCCGGAACTGGTCAGCAACGGCAAAAATATATTCGTATCTTGGGCATCAAGCGATCATGGCCATTATTTTATGGAGATCAAACCGTGACTTTAAAAAAAACGTATTACTGGTTTATTGTTTCTCCTTCTAGCGCTGCTAAACACGCCTGCACAGGCTGAACCTTCGGCTTTCACCTCGGGTAGTTATCAGCAAATACTGGCAAGCAACGCCAACCAGCCGTTCATGCTAGTGATCTGGTCGGTAAACTACCCGTCCTGCCTGAAAGACATGGCGTTATTAGGCAGCATCCATAAAAGCAGGTCTGACCTTAAAATGATCATGCTGAAAGGGTGTTGAGTGAGACCATTCTTAATTCTGTTTAACGGTCCTTAAAGTGCTACCTCTTCACTTTCATCAAATAAGCCTCTTAACTGGGGCTTTTTTGTACCCGATACTTTGATAAATATTTTAGTGCGGAATAAGCTGATTTGATATTGGCCTTTTTTAGGCCTGAATTGTTGGCAGTTGTTGCGGGTGTTTTTTTAAAATTGCGCCACTAGTGCGCCACAGGAATTTTAGACATAAAAAAAGGACTAGGCATAAATTCTTAAGTCCTTGTTTAAAACACTAAAGTATGGTGCCTCGGGCCGGAATCGAACCGGCATGACCTCACAGTCGAGGGATTTTAAGTCCCTTGCGTCTACCAATTTCGCCACCGAGGCATCGATAACGTTGATGAGGACGGCATTATATATCATCATAGAAAATAAACTAGGGTAATCCGGGTTTTATTTGGTTTGTCGTTGTTTTTAGCTTATTCTGATGCGCCGAGAATAATTATCTGTACGGTTTTCCTTAAGCGGTTACCTTAAGAATTTATACCGAACATTTTTAATATTTGACTGTATAATCAATAGCTTTGATAATGATGAGTGAAAATGTTTGTTATATGTCGTGAAACGTATGGTTGCTCGGTGCATGTTTGTTGATGGTTACAGCAAGTACACTCGCTGAACAATAAGCACTAAACAAATTACCGATTAGCCATTTTTCTACGGGATTGCTGACGGGTTGGAAAACGAAAGAGTTTAAAGGGCAAACCCAGTGCCGAATCAGCAAGCTAGAAGGCTCGCAAATATTGAAAGCTGACAGCAATGCCGCCGTATCGGGTTTATTTTATGAACAACGGATTGATCTGCAAAAAACGCCGATCATGAACTGGCGTTGGCGCATCGAAAACCGTTTAGGTAATATTGATGAGTAGAGCAAATAGGGTGATGATTTTGCCGCCCGTGTCTACATGGTCAAGATCGGCGGGCTGGTGTTCTGGAATACCAAAGCCATCAATTATGTGCGGGCAAACACTTCACTAAAAGACAATACGTGGCTAAATCCTTATACTGGCGATCATGCGATGATGGTTGCCGTTCGATCCTCATCGGACAAAACCAGAACTTGGGCTTCTGAAAAGCGAAATATTCGCACTGACTTTAAGCAATTAACGGGTGAAGATATACAATACATTGATGCAGTTGCCATTATGACCGACAACGCCAATGGCAAAGCAGTGGCGTACTATGGCGATATTTACTTTACGGCGGAATAAATGCACGACACGCTTGCTCATCTGGAGCTCACTGATTTCCCTGCTATTAGACGAACAGCGCTAGAAGTTTTACAGGTTAACTTGGGCTATTTGTGTAATTTAAGCTGCACCCATTGTCATGTGAACGCCGGGCCTAAGCGTACTGAATTGATGGATAAGGCAACGATTGATTTAATCTTGGCATTTATCCGCCGCGAAAATATTCATACTCTGGATTTAACCGGCGGTGCGCCGGAGATGAACCCACATTTCAAGTATCTGGTTGAACAAGCCAGAGCGATGGCTGTCACCGTGATTGACCGCTGTAACTTGGTCATCCTGCAAGAACCAGGCTTTGAAGACATGACTGTCTTTCTTGCCGAAAACCAAGTGGAAATCGTTGCTTCACTGCCTTGCTATATGGAAGATAATGTTGACAAGCAGCGTGGAAAAGGCACGTTTACTGCCAGTATTGAAGCATTGAAAACGCTAAATGCTTTTGGTTATGGTCAGCAAGAAAGCCAGCTACAGCTTAATCTAGTATTTAATCCGCAAGACAACCACTTGCCGCCCGATCAAAACACGCTGGAAAAAGCCTATAAGCAGCATTTGTTTGACGAACATGGCATTGTATTCAATCGCTTGTATGCAATGGCTAATCTGCCTATTCAGCGCTTCGGTAGCATGTTAATCAGCAAAGGCTTGTTTGCTGATTATTTGCAATTATTAAAAGATAACTATCGCGCGGAAAACCTGCCGGGCGTGATGTGCCGCAATACCATCAGCATCGACTGGCAAGGCTTTGTTTATGACTGCGACTTTAACCAAATGTTGAACTTACCTTTGGGTGCAGGTCTGAGTAACAAAACGCATTTAAGCGAATTACACAGCAACAGCTTAACGAATGCGGCAATTGCCGTACGGCAGCATTGCTATGGTTGCACGGCAGGGCAGGGCAGTAGTTGTGGTGGGGCATTGGCGTGATGATGTATACGAACTTGTTGTTTCATGCATGGCTCGACAGGCTCACCACGAACGGATTCATCCAATTTTCATCATGAATGGAATCAATTCATTGTTGTTCGTCCTGAGCTTGTCGAAGGACTTACTCAGGGATGCGTAGAATCCAAATAAAAAACTTAGCAAGGAATAAAAAATGACCGTAGAAGCAGGTGTGTTAGAGCGTTACTCACAAGGCGCAGAATCGAGGCGAGCAGATTTATGTTGCCCCGTGGATTATGACCGCACTTTACTGGTAATGCTGCCCCAAGAAATCATCGAAAAGGATTACGGCTGTGGCGATCCGTCCCGCTATGTCAAAAAAGGCGATGTTGTCCTCGATTTGGGTTCAGGTTCAGGCAAAATCTGTTACATTGCAGCGCAACTGGTCGGCGAACACGGCAAAGTCATTGGTGTGGATATGAACGATGACATGCTGGCTTTAGCACGTAAGTACCAACCAGAAATGACGCAAAAGTTGGGTTCAAATCGCGTTGAATTTGTGAAAGGGCAAATTCAAGATCTGGCGTTGGATGTGGCTGCTATGGATGTGTATCTCGCCCAAAATCCCGTTCGTAAAGCCGAAGATGTCATTAGCTTACGTGCTTGGCAAGAACAGCAACGCAGTGAATCAGCGTTAATCAAAGATAATTCCATTGATATCGTCGTTTCCAATTGTGTGCTGAATCTGGTACATGATAGTGATAAGGAGCAGATGATTAAGGAAATATTTCGCGTCGTCAAACCGGGTGGGCGCGTGGCAATTTCCGATATTGTTAGTGATGAGCATGTATCGCAACATTTAAAGCAAGACCAACACTTGTGGAGCGGCTGTATTTCCGGTGCATTGCAGGAGCATGATTTCCTGGAAGCCTTTGTTAAGGCTGGTTTTTTTGCAGTCACCTACGATAAATGGGAAAGCCAACCCTGGCAAGTGGTGGAAGGCATTGAATTCCGCTCGGTTACCATTACTGCCGTCAAGCCGGAAGCCGAACCCTGCATCGACAAAGGTCATGCCGTTATTTATCGCGGCCCGTTTTCGGAGATTTATGACGATGACGGTCATGTTTATTACCGTGGAGAACGCATGGCAGTGTGTGAGCGTACGTATCGGCTACTGACAGGCGATGCTTATGGTGAACACTTTATCGGCATCATTCCAGCAGTTGATGTGCCAGGAATACCGTGGGACTGTGCGACAGGTTCAATCCGCGACATTGCAGAAACCAAGGGTGGAAAACATCAGGATAAATGTGTTCCTAATGGCGCATGTTGTTAATAGTGTTGTTGTTAACTGTTGCTAAATCATACCTGAGCGATTAGCAAATACGGTTAGGTAGGCAACATTATGGCTGTCCAGTTTTCTCATTAAATTGCAATGGTGGGTTTCAATTGTTTTAATGCTAAGGCAAAGAATATCAGCCATCTCCTTGTTTTTATGGCCTTCTGCAATTAATTTCAGCAGCTCTCTTTTGCGTATGGACAGCTTAACCCCGCAAAAGCCCTCAGCCTGTGTTTTTGTCCACTTGACAGTAGCCTTGGATGACGGTTGGTAATGTGGTTGGAGATACGTAAAAATAACCTGATAGCAGGTGAGTAATTGCGAATAGCAGCTCTTCGGGAGCTACATCCTCCAAGATATAACCCCTAGCTCCGGCTTAAAGTGCCCGTATGATGTTTTTCTGCATTTTTTGCAGTAAATATCAAAACCTTCGTGTTGCTTCAGCGTTTTTTACCTCTTTTGTATCGCCTCGACCCCATTCATGCTGGGCATGACTTTATCCATTGTGACTAAATCGGGTGGCGCACTCAAAGTTTGCCTAAAAAGTGCAATAGGGTCTACTGCATAAGTAACAAAACCCCGCCCTGAATAGAGCATTGATTCGGCAACGCCCAAATTCTGAGCTACCTTGGGATACCATCACGATCAGCACGTTCCAAT
>SHZQ01000124.1 GCA_009695535.1 Methyloglobulus sp.
GGATGCGGGCTTTTTTGGCTTTTATTGTTGGGTTGCCCCAAAACAGGATAAACAGGCTATTGCCTTTGGTATATTCCTATAGGCTCACACCTAGACTCACCCCGGTTGCGGGGGGGGTCAGGGTCGACTAAGTAACTGTTAAGATTGTTATTACTTACTAGTCTATATCTCGTTTGAAGATTGAGAGCCAGCATAAACTAAAGTCGCTTAAGGGAAAAACTTTGGCGGCTTTTTTATTTCTCAAATCCACTCTTTCCATAAAGGAGACATCATATTGACCGAGAGAAGATTATGAAATTAGTGCTGCAAATCGCCCTTGGTGTGTTTTTGGGAATGCTATCATCCCAACTTGTGATCGATAACTGACATACTCGCCAGGAAGTCATAACCAAAGAAACAGCAGAAAAACTCAGAGCAAAGCAGGGAAAAGTTCGCATGGAACAAGGAGATCGTGTTCGTACCCTGCTAATGCAAAGCCGTCAGAATAAAACGCATGGCGAAAATAAACCGCCCGTTAGCTTTGTACCTGATGATGCAAAAGCGCCATAACTTTAGATTGAAAACCGACACAGTGTTACTGGCAAAGCTAATTTTAACTATTTGTTTAAATTGACATTAACTGTCCTGAGCAATATTTCCCCATCGGCGTTAAAAACATCTCGACAAAGAGAAAGTCCCAAACTTTTCCAGTAGATTAACTTCACAGACATCTCATATAGTGGTCTAGTCGCAGGTTACGATCAGCCATTCAAACACATAAGTGTCATGGATCGACGGGTTCACCACAAACGAAATCAACACCTTATCCGACTGAAACAAAAAAGGCCTGTGTTTTTGCAAACACAGGCCTTTTTCTCGGAACAGATAAACGCTTAACGTTTTGAGTACTGTGGCCGTTTTCTCGCTTTATGTAAGCCAACTTTCTTACGTTCAACGATACGTGAATCGCGGGTTACATAACCAGCTTGCCTAAGTGCAGGACGTAGGGTTTCATCATATACCATCAGCGCACGGGTCAAACCGTGGCGAATCGCGCCAGCTTGTCCAGAAGGGCCGCCGCCTTTAACAAAAACGTTGACATCAAATTTGGTTTCCATATCAACACATTCCAATGGTTGACGTGACACCATTTGGTCAGTTTTACGACCAAAATATTCTTCAATGGATTTTGTGTTAATCGTAATCTTGCCAGTGCCTTTCGTTGCGTAAACGCGAGCTATCGCACATTTACGACGACCTGTTCCATAATATTGCGCTGCTGCTGTCATGGTCTTCCTGCTTAAATGTCTAAAACTTTAGGCTGTTGAGCCTGATGATCGTGCTCAGGGCCTGCATATACTTTCAATTTCTTGAACATCGCACGACCGAGTGGGTTGTTTGGTAACATGCCTTTTACCGCTGTATTGAGTATGCGGTCAGGAAATGTTTTTCTTAATTTGGCTAGGTTAACAGTTTTAAGATTACCGATATAGCCTGTGTGATGTTGATACAGCTTGTCTTGCTCTTTAGTGCCGGTAACGCCGATTTTTTCAGCATTAACGACGATGATGTAATCGCCGGTATCGACATGCGGAGTATATTCAGGCTTATGTTTGCCACGAAGACGGCTTGCAATTTCAGATGCCAGACGACCCAAGGTCTTGCCTTCTGCGTCTACCACATACCAGTCGCGCCTAACTTCTGCGGGCTTTGCACTAAATGTTTTCATCGTTACTTTGTCTTGCTGTTAAAGGCTTAAAAAAAGAAGCGGAATTATACTAAATCTTTGCGTTGCTATCAAACTTATTTACTAGAAGGGCTTAATTAGTGCGTTGCTACAAAGTTTTTAGTTACAATTTGATGTTCAAAGAATGCAGCTTTCGATACAAATGGGTGCGCTCAATGCCGACGGCTGAGGATAACTTGGCTACGCTGCTACCTGAGCGTTCAAAGTGGTATTCCAGATAAGCTTTTTCAAATTGATCCCTAGCATCTTTTAACGGCAGATTATAGAAATCCGGCACAGATTCTGAAGGTACTGAGTCACTGATGACAGTGCCTAACGCCAGTTTTACTTCATCTAGTTCGATTTCTTCGCCAACGCCCAAAATCATTAAACGCTGAACCAGATTTTTCAATTCTCTGACATTCCCACGCCAACTGTAGTTGCGTAAAAAATTCTGCGCCGACATGGAAAACTTCCTGAATGGCAATTTGTCGTGGCTAACGAAATAGTCCACATAAAAGCTTAATAAGCCTGGAATATCTTCGCTATGGTTTCTAATGGACTGAATTTCAAGGGTAACTTCATTTAGCAAGTAATAGAGATCATGACGAAAACGCCCCGATTTAACCTCATCTGCCAAGTCAATCCGTGTTGATGCCAGCACGCGTACGTCCACGCGCACCGCCTCGCTGCCGCCCACGCGCAAGAATGAGCTTGATGCCAGGGCGCTGAGCAATCTTAGCTGCGTTTCCTGATCCATTCCGGCAATTTCGCTTAAGAATAAGGTGCCGCGATTTGCCCGTTCCAGCAATCCGGGGAAAACCCTGCCGTTATGTTCCTTACCAAAAAATTCCACGGCGGCATTCTCTGGGGAGATGCTGCCCACCGCGACATCAACAAATGAACCATCCCTCCTAGCACTGTTATTATGCAAATAACGGGCGTATAGCTCTTTACCTGCACCGGCCTCGCCAACAAACAATACCCTGGTATCGTGTTGAGCTAGACGTTTTAGCTGGTCTTTTGTGCGGGCAACGGCGGCACTTTTGCCGACCGGTTCTATGTCAGTCACTAATTGCTGCTTAAGCCCTGCATTCTCCCTTTGCAAGTTACTGGCTTCCAATGCGTGGGACACAATCAGCAACAGTTTTGCTAAGGATAAAGGTTTTTCCAGGAAGTCATAAGCACCCAGCTTGGTAGCTTCTACAGCGGATTCCACCGAGCCATGCCCAGACATCATAACCACCTGGCACAGCAAGGAATCTTCTGCAACCCATTCTTTTAACAAGGTTATGCCATCAATGTCTGGCATCCAGATGTCCAGCAGAATCAGGTGCGGGTTTGTGGAATGCTTTAGCGTTCGTGCTTCCGTAGCATTTTCCGCTGCTGTAACCTGATAACCTTCATCTTCAAGAATTTCGCACACTAAACGGCGAATTTCCGGCTCATCATCTACAACCAATAATCGAGGTGTTTGCTCATTCATAGTCTTTACGCTGTTACATTAAACCGTGGGGAGTTGGATGATAAAACCCGCACCAACTTTGCGGCGTGTATCAACCCATATAGAACCGCCGTGTTCTTCAATGATTTTTTTCACAATCGCCAAACCTAAGCCAGTGCCTTTGGTCTTGGTGGTGACATAAGGCTCAAAAATTTGTTCAATTTGCTCTTCTTTAATGCCTGGACCATCATCATTAATCGCCATTTCGATAAAATCGGAATAGTTTTTTTGCACCCTGGATAAATGAACTTCGATTTGTCCTTCAGCGCCTATGGCTTCCAAGGCGTTAATGATTAAATTATGCACCACTTGCCTGAGACTAACCGGATCACCTTTTATTAATAACTCACCGGTTTCAAATTCGACTTTGAATTGTACTCCAGGCTTTACTGGATACAATGCTAACACTTCTTGTACCAACACCGCCAAGTCTATATCAGTGGCTTGTTTTTTGGCCGGTTTAGCGTATTGGGCAAAGTCATCCACCATTTCCTTCATTGCCTCAACCTGTTGCACTATCGTACGGGTGGACTTTTGCAAGATTTCGGCATCATTAGCTTCCAGTTTTGCTGCCAACTTCACCTGTAAGCGTTCTGCTGATAGCTGGATAGGGGTCAGCGGATTTTTTATTTCATGAGCTAAACGCCTTGCCACTTCACCCCAGGCAGCACTTTTTTGTGCTTGGATCAAATCCGTTACATCATCAAATACCACAACAGCACCCACACGCCGCCCTTCTTGAGAAAACAGAGGTGTTCCTCGACACAGCAATTCCTGCCGACCATTCGGCCCCAAAAACGCGATCCGTTGCTGCCAAATGTCATCAGCTTGTTCAAGCAAGCGTTGGATTGATTTTAAAGGGTCTGATAAATCTTTATATATTTCAATAAGCTCTAAAAAAGTCTGCCCGATAAAATGGTTAACATGTATGTGAAAAATCCGATAAGCGGCTTGATTAGCGGTACGAATTTTATAATCCGCATCAAAACTGATAACCCCTGCTGTCAAATTAGCAAGTATCGTTTCCAGGTATGCCCGTTGATTTTCTACCTCAACACCCGTCCGCCTTATCTCATTCCGCGCCTCACCGATGCGGCGCGTCATTACGTTGAAGGATTCGACCAGGAAACCCAAATCATCTTGTGCTGTTACAGGTAACTGTTGATCATAAAGACCAGAAGCGACGGCTTGCGTACCTTTAACAAGATTTTTAACCGGTGCGACAATATTGCGTATGCTGATAAATGCCACCCATATTGCCGCCAGCAAGCTCATCAATAACACCAGCGACAAGGTTAAAGAAAAGCTCTGTTTCAGGGAATTCCTTAAGTAATTCATTTCCTGGTAACGCAGGAAGGCGAATTCTACCGAATCCGCCAAATCGGCAATCCGTACCGGAACAGGATAAAGTGCTTGCAGATATTGCGGCTCTTGGCCTTTGATAACAACAATCGCACGGATCATCAATTGATCCTCCCTTACAGATGCTAAAGCCACGTAATCAGAGCTATGCTGTAGTTGTAAGCGAATATTTTCATCAGGTAGGCTGGGCAATATATCGCCGGGATTGATACTGCTAGAGGCGATAATGCGGCCTTGCTTGGAAAAAAGCGTAACCTCGGACGCACCCGATAGCATAAGCAAGTTTTCAACTTCCAGCGTTGCCATCGCTTCGGATGAATAATCAAGGTTCTCGGCTAATTGCTGGGTTTGCCGCAGATGCCAGCGCATTCTTTGGTCGAGTGAAGCCTGGCTGAGTTCCAGCGCATCTTCCATCGCCCGGTCTATTTCGACGTTAAACCAGCTATCAATGCCTTGGTGCAGGAACTGCATGGAAAAGAAAAAAACGATGACTGCGGGAGCCAAAGCCAACAAAACAAACAAGGACATCATCCGAGTAGTGAGCTTAGAACCCGCTTCACGCTTTTTTAATTGCCGGACCAGAGAATAAATATTGGCTCCGACCAAACCCAGCAAAATCACAGAACCCAAGGCATTAATCAGCAATAGCCATGAGGACATGGCGCTTAATTTTGATGATTCCTGCTGGGCTGAACTCATCAATTGCAGCGACAGCAAAATCAAGCCAAACAATATGGCGACAGAAACCCAGATAGGCAGTTTTATTTTTTTAACGGCCATAAATACCAGTCACTGGAAAGATACCATTGCGAATTCACATAGGAGACTGGGCGCAAAGGCAGCGGCAGCGCATCTCGCTCGAAGGTGATTTTCATTCCGGCGATATAGGATTCTTGATCGGATAATTTGGATTTTTCTACCAGACGGTAATCTCGCAGTGACGAGAGCAAATCCAGTGCTGCTTGCCACGTGGAAAAATTTTCCACCGCGCCGTTGCTTTCATTGATGACCCGATACATTTTCAATAGCGCATGATATTGGACACGGTAGCGGAAGCTTTTCTCCACCAGCGTGGTGTCCAAGAGATAGTGGTGATGTTCCTGCACCTTAAACTCATACGTCCAATATAGCGATACACCATTGTTTAAGGCTTCTATGGCTCTCTTGCTTAGTTGATAATCGATGCTGACGGTCAGTACGTAATCGTCACCCAGCAAAGCGG
>SHZQ01000125.1 GCA_009695535.1 Methyloglobulus sp.
CGTTGGCAGCGCTTGCGTTGTTTGTCGCGTGGGTAACGGTTGTCCCGTTTCAGGGGTGGGACAGGCAGGATGCTTTGGGTGCTGCCGACGGTTTTCTGGGCTCTGTAACCCCGATCACAGACCGCCGTCTTGACGGGCTTGCCCCAGCTGGTTTCGGTGTGTGCCAGGATGCCGGGCAAGGTCTTGCTGTCATGCAGGTTGTGGTCGTGGCTGGCCACGCCGACGATGATGTTGGATTTGGCGGTGGCGGCAAGGGACACTTTGTTGCCGTACTCGTAGGGCTTGTGGTCTTTGCCCTTGCCGATGCAATAGGCGGCGGGTTCGTGCAACGAGTAGATTTTGTCCTTGTCTTGTGGGTGCTGGCCCAGCACCTGCTCATAAAACAGGAAGTCTTGCTGGTAACTGTCAAACAGCCTGCGCTGGGGCAAGCTCCGGCGCAGCGCCCTGACCAGCGCATGGTCGATGGTACGTAGCCGCTGGCTTCTTTGGCTTTTGTGCGGCGGTTGACATGGCGGAAGTGCCGAAGGTTTAGGCGCAGAGCTTTGACTTCTTTGCCGTTGCTGGATACCCTCGTGTTTAGCCAGCTTGTTCAGGCGGTTAATGATCTTGATTGCCAGTTTGGCATCGGTGGGGCTGTAACGGTCTTATTTAACGATTTATTACTGCATAAACGGACTGATAACAGAGTCAATTTGACCCACATCAATCACCCCAAAATAGCGGCCATCAAAAGGATCATCGTTGGAATCAGACATTAACAATACTTCATTTTCTTTTAATTCATAATGATCCAGCTTCAACGCTGGCATAATCCACCCCTCCCTGTCTTCTACCAGCGCTTTGCTTTGGGGATACAAAACATCGTTAACGGTCACGCCGCTATCATCGATCGTCACTTTGTTTTTATATTTAGCCGCTACCTTTAGTATCATATTGTCGAAATTATCGGGACAACTTCCCGATTTGATAATGCCGCTATCTCGTGCTGCTTGAAATTCTGCCTTATTTGGCGGACAAAAAACCACAATTTTTCCCAGAGTTAGCGGTTCATCGACTTTCCAATACAATCCGGCTGGAATCGTAGAACTGGTATTCACCAGTCCGCCCATCGTAAAAAAGCCACCACAGACCAACAGCAAAATTGCAGCAATCGACACGAGCATTAGTAAAGTTTTATTCATATTCATACAAAAGTGAGTTAATCCAACAAAGTTCGCAGTACATCCTGAGGGTGATTCCTGTAAACCCTGATTTTTGCTTACATTATGGGAACTTTACATCGAATGCAAGCAAACCAGCTACAACGACTTCGGCAATTCCCTGCCTAATAGCCCATAATCCTAAACTACTGATGATAACCAAGCCACCGCCAATCCAGCGTTTAAACAACAAATCATTACGCATGACGGCGTGATGTGCCTTTAAACCCAGAATGTGACCAACAGCGACAACTGGCAATAACGATACGGCCACCAAAAAATGCAAATTGACCGAAAAGGCAATAAATGTCGTCATTTTGATGCTGACCAGGATAAACCACAGCACAAACAAGGTGTCTCGCAATTACTCCTTGCTGACATTACGCATATATACCGCCACCATCAACAGCGCGCCAGTCAACGAAGTACCTGCGACATAACCGCCTATTATTAGCAACAACTTATCCACCCGATTGCCTTGGCTTGCAATATTGCGGTTAAATAACCACATGAATCCGTAAAACAAGGTGATCGAATAGATAAAAAATTCAGCCACAGTACAGGCAGGTTCAGCAAGCCGAAAACGCCAATAATAGCGGGTGGGGCAATGTAAACAGAAGAGCGGCGCAAATATCTCCAATCGACATTGTGCAATCGGGTACACAAGGTTAAGCCGGAAAAACAGCAGCTGCACGCTGCTGATAGGCAACCACAAACGCGGATCATTGTGGACAAACAGTAGCAACGGCAAGCCTAATGCCGCACCACCAAACCAAACCCGTGCGAACAAATCCCGCCCGCACAAACAACACGGCAGCTAACAGGGTTTGTTGCTTAGAAAAATCAAACAGCATCTGTTTCTTCTTAGATTTTAATGCTAACGGGAGCTATTTTTGCGAATAGATTCCAAATCAAGCTCTGAAAACCGCGCTCAGAACAAATTCCGCTCATCCTCTACTACATGGGCGGATATTTGCTCCTGCAATATCTGCATTCGGCTTACGCAGGAGGTAGGGCAGTCTGTCGAAGCACTCAACCTAATGACAATGTCAGGCAATGACGATGCCAAAACCCATCAACCACACTTACTCTCACCGCAGTTCAAGCAAGTCATACAACCATCCATCAGCACCACGGCTTTAGTCTGACATTTGCCGCACAGCAAGGCTTTTGCAGGAAATGCCCCGTCTTCGTCAATTTCGGCGGCATCCGCGTGCATAGCTTCAAATTCCTTGCGTTTGGCATCGAGGAATTTCTTATGGTGATCGCCCAATTCTCGGTCTTTCAGCATGCCGATGCGCTTCATGTGCGATTCAATCGCACAGCCGATTTCAGCAACCAACGACGGCATGAACACCCCGCCTTTCTTGAAATAACCGCCTTTAGGATCGAACACCGCTTTCAATTCTTCAACCAAGAAGCAAGCATCGCCGCCTTTGCGGAACACCGCCGAAATAACCCGCGTCAACGCCAGAACCCACTGGAAATGTTCCATGTTCTTGGAATTGATGAACACCTCATAAGGTCTGCGCTCTTCATGCTCCGTGCCTTCATTCAAGATCATGTCGTTGATGGTAATGTACAAGGCATGTTCCGATTGCGGGGTTTTGATTTTGTACGTCGAGCCGTACAGGATTTCCGGGCGCGAGAGATTCTCGTGCATGCTTTCCTTATCGACGACCTGCGCGTCGGCAATGGCTTGAGTTGCCGCCACCTTATCGTCTTCGTTTAAGACTTTGTAGCTGATGATTTTTTTGTCTATTTTGTGGGCTGCCATTGGGGTTCTCCTTTTGGAATTTGTTTATATATGCTTTGGATTATAGGTTTCAATTTTACCGTTCGCTCTGAATACCACCTTACTCCCTCTCCCTCTGGGAGAAGGTTAGGGTGAGGGGCTATACATAATGTGTCGCTAAGGCGACACCTAATCCGTTCATCCTTCGAAAAGCTTCCTTCGACAAGCTCAGGACGAATGACCAATTATATTTAACCCTCAAAACTTCCCGTAATACCCTTCCTTAAGCGCATCAAACAAATTCGCCGCACTATGGATTTCGCCATCGTACTCAATCTCTTCATTGCCCTTAAACTCCACGACGCTGCCGTCTTCCAGGGTGAACTGGTAGGTGGTGCTTTCCAAGTCCTTATCCTTTACCAACACGCCTTGGAATACTTCGGGATTAAAGCGGAACGTGGTGCAGCCTTTTAAGCCCATGTCGTAGGCGTATTCATAGATGGATTTAAAATCTTCGTAGGGGTAATCAGTCGGTACGTTGGCAGTTTTGGAGATGGAGGAATCGATCCAAATCTGCGCCGCAGCCTGGATATCAACATGCTGTTTGGGGGTGACATCTTCGGCGGAAATAAAGCAGTCCGGCAGTTGCTGTTCGGGCTTGTCGCTGTACGGCATAGCTTTGGAATTGACCAGTTCGCGGTAAGCCAGTAATTCAAAAGAGAAGACATCGATTTTTTCTTTGGATTTTTTGCCGGCACGGATGACGTTGCGCGAGTAATGGTGGGCAAAGCTGGGTTCGATGCCGTTGCTGGCGTTATTGGCGAGCGACAGGGAAATCGTGCCTGTGGGCGCAATGGAGCTATGATGAGTGAAACGTGCGCCGGTTTCCATCAGTTCCGCCACCAGTTCAGGCTCAACCGCCGCCACTTGCTGCATGTAGCGGCTGTACTTGGCATGGAGGATTTTTCCTGCCACCTGGTCGCCGACCTTATAGCCGTCCGCCGCCATTTCTGGACGTTTACGCAACATTTCGCCCGTAACGGTGAACAACTGTTCCATAATCGGTGCAGAACCTTTTTCTTTGGCTAGGCTTAATGCGGCTTTCCAGCCTTCAATCGCCATGACTTTGGTGGCTTCTTCGGTAAATTTTACGGAGGCATCATCGCCGTATTTCATACCTAGCATGGTCACGGTTGAACCTAAGCCCAGATAACCCATGCCATGACGGCGTTTGCTGATGATTTCGTCGCGTTGTTTTTGCAGCGGCAAGCCATTGATTTCTACAACATTATCCAACATTCGGGTAAAAATTCGGATGGTTTTTCGGTAGGTTTCCCAGTCGAATTGGGCGTCAGCGGTAAATGGTTTTTTGATGAAGCGGGTGAGATTGACCGAACCCAGCAAGCAACTTCCATAAGGCGGCAAGGGTTGCTCGCCGCAGGGATTGGTGGCGCGGATGTTCTCACAAAACCAGTTATTGTTCATTTCGTTGACTTTGTCGATCAGTATGAAGCCTGGCTCGGCGTAGTCATAGGTGGAACTCATGATGATGTCCCACAAGCGGCGGGCAGGCATGGTTTTAGCGATTTTACAGGCGACCAAGCCAGCATCATTCACGACATAGCCTTGTTTAACAGGGAATTCGCGCCAAACGATTTGCTCGTTATTAGTGAGATCGAGCTGGTCGATTTTGGCTTCTTTTTCGGTAACGGGGAAGGAGAACGACCAAGGTTGGTTGTTCTTGACTGCATCCATAAATTCGGTGGTGATAAGCAAAGACAAGTTGAACTGGCGCAAGCGACCGTTTTCGCGTTTGGCACGGATGAATTCCACGACATCAGGATGACCAATATCGAAAGTCGCCATTTGTGCGCCGCGCCGCCCACCTGCGGAAGATACGGTAAAACACATCTTGTCGTAGATGTCCATGAACGATAAGGGGCCTGAAGTATATGCCCCAGCACCAGACACATAGGCATCCTTGGGGCGTAAGGTGGAAAACTCGTAGCCGATACCGCAGCCTGCTTTCAAGGTTAATCCCGCCTCATGGACTTTGCCGAGAATGTCATCCATCGAATCAACAATCGTGCCGGATACGGTGCAATTGATGGTGGAGGTGGCGGGTTTGTGTTCCAGTGCGCCAGCATTGGAAATAATGCGCCCAGCAGGAATTACACCTTGGCGCAACGCCCACAAAAAATCCTTACAACACTTCTCCTGCTGCGCTTTGCCTTCTTCCACGCCAGATAAGGCTTTGGCAACGCGCTGATAAGTTTCATCAATGTTTGCATCGAGTGCTGCGCCATCCTTGGATTTCAGGCGGTATTTGGTGTCCCAAATGTCCATAGAGGCATCTTGAAACGGGATTTCGGTGACATTATTGGCGATGACATGGAGTTGTGCTGGCATGGATGGTCTCCTCATTAGTAAGTGCTTTGTGGTACTGGTGTGCTTGTGTTTTATAGCATTTTAACTGGCGCTATTTTGGTGTCGTCTACGCTTTGTAGTTTACCAAAAGGCTTGGTAAACCTAGCGACAATGGTATAAGGCTAAAACAGAATGTAACGACATATTGTGGTTTTTTTAAATATTAGCACAATATATTGTGTATGTTGGAAATTATTTATGATTTTGATAAAATTTTTTAGGAGTTTAAAAAAATTGGTTTTTGTTCAGTTAGTTACTCATAATTACAGGGTACATCCCCCGTATGCCGCACCGAGCGCTGGCGTTTTTGTCGGGAACAACCCGCAGGGGTTCGGCAGGAGCCGCGCTTTGCCAGAGGGACAGGAAGCAAGCGGCATCCGGGTCGCCTTTTCTTTAGTTTCTTTCTTTTGG
>SHZQ01000126.1 GCA_009695535.1 Methyloglobulus sp.
TTGTATATAGTCATGTCAAATAATTATAAACTTATTTACACCTATGCAGTACTTTGCAAATTATAGGTATGGTGTGAGAAATCCATAAAAAACACAATAAAAAACGCATCAGCAAAAATTGATAAACAGAGCGCAGGGTTGATTTACTAGTACGGTATTATTGGCAACCATTAATGACACTCAAACGCGGTACTGAGTTTCATTATCCAATTCACTAATACCGAGGTAGATACACAATGGTTGTGGATCGTTTGGGTTTTATTGGGTTATTGATGTTAGGTTTAACCACCACTACACAGCAAAGAGCTATGATAAAATTATGGGATAAATATACAGTTAAACCATCGAAAAACTTCTTTCAACTTTTGCGACACATCCGATAATAATGCTATCAAAAAACAAAACTGCCGCCATTTTCCGCAAAGAAGTCTTGGCAATGTCTGCTTATAAGGTTGCCGATGCGAGTGGTCTGATTAAGCTGGATGCGATGGAAAACCCTTATAACTGGCCGGATGACCTTACCAAAAACTGGCTGGAAATATTAAAAACCTGTGAACTAAACCGTTATCCAGATCCAGAGGCAAAGCAACTCACGCAAACGATTAGGGAACAAAATAACATTCCGTCAACGCTTGGTGTGTTGTTAGGCAACGGTTCTGATGAGCTTATCCAAATTCTGCTGATGGCCTTGCTACCTAATGCCAGCGTGTTGTCCGCACAACCCAGCTTTGTGATGTACCAACAAATCAGCCAGTCGCTAGGCTTGAGTTTTATCAATACGCCATTACTGCCTGATAGCTTCGAGCTGGATTTGCCTGCTATGCTGGCAGCAATTGCAGCGCATCAACCCAGCATTATATTTTTGGCCTATCCCAACAACCCTACGGGCAACCTGTTCAGTGCAGAAGCTATAAATAAAATCATTACCACTGCAAATGGTTTGGTCATTGTGGACGAAGCCTACGCGTCGTTTGCCAATGCCAGTTTTATGAATGAACTAACACAGCACGAAAACCTGTTGGTAATGCGAACTGTTTCCAAGCTTGGATTAGCTGGGTTACGCTTGGGTTATCTGGTTGGTGCGTCAAGTATTATTGAACAACTCAATAAAATCCGACTCCCCTACAACATTAATATTCTCACTCAAGCTACCGCCCACTTGGCACTGACTCATCATGCCCTGTTTGACGAGCAAACCCAAAAAATTTGCACAGAACGTACACATGTCTACGACCAACTCAGCAGCCTGGATGGCATTACCGTTTATCCCAGTGCCGCAAATTTTATCCTGTTCAAGACACCTAAAGATAAGGCAACTGACATTTTCACAGCTATTAAACAACAGGGTGTGTTGATTAAAAACCTAAGTCCTCAAGGCGGATTATTGGCTGACTGTTTACGTGTCACCATCAGCAAGCCCGAAGAAAATCAGGCTTTTTTGACGGCATTAAAAGCCAGCTTGGAAAATCTAGCCTAACCCTCATATCCAGCGTTTCCAGTGGCAAACACTGACAACAACCCGCAAAAACAGTTAAAATAGCCGCCACGACACAATTTCTCACGCCACCACATGCAAACAACTTATAAAACCGACAACCTAAGAATAAGCGAGACTAAAGAAGTCATTGCACCTGTTCAGGTTCACGATGAAATGCCGCTTAGTGATATTGCCGCGCTAACAACGCTTAAAGCAAGGCATGATATACATAACATTCTAAATGGTAGGGATGACCGCTTGCTGGTTGTGGTGGGTCCGTGTTCAATTCACGATACTCAAGCGGCAAAAGAGTATGGCAGCCTGCTAAAAGCAGTTAAAGATGAATTAAAAAATGATCTTTTGATTGTCATGCGGGTTTATTTTGAGAAGCCACGCACCACGGTGGGTTGGAAAGGCTTGATTAACGATCCCGATATAAATTCCAGCTTCAATATCAACAAAGGTTTGCGCGTTGCCAGACAGTTATTGCTGGATTTGAATAATATGGGTATGCCAGCAGCCACAGAATACCTGGATTTAATCACGCCGCAGTACATTTCTGACTTGATTGCTTGGGGTGCAATTGGCGCAAGAACCACCGAAAGCCAAGGACACCGGGAATTGGCATCAGGCGTATCTTGCCCCATCGGTTTTAAAAACTCCACCGACGGCACCATAAAAATTGCTATTGATGCTATAGGCGCGGCGATGAGTCCTCATCATTTCTTGTCGATGACCAAAGCCGGACATTCAGCGATTTTTTCGACTACGGGCAACGAGGACGTACATATCATTTTAAGAGGCGGCAATGGTCAGCCCAATTATGATGCAGTCAGTGTTGAGCAAGTGGCAAAAGGGCTAATCAAAGCTGATCTAAAATCCAATATCATGATCGACTTCAGCCATGCCAATAGTTTAAAGCAATGTCATAGACAACTTATCGTCGGCGAAGATGTCGCTGGGCAAATAGCTGGTGGGGATCGCAGGATTATGGGTGCGATGATAGAAAGCCACCTTAAAGCTGGTCGGCAAGAGGTCGTTGACGGTGAACCCTTAACCTACGGGCAAAGCATTACCGATGCTTGTCTGAATTGGGATGATACCGTGCCGCTGCTAAAAAACTTGGCTAAAGCTGTGCAAAAACGCCGGAATTCAAAATTATGATCGTATATGTTAATGGTGAAAGCCATGAACTTTCTGGCGATAAAAAAGTTGCCGATGTTATCGAAAACATGGGGCTTGCAGGCAAACGCATTGCTGTTGAATTGAATAAGGAAATTTTACCTTTCGACCAATACCAAAGTAAGGTATTACAAAATGGCGATCATTTGGAGATTGTTCATGCCATAGGTGGCGGTCAGGATGATAGCTTTACGATTGCAGGTATTGCTTACCGTTCACGTTTATTGGTTGGCACTGGAAAATACAAGGATATGGAAGAAACCCGCTTGGCAATAGCAGCCAGCGGTGCGGAGATTGTCACCGTCGCCATCCGCCGTACCAATATCGGGCAAAACCCTGGTGAACCGAATTTGCTGGATGTGATCCAGCCGAATAAATACACCATCCTGCCTAATACCGCTGGTTGCTATACCGCCGAAGAAGCGGTGCGGACGTGCCGATTGGCGCGGGAACTGCTCGGCGGACACAAACTGGTCAAGCTGGAAGTGCTGGCCGACCAAAAGACCTTATTCCCTGATGTCGCGCAAACCTTTGTCGCCGCCGAGTTGCTGGTCAAGGAAGGCTTCGATGTCATGGTGTACACCAACGACGACCCCATTGCCGCCAAACGCCTGGAAGACATTGGTTGCGTAGCGGTTATGCCGTTGGCAGCACCGATAGGCTCAGGTTTGGGTATCCGTAATCCCTACAACATCCTGACAATCGTTGAGAATGCTAATGTACCAATCCTGGTCGATGCCGGCGTTGGTACCGCTTCTGATGCTGCAATCGCAATGGAACTGGGCTGTGCAGGCGTGTTGATGAACACCGCCATAGCCGAAGCCAAAAACCCAATTCTCATGGCTTCCGCCATGAAGAAAGGCATAGAGGCAGGGCGGGAAGCGTTTTTAGCTGGGCGTATGCCACGCAAACGCTTTGCTTCAGCGTCTTCGCCGATTGATGGGTTGTTTTTTTGACTTAGATTAGATGGGTTAATGTAGGTTGTGGGTGAGGAACGAACCCCAACGAGCTACAGCACCGTCTTAAATTAAGAAATACGAAGTCAAAAAACATGTTTTTTGATTCCTGATAAGCAGTGAATGCCGGAGTACAAGCCTAGGTTTGTACTCCAAGTCCATTAGGGTGCATTCCGTGCACCAAAATAAGCTTAGGTGACTTAGCCGACTGAGCAATTATAATGTCACCATTCAAAATCAAGCCTCATGGTGCATAAAATGCACCCTACTTTATGTACTTAATGCCCGAACAATCCCCAACCCGAAAAATCCGTAGCTTTATCCGTCGCCAAGGTCGTATTACCCAAGGGCAGGAATTTGCCTTGGAAAATTATTGGGACAAATACTGTCTCGACCCAAGTGAAGCTCTGGATGTACGCAACGTTTTTGGACGTGGTGCGCCTTTATGCGTTGAAATCGGCTTTGGCAATGGCGATTGTTTGGCTCAATTAGCCGCCGCTAATTCCGATAAGGATTACATCGGCATTGAAGTACACCGTCCCGGCGTTGGTCATTTGATGATGCAGTTGGAGCAGCAAGGTCTCAATAATGCCAGGATTTACTGCCACGATGCCATAGAAATTTTGACGAATAGCTTGGCTGATAACAGTTTGGCGGCAGTCCATCTGTTTTTCCCCGATCCCTGGCATAAAAGGAAACACCATAAACGCCGCATCGTACAGGCTAGTTTTTTAGATCTATTAGCAAGTAAGTTGCAATCCGGCGGTTATTTTCACGCCGCGACCGATTGGGAAGGCTACGCTAAATCGATGTTGGAAGTTTTATCAGCAGATGACCGATTTTCTAACGCCAGCTTGACTGACGCATTTTGCGAAAGACCTATCTACCGTCCATTAACAAAATTTGAGCAGCGCGGTTTGCGTTTGGGACATGGGGTTTGGGATTTGATCTTTATTCGCAGCTAAGTGTGGGATCAGCCAATAATGAAAAATTAGCTACGGTTTTTAGCCGTAGATTGAAGTACGAAGCCCAAACTCACAATTCCTTATGACTGCCGTCGCAATACGGCGGATTTTTGGTTTGTTTGCATTGGCAGATGGCGACCGTTTTGGTTTCGGTCATTTCAAATTTTAGTGGCGTAAAGGCTGTGGTTTTATGCGAACCGTCACAAAAACTACCGTCTGCGCTGTGTCCGCAAGCGCACCAATAATGCGTTCCTAGTGCTAATTCGGTAACATTGGGGTGGTTGGCTGCAACTTTGGGTTTTTTCATGGATTTATCCTCACAAGTTTTTGCTAAAAGATTGCTCGGTCATAAATAAATCCGAGCAATAAGGCTTGCATTGCTGCAAACCTTATCATTATGATGACTTAATTAAGCGGATTTATTTCCCAGCAAGCTAGTAAGCCCAGCCAAACCAGCTTCCAGTAAATTACCGTCACCAGGAGCTTCGCCATCTGGGGTTAATTTATCAATGATTTGTGGCAGTAAACTGGTCAAACTGCCAGCTACATCAGTGGTGTTGATGCCAAATTTTTCAGCAAGACCTTGTACAAACGACGAACCCAGTACCGCTTGGAGTTGTTCGGCAGAAATAGGTAGGTTTTCGCCTTTTCCTACCCAAGAAGAAATCTGGTCAGCTAGACCGCCAGCGGCAATTTTTTCTACCAAGCCCGATAAGCCACCTGATTGTGGATCGCTAAGCATACCGATTACTGATTCAAGCAAGTTGTGGCCTGTACCACCGGCTGCTGCTGGAGCGGCGGCCGGTGACTTGGTTTTTTATTACACCTAAAACTGCGTCTAAAATACCCATGTTGATGCTCTTTTGTTAACTAGTCGACCCTGAAAAACTCCCCGCAACCGGTGTGAGCCTATAATATACCAAAGGCAATAGCCTGCTTATCCTGTTTTGGGGCAACCCAAAAATAAAAGCTAAAAAAGCCCGCATCCACAGTCTCAGGTTCCAGGTCAATGCAGCCATCAACAGGCTGATGAGATCGCCTGTGCTTGAGGGCATTAACATGTCTTGATCCTTATCGACCGAGAAACAAGGGCTTATTTTATCATTTCCGGTCGCTTGGTTGTGTCTTATGTTGACAAATAGTTATATGATTCAATTGGATGGTGTGGCTTTAAGGGTTGACTATTTAGT
>SHZQ01000127.1 GCA_009695535.1 Methyloglobulus sp.
ATTTTGAACCAACCTTGGAGCCTGAGCGCACCACGCCGCCAGGGAACGGCATGATGACGCTGGGGGTTTTGTTCATGGCTTCTATTGCCGCTTCACATGCTGCCAGCACCTGTGCTTGCGATTGTCCCAGCACTAAGAAATTGCCGCCACCTATGGCTTCAACCTGCCCAGTGGTGGCTTCGGTCAGGAATTCGCCATCCATCACCGGAATACGCCAATAACGCTTTCCGCCGATGACTTTCCCAATCTGAAAGCCATCGCCAAAATAACGCAGGTTTTTGCCTAGGGGAATTTTTGTTGCACTTTCGATGCCAGCAAATAACGCCGAAGTCGGGGATGTCAGTACACATTGTCCTGCTCTGGTTTCGAGTTGTTTTGCCAAGGTTTTGCCACCCATCGCAAAAATCAAGACCGCCACGCCGGGTCGACCGTCAGGCGTTTCCGAAGGATCAAGGATTCGATCTATTCCTGCCTCACAGCCGCACATAATGACCGATGTCGCAAAACCCGTCATAGATTGTGCCGTAATCAACGCCCATTTTTCATTGTGTGCGGTGATAATCACCCGTGTCGCCTTCATTGGGAAAGCTTCCGCAAAAGTTGCGTCGATGGTTACGCCATTGATAATCATACCGCACATCCCGCAGTGGGATGCACCGTCAAACTACCACGACCATCTTCGGTAATCTCGTCGTCACTGATCTTAAAATTGCCCAGTTTCATGGTGAGATAGCGGTCAAAATACGATTTCAAATCTTTTTCCACCGATGGATCAAAGTCAGGTCTTACGACGTGGGTTGTACCCCATTTTGTATGAACAACTTTGCCATCAACAACTACCAATTCACCGTCTTTGAACACGTAATCCGGTTTGGTGAACATGGCTTCGCGGTTGACGTTGTCGGTGTAGACGGTAATGTCGGCAAAATAACCGGCACTTAAACCACCACGGTCTTTTAATCCGATCAATTTGGCTGCGCCAGCGCGAGTCATGATGGCGATTTCATCCAGCGTATATTCGCGGGTAATTGAGCCTAGCGTCGTCATAAGTTGCGCTTGGGGATGGATGGTCTCCAAGACTTCATTACGGAAAGATCTGTCCATCAACAGGCGTATCAAATGCGGATAACTGGTGAACGGCGCACCATTAGGGTGGTCGGTGGTCAGGAAAATGCGCCAAGGGTCATCAACAAGCAAAAAGGTTTCCAGCCCAATCGCCCATTGCAGAGCATTAACAAAGTTTTGATCCTTGTATTTGAATGGCACAACACCACAACCGGCATCGCATTCAATATCCATGCACACCCATTTATTCGGGCTGGCATACTTATGGTTAGCATGTTGGCGCATGTTGTCACCCGATGCCGTTACGGTCTGACCAAATAAAATTTGGCCGACATCTATCGTAATATTTTTATTTTTATTAACGGCTTCGGCAATCTGTGCCGCGCCAGAAGAAAATTTGAGGTCGCCTTCTGTGCCGTAGCTGTGAAATTGGATGTGCGTCAAGTGCATAGGCAAGCCGCCGATACCTTGGATGGTATCCAGCGTGGTTTGCATATTGCCTGGAACGCCCAGGTTGCAGCCGTGGACATGCAAGGGATGGCTTATGCCCAATTCTTTAACTGCTGTCGCCAAAACCTGAAGAATTTCGCGCGGTGTTACACCATAATGGCTATTTTGTTCATCCAAATCCAGTTTGCGCTGGTTGAATTTGAATGCGTTTATTCCACCTGGATTCACGACTTTAACACCAATGGCTTTAGCAGAATGAATTGTCCAGGCGACATAATCATTAATGGCTTTCTGATCTTTTTTTGCGGTCAGTAATCGCAGGAAATAATCGTCGCTGCCGAGCATGACATAACCGCCTTTGTCTAAGATAGGTATGTCGCCCATCTCCATGTGGGCTTGCCGCGCATTGATGGGCAATACGGCGGGTTCAAATCCTGCTGTGTAGCCCATTTCCGCATAACGGTAGCCGGTTACATAAGTGCTGGGCATGGCGTGACCGTTGCCGGAACGGGTGATGCTTGTGCGCGGTACGGGATCTTGGCGATGGTCTTCTGGCAACATCGTCCGTGCAATATTGCCCTTACCGCCGCCGATATGGGTGTGCATGTCGATTGCGCCGGACATAATAACTTTGCCTCGGCAATCATATTCCTTATCAATAGGCTGATCGCTCGGCTTATCAATGATGCGTCCATCTTGGAAATAAACGTCCTGAATAACGCCTGCAACACCGCTGGCCGGATCGTAAACCTTTCCACCTGTGAGTTTAATCAACATGTTTGACTTCCTTTAATGCGACTTCGATTGCTGTTAAAACCTCAGCCGTGCTGGGCAATCCAGAATAGCGCAATTTTTTCAGGCGAATTGCCACCACGTTATCTGTGCGGTAAGCATGTCCGGCATGGTCGATGCCGGGCGTACCAACCGGGATGAATACGTCGGGTTCTTTGTTGAGTATCATGCCAGAACGCCCTATTACAATCGTTGGCAGTTCACTTTCAGGTGGAACGGCTTTTGCGTTAAAGGCATTTACCCAAACCAAAGCATCGGCTTCACCGTTTGCTAACATTAGATTGGTATCGTAAAGAAAAGGATCGTATTCTGGATAACCACGAGCAAAACTTACCCTGGCGGGATAGCCTGTCGTCCAGCCGCAGGCTTGGTTGGCGGTCAGGTCGCCGTCCTTGCCTGCCAGCGGCAAGCCGGAGCAACGTGCGCCTTTATCATTAATATCTTTAATCATTTCTGATACGGTTTGTACGATTAATTCGGCATGAGTGCCAACCCCTAAAGCACCTGCTCCCCAAGTAACTACGCCATATTTGGCGGCTTTTAATTTATCGGCAATACTTTGTAAATCAGCAACTGCAATTCCACCCGCTTTTTCGGCGCGAATCGGCTGACCTTTTACCAAAGCCCTTAACACGCCAACAACATCGGGCAATGCGCTGTCGTCGCAAGCCAGCACTTGTGCTTTCTGCCCATCAGGTGAAGTTGCAGCATTACCCGATGGTGCTTTGCCTAAATAAATCACCTGACGTTGACTAATGTTTTCCAAAAACATCGCCTCATTCCACAGGTACTGCTCAAAAAAGCGGGGAACAACAGTTTCAATATCAGTCCCAAGAACTAAAAGCAGGTCGCAACGGTTTTTGACTTCCGCCAAAGTCGTGTTCATCCAGCCAGAATCTTGCAAGGTAAGGAGATTATTACGGGCGGCATTAAAACCCATATTATCAACGACCGCACCAGTGCAATCTGCCAGCGACAACAACGCCCGCATTCCGTTGACATCCGTTGCACAGCCGCCAATTACGGGCTGCTTAGTTTCTGCTAATAATGCCGCTGCTTTGATCACGGCTTCTTGAAAGCTTACCGTTTTTCCAGCAATTCTTGAGTTAGTATCACCAATAGCTTGCTCAAACGCAGGCGTATTAACAACACAACCGTTAGCGGTCACTTTTATAGCAATGCCATCCACCTGAACTGTCAGGTCATCCGTGCCGACCCCGCAAAACGGACTGGGTACTTCGGTTATTACAGTCACTAAAACTCCCCTGCTGTGATTATTTGCTTCGATTTAAGACTTACTCTATTTTAACCCTAATAACTGACTATATAGTATTAATGGTTAAATCCGACCTAATGCGGTAAATCAACTTTATATGCCTGTCTGTGAAATATTACCGCATTTTGCGGTTAACTTTACACATCACCATTCGTTGTTTTTGAATATGCTTCTACCTACTAAATATGTTTAAGCAAGAGTATTGTTGCGACAACTCACTTGCATTAAGGCAACTCGGAGCAGTATAGCCATGAACGTATCTAATTCTTACTCTGATGAAGTCAAAAAAGCGATAGAGGCTGATTTTTTATTGCTGGATAGTGATCGAAAAGTCGCTTTTCTGGCGGCGTATAGCTTAGGCACAAACAAGCCATATTTTAGTGTAGCAACTTTGCCACAACTGTGGTCTATGAAGATTTTTATGCTTAAAAGCCTATTCAAGCGGGTGATGCAGTTTATGACAACTACTAGCAGGTCTCCCTGAACACATTAACAATAAGACCTTAAAGCTAGATGTCACGCCAAACAGCTACCTAGTTTTAAAAGAAGATGCTGTTAATATTACCCGACAAATGCAACGGATGAATTATTACCGAATGCAAAGAAACCTTGCCATTAATAAGAAAAAAGAAGTGCCTATTTTTATATTTTTTGCGTTATTGGTCGCAGGCATCGGCATTTTTCGCTAACCAATCACACAAGCACTGGGCAAAGCTGGCAATTGATATTACTTACTGTTTATTTTGGGATGATTGGTGCGGTAGTTAGCTTATTGCAGCGACTTGAGTAAGCATCTAATGCCACAACAAATTTTACCGATTCTGCGATTAATTCGTCAGACATCGGTCATGGCATGTCGCATTCCTACATGATTTCCTTAGTAGTCAGCGGCGCGGTGTTTTCGGTTCTGGTGTACTTGCTGTCCCGATCCCAGTTAGTAAATATTTTGGACTTACTACCTAAGCCGAATGAAAATGCAGAATGTAACGTCAGCTCATCGCAAAACTTTATCGGCAAATTTCTGTGTGCGCCTTACGATTCTGCCTAAACTGCAAAGCTCCTTATATTATGTTTTATATCAAGATTTGCAGAACGTTTTGTACCTGATGTGCTAGATAGCTTAATTAGACGGGCAAAAAATTGAACCCCCACAGAATTACGCGATGGGCTCAATTAACAAACATCATTTAGTGGTTACATCCCGCGCCGTGGATATGTCCGTGCGAATTTTCATCCTTGGTGACTAACCTTACGCCAACAACTTCTATGGCAAAACTCAAAGCCAAACCTGCCATGGGATGATTGCCATCAATCGTTATATCATCACCGTCTATTTTCATGACGGTGACAACGCCTGAACCAGAATTAACCGCCGCGTGGAATTGCATACCGACTTCCAGATCGTCTATGCCATCAAACATTTCTCTCGATACGACTTGGATCATATCTTCACTAAATTCGCCATAAGCATCTTCTGGTTCAATACGCACATCGAATGTATCGCCGACGTTTTTGTTTTGTAACGTTTTTTCCAGCCCAGAAATAATATTGCCTCTGCCGTGTAAATACGCCATCGGCTCACCGCCAGCGGTGCTATCAAGCACTTCCCCTGCATCGTTAGTCAAGGTGTAGTGAATAGTTACGGCGGTATTGTTGGCAATTTGCATGGTAAAACCTTAATTATTTAAAAATGTCGGCTATGATACCGTTTTGTGTATTTGTTGTCTTATATTTTTACTAATTTCCTATTAAATCATAACTATAACTCATGCCGCACTTTGCGGTGAGGCCATCTAAATCGACAAGATTAATATGACTAAAAAAAATAAATGCAACTTGAACGCACGATTGCGAGAGTATATGACGAACATAATCATTTTTTCGATGCGGCTGTATAGCCTAACTATATAGATCGCTTTCGTAGCTAATTTCGATTTAAAGCCGTGTTTTTGTTTAGTGTTACCCAGAAAGTTCTTTTCAACACTTGGATTGTGCAAGAATGTTAAAAACTTGTCCAAAATGAGGTCAAGGCAATATCAATCAGATTACAAGAATAATGCCTTGCAAATATTCGGGTGATTGTTATAATTGTAAGTCTTTGTTGGGTCGTTAGCTCAGCTGGTAGAGCACTGCACTTTTAATGCGGTTGTCGCGCGTTCGAGCCGCGCACGACCCACCAC
>SHZQ01000128.1 GCA_009695535.1 Methyloglobulus sp.
GGGGTAGGGTCACTATGCCCCAAACGACTGATCCAACAACGCATTATCCAGCTTACCCGCACGGAAACTGTTGCCGGATTCCACCGCCGTAACAATCACCACAGCAGGGCTGAACAACATGGCATCAATCTTGAAGAAATCGTATTCGTATTGCTTGAAAATCTCCGCAAACGGCTTGCCATAATCTTTTGAGGTCGAACTGGGTAAGTTATTTGCCAAGTTTTGCGCGGCTGTATCATCACCTTTGACAAACAAATGCACTTGCCCGGCAAACAAGATGGCATCATTGGTACGCCCCATCGCCTTGACGAACTTGGGATGCGGTGGGCAGATCGGCGCACTGCCGCTACCATCAATAATGTTTTCTAAGGGAAAATGCAAGGCATGGGCTTTGTGCATGGCAACCTCCAGCACGCGCGAAACAACCTGCACACAACCCGCCAAACTGCTGGTAGGTGTGACGATAACGGTTAACTGCTTAGGCGAAATGCCACAGGCTTTCGCCACTTTTTCGATGATCTCAACAGGCGGCGCGGCATCGTTTTCAATCACGAGTACGGCGGTATCGTTGGTATCTTGGTAAGCCAATTCCTTATACAACTCTTCAACCGGTTCTTTTTTCTGGTCTTTTATTTTGGTCGCCATCGCCCGTGCAGGGCCTGAACCTAATGCGAAATATTTATCTTGCGACAAACTCCAGCCTGCATATTGGCTACCTAAGCAACTCAGCACCGGATTACTGGTATGCACGTTAACAGATAACGGCCAATTCGTCGTATACGCCCGTTGGCTAATCGACACTTTGCCTAAGCCACCCATACAAATTTCAGCGATTATGCGCCCGGCCTCAAGACCACCTGGTGCTTTGATGCCAGCATCAATAATGGTGCAACCGTTCTTTAATTGCTCAACGCCTAGCCGTAAAGCTCCGGCGTTATCAAGCAGGGTTTTCACTAAAGGTTGGCTTAGTTTATTGACGCTGGTGCTATATTCCATGAGTTTGAAACCTGTTCAATGAGTGAGTGATACGCGATTGCTTGATTTGCAACTGGTCCAGAACCTGTTTCGGCTCTTTTCCGTGCGTAATCATACTGCAAATCGGCCGACCTGTGGCAATTATGGAGTTTGGTATAGGTATATCGACGACTTCTTCAGGCCATGCAAAACCATCAGGAATCTGCGTATTCTGCCGAGCATAAACGATTTGATAAGCGGTAAAACCATCTTGTAGCATTTCATAATCGAGCAATTCACCGTTACATGCTTTGATATGACGAACCCATAAATCGGCATCGTACAACTGCATACTGGCTGGTGGTCTGGGGTTGATTTCCAGCACGTAACTGGCTTGTTCGTGTTGAATAAAGTCTAGTGAGTTCAATCCTTTAAGCGACAAGGCTGGAACTAATTTATCTAACCAAACACTTATTTGGTTTTTTTGCTCAAGCGACAACTTGGTACTGTTGATGATTCCTGAAAAAATAAACTCACCCGCGCCGTTTAATGCAGTCGTCCATTGCCGATTAAAGCCTACGATCTGGCTACGCTTACCATCGGCAAGAAACAGCACAGAATGCGGCGCACCTTCCTGATATTTTTGCCAATAGTCAAACAGTTCGGCAATTTCACCAGACCGACTCCTTCTTATTCCTACACCGCCCTGCCCTCGCATGGGCTTGAGCAACCAGCCTTCATTTTGATCCGGTATGGCAAATGACACTTCAGGATAAGGAATCTGCAACGCATCCAATAATGCGAAAAATGCCGATTTATCGTGCAACTTGGCAACAACATCAGGTTGATTTCCCCATAATGTCAGACGAGCATTTAAGCACCGTAAACCATCATGATGCTGCTCAAACCCACTGCCAAAAACAACACCATCAACCGGATACCGCTTGATGAAATAATCAAACGCAGGTAGCAGGTACTCTGCTGACAAGGCAGTTATTTGTCGCGTTTCCGCCGCATAAAATTGCGTGTCTTGGTCATTATACAGATCAATCACCAACGGCTTCAGCCCTGCTTGATGTGCAGCTTGCGCCAGCATTCGTGCGGATTGTGCTACAACAACAACGTACCGATGGTCAGGGTCTAAACGGATAGACAGGCTGCCTCCAAATAGCTAATTGCATTATTTACAAACCTAAAATAATCACCGAAAAAAATCATTTCTAGCCATAATCTATAAAAACCAGCAAGCAAATTTATACATTGGCACTATAATTTGGACAAGCGGTTACATGTGGTTATATTTAACCATTACGTGGTGCGTCCACATTATTCAGGGTTTTGATGCGCGCTGGAAAACAACAATAAAGACAACATGAGCAAACAGTTGGCTGCTCAAATATTGGAGCTGGAACAACGGTTTAATCAATTCCTCAAAGAGCTGTAAGAAGATTTTGATTTTGTGCCTTCAGCGGTCACCCATAAAGAAAAGAAGATGACTATTATCCTGAATTCGATCATCGGCTTACGGATATGGCAAAAAAGTACGCCGCTGTGGATAAAAAATATACCATTGCGCTGTTTTTCACCACCCTCTTGATGCTCAGTGTGCTCGGTTACTTGGGTTATGTATTGTTCGGCAAGCACTAAATAACTGCTTCACATTCCTTCCCAAGGTTTATATAAACCCTCGACATTAACACCGAACATATCCAATACACGACCTACGGTTTCATTGACCATCGTTAATAGAGAATCAGACTTACTGTAAAAAGCTGGCATGGGCGGAAAAATAATGCCCCCAGCTTCCGCCACCGCCGCCATATTTCTGATATGAATGAGATTAAGCGGGGTTTCTCTAGGCATCAACACCAATCTGCGCCGCTCCTTGAGTACTACATCGGCGGCGCGGGAAATCAAATTATCGCCAAAGCCATGTGCTACCGCTGCCAATGTTTTCATCGAACACGGCGCGATAATCATACCTTCAGTTTTAAAACCACCACTTGAAATACTGGCAGCGATGTCTTTGATACCATGCGTAACGTCGGCCAGTTCAGCTAAATCTGAACGCTTCATGTCAAGCTCATGTTTTAAATTGACAACCCCTGCATCAGAAATGATCAAATGCGTCTCCCAGTCTTCCTGCGCCTGTAAAACCTGTAGCATTCGCACACCATAAATTGCGCCAGTTGCGCCGGTCATGCCGATAATCAAGCGTTTTTTCTGCATCATCTATTCAATAAGCTAGCAAAGCGATCCGTTGCGCCAACTAACGCATCAATCATTTCTTCGTGTTGGGCGATGTGTCCGGCAGTAGGCAGGACGATATAATCTGCGTTGGGCAATGCTTTATACAAACTCAAGCCAGCTTCCATAGGGCAAACCAAGTCATATTGACCATGAATGATCGTAGTTGGAATATTTTGTAACACGTCACAATGCTCAAGAATATGATTATCTTCAATAAAATAATGCTGAACTGCGTAATGAATTTCCATTCGCACTTGTTTTACCATTTTCTCTGAAACTGGCTCATCCTGGCTTGAAGACTGAAACGCTTTCCCCATAGCAAGCTGGCCATTCCAGGCTGACCATTCCTTGGCAACCTTAGCATTTGCCTTATGATCTTCGCTATTGATAGCATTCCATAAGCCCTCGACAAGATTGATTTGGGCTTGCACTGGCACGCAGTCAACCAAACGCTGCCATTGCTCGGGATAAACCCGGTTTGCACCCGATTCGATAAACCAAGTCATATCCTGCTGCCGCGCCAGAAAAACGCCGCGAATTATCATACCCAACACCTTATCATGATGCTGCTGGGTATACAGCAAACCCAACGTACCGCCCCAAGAACCACCAAACACCAACCATTTTTTGATGCCTAGCTGGATTCGAATACGCTCCATGTCGTCGAGCAAATCTTGCGTGGTATTGAGCTCTAATTCGCCAAACGGTAAAGACTGACCACAGCCGCGTTGGTCGAATAGGATAATATGATAAAGGTCGGGGTTAAAAAACCGTCGGTGATCCGGTTTAGTGCCAGAACATGGGCCACCGTGCAAGAAAATCACCGGAATGCCATTAGGATTGCCGCTTAACTCAACGTAAACGGCGTGTTTACTATCGGTTTCCAGGAAAAACGTGCGGTAGAGATTGATTTCAGGATAAAAAATATTCATACCTTAGCTGGTCGGTTTAAATTCTTTTAAGGTAATGTCTTTCAAGATACGATAATGCTTAGCATTGGCTGTCAATACGTCAACCCCCTTAGCAACCGCAGTCGCACTAATTAATGCCTCAGCCAACTGCAATGAATGGCTTAGATAATATTGTTCAACATAAAACATGGCTTTCGCGGAAATATCTTCCGTAATGTACGCAATTTTTGCATTCCATATCCGCAAAGCCCGTCGTAGACAAGTTAGTTCTTGTTTGTTCCTCATACCCTGAACCAATTCAATATAGCTCACGACCGAAATATGGAATTCCGATAAAGCATCTATTTCATTGCGCGCATTGGGGTTGCCTTTAAGATACCAAATCAACACATCGGTATCGACCAACATCAGGAAAACCGACTTTTGCGTAAATCACGGACATAATCACCTACATTTTCAATATCGTCACGATCACGCCAGATTCCAAATAGGTCGTCCTCGCTTTGCTAATGTTCCGCTAGATTATTGTCTCCATAAGGCACTAATTTAGCGCATGGCTTGCCTCTGAACGTTATAACCACGCTATCTCCCCTGCTTACCGCATCCAAAAGTGCTTTGGAATGAAACCTGAGTTCTTTTGCCGTTGCTTTCATGCTAACACATCACTTTAAGCAATAACTTCAGAGTGTAAACATTGATATATGACTAGTCAATACTGTTTTTCAGACTAAAAAAAAGGAGGGCTTACGCCCTCCTTTGTGTTGATGTCCTTATCAAACGATGTCCGTATCGTATTCTGTTTCCTTAGAAACCTATGCCTAAAGAACCGCCAGCGGTGAATCCGTTGGTGTTAGTTCCATCGAGCTTGTTAAGTGCCCAGTTGTAACGTACATCAGCACCAACATAGATGTTTTTCCAGATGTTGTAGTCAACACCACCACCAAAATGAATGGCTGGCATCAACTCGGTGATAGTGTTAACCCCGCTAGGTGGAGACATTACGTTCAGTGTGAAACCGGCTGGAATAATCCAAGGTCTCAGTTTGCTGCCTTTCAAGAATTTAATCTTTGGCGCAGCAGTCAAACGTAATTGGCTCATTGTCGCTGTTGTCCCTGTGTCGCCGCCGGTCACCGCACCAACAACATCGCCAGTAAATGTTCCGAATTCATTGTAGTCAAACATCAACTCAGCCAAAACTTCAGTGTTGTTCATCAGACCGAATAAATTATCATCCAAGCTGAAATCAAAACCTGCGCCAAATGCCCAGCCCTCTTTACCTGACCTACAGTCATCACCATCGCAATTGTTAGAAGTTGTAGTTGTCATCTTTTGGTCATTTCTGGCAAAAGCGCCACGGAAGAACACCATATTGTCTTTAGGACCAGCTGGTTGGCTTTTATCTTCTTGCATCCACGCGTCCAATTCTTGGATTTTCGCAGAATCAGCACCTGTTGCTCTAATGGCTGACACTTCATCCTGCATGGCGCGAAGCTGTGCTTCCAGCACATCGACTTTGC
>SHZQ01000012.1 GCA_009695535.1 Methyloglobulus sp.
TAAAAACCCTATACTTGGGTTAAAAAATAATACGAGCGAAGCAAAAACGGCATGTCAACCTACTATATAGGGCTATCGATCACCTACCATGATTCCGCTTTGGCTATTATTAGCGAAGACGGCGAAGTACTGTTTGCCGAGGCGACAGAACGGTTTTTGCAGAACAAGCGGGCGCTGAATTGCGAGCCTGACCAGTTGTTTCGCATTCCTGAGTTGCTGGAACAGTTTTGCCCGAATCCCACAAAGATTGTAATTGCCAGCAATTGGCTTAGAAAGCGACCACTTTACGAAAATATCATCAAGAAATTAGGCTTTTTATCTGCTTCTGGATTATTGAAAACGGGCATCAAAAAACTACATTCGCCACTTACAAACTATCAATTGCACCACATGATGGCCTGCCAAAGCAGCAGCATAGGCCGTGCCGGGCTGAATTTGGTGCGCATTCTTCAGGAGTTTTACCCCAATTGCGTGGTTGAATTTAAGGATTACGACCACCACCTGACCCATGCAGCAATCGCCTGTTATAGCAGTCCGTTTGACGAAGCCGCTTGTGCGGTGATTGATTCTTACGGCGAACACGGCGCAATGGCGTTTTATCGCTACCGCAACCGTAAGTTAGAGAAAATCCATGAAGCCAAAGGTGTAAGTAAAGCCAGTCTAGGCCTGTATTACATGAAAATCACCGAGTTATGCGGGTTTGATTGGCTTAAGGGTGAGGAATGGAAAGTCATGGGCTTGGCTTCTTACGGCAAACTGAACCAGAAACTGTATGATTTGCTGAGTTCCATTATTGTCGTCAACGGTTTTGATTGCACTCATCCTGGCGAAAAACTGTTTGGGCAACTCGCCAAGTTGGATGAATTCAAGCAACGTCCTGACAGCACATTGGAAGAATTGGCAGAAGTCGCTTATACCGGGCAGGTTTTCTTTGCCGATTTGGTCGAGAAATTGCTCAATCATTTGAATGAAATTACTGGCTTAGATAAGCTGACCTTAGCTGGCGGTTGTGCCTTGAATTCGTCGTTTAATGGGCAGATTACGCAACGTACCGGATTCACGCAGGTATACATTCCTCCTGCCCCAGCGGATGATGGCTGTGCTTTAGGTGCGGCGCACCTGGCTTATCATGAAGATTTATCGAAACAGATAAATCTTCCAAAACAGCTAACACCTTATACGGGTTCGACAATCAAGAATGATGCAGTAGACCGATTGATACGATTCAATAGATCGCTTAACATCAAACATTTACCAGACAGCATCATAGCTGAAACGGCACAATTACTGGCGGATGGCAATCTGGTCGGCTGGGTGCAAGGCCACGCCGAATATGGTCCACGGGCGTTGGGTAATCGCTCCATTCTTGCCGATCCACGAGATGTAAAGATGCAGGATTTAATCAACGAAAAGGTTAAATTTCGGGAAATGTTCCGCCCGTTTGCGCCTTCTATTCTGCATAAATACGCTGATGAATACTTCGAGCATTACCAGGAATCGCCTTATATGGATAAAACGCTAAAAATCCGTAAAGCCATGCAAAGCAAAATCGCCGCTGTCTGTCATGTCGATGGCACAGGGCGGCTGCAGACAGTCAAAAAAGAATGGAATCCGCGTTTTTACGAGCTGATCGAACAGTTTTACCAGCTTACTAAGGTCCCTGTACTGCTCAATACCAGCTTTAATATAATGGGCAAACCACTGGTGCATAGCCTGGAAGATGCTATTGCCATGTTCATGACGACCGGCTTGGATGCGCTGGTGGTCAATGATTATCTCATCACCAAACCACGCAATGAATGAATTTACGCTTGCCTTAGAGCCCACATTAAAACCGGTTTTTTCAAAATCGGCAGTCACGGCGGCTACGCGAGATTATCCAAACAATAGCCATGACTTGTTTTATGCCTTGATTCATATCAGCGAACATTATGCGGTTTTACCCACTGCGTACCGTTTTTTAAAGCAGCATTTTCAAGAAGCACATCAAGAATATGCCGCACATTTCAGTGCAAAATACAGCCCTGCCAGTTTAACTGCCTTACTTAAACATACCTCGTCGGAGCATCCCTACCCGTTGCCAGCAACTGCGTTGAATGCCTGTCTGGTGCAATATGCACCGATCTACTTTACTGAACTGGGTTGGTTGGCGGGCATTACTCAAACAGTTACCAACCAAACGCCTTTGGTCGTTGGCTTGATGGCGACGTATTTACGGTTAACAGCAGGCAAACAAGGCATCGCCGCCAGCAGAGAAATCTACCACGCTCATTTGCTGGCTGATGGTATTGCTTTACCCGCCTTGCATACTTTGGCTTTCACAAAGCAAGCTGATGTTGGCGATGAAATTTTCGATTTTGCCGCAATTCAACTAGCGTTAGCACAGTTTCCTCGTGTGTTTCTCCCCGAAATCCTGGGCTTTAGCTTGTCTTATTGCCAAACCTTAAGTTTGCCAGAACAGTTTTTTCCTGATGCTGACGAAACCAAACTGCCCAGTTTTATCACCTCCCGAAGTAATAAGCGCAAACAGGAACTGTCGCATATTACGGCGATTATCAAAATCTATCTTGGCGAATTTAACCAACAAGCCGACGATTTATGGCAGCGCATACAAAGCGGATTCTGGCTACATCAACAGCAAACAGCAGTTTGTGATCACCGGATTACAACGCTGTTGCATGCCGAGTTATCACCCAGGCAAGCCGTGGAAAAGTTGCTGGCAAAGTTGATGCCGAATGCCATCGGGCATCACGGCAAAATCCGTCTGGGTAGCAGGACGCTCGACGAATGGTTTAAGGAGACGCCTTTCAAAAGCGCCAACTTTCTCGCCAGTTTGTTGCATTCGCCTTACGTAGACCGGGCGAAGCCTGAACACAGCAAGCTGCTGCAACTGTTTGAATTTAATGGTCCGATGTTTGGTGTGCTAGATGACAATGGTAAAGTCATCCTCCAGAATTGGCTGTTATCCGAACTCAATCCTGGTTTGACACAAGGCAAAAAACATAAAACGGCAAATTACAAAGTCGGCTTAAAGAGCATTTCCACCGATTCTGCACCCAAACAACAGCCCATTACGGATGCACAGCAAGATCATAGCGACGTAGCGCAAAACAGCTACGCCAACCTCAGCAACCGCGAACTCTATTTTTATCTGGTCAACAATGACCTCTATCCTGAAGTTTTGCATACCGCAAAAAACAGAGTAAGCCGTGTTTTGGTCATAGCAAAAATCTTCAACCGCTTGCCTTTCCGCCGCTACTCCCACCAAGCCTTTGAGGATTATATCAAGTCGCTTTACCAACACGAAGTCGGTACTTATAAGCCGTTAAACAAAAATCCTAAGCTCTCCAAAAATGCTTACGCGTGGGGCATTGAGCAGTTTGCGCCGACGATATTAACTGATGGCAGTTGGCTACAGGGCATCCAGCAACTCGATTATTATCCCAGCCATTCCATCGGTGCGTTGCTGCACAAGATTTACCAAGACGAAATAGGCAATGGCATTCTGGAACAAAATCATCCCCATATTTACCAGGAATTACTATCTAGCTTAGGTATCAAACTGCCGCCAATTTATACCAAGGAATTCGTTAACCATATCGGTTTTCTCGACAGCGCATTTGATATTCCGGTGTACCTGATGGCTATTTCCAAATTCCCCAGTGCGTTCCTACCGGAGCTATTGGGCTTAAATATGGCTATTGAAATCAGTGGTTTAGGTAATGTTTATCTGCGCCTGTCAGAAGAACTTAAGTTTTGGGGCATTAACCCAGCTATCGTCGATGTCCACACATCCATTGATAACCTGTCATCAGGGCATTCGGCATTGGCTATCAAGGCAATACAAACCTACCTTGATGGAGTCGCCGCCTGTTACGGCGAGGACATCATGCAGACACATTGGCGGCGTATTTACACAGGCTATTGTTCCTTACAAACCGCCAGCAAACACTTTAAATTTTCACTTATCGGGCAGTATTTGTTGAAACGTCCACGCGCTAATAACCAAAACTAGAAGGCAGTATTTATGTTGATAAAGCCTCTTTCTATCATTATTGTAATCCGGTAATGTTGAAAGCATTTAACCATTTGCTCTGCTTTATCCTACCAGTGTGTACTTGTTTGTTTCTGGTGACGGGTTTGCACGGCATCATCGGTGCTATAACGTGGACAATCCCGTTCTGGTTGGTGCTATTGGCAGATTGGCACAGCCCAGCGTTTAAGCCTGAAGCCACACCGAAATACGCACAAAAATTCTACGACAGCATTTTGTATGCGCTGACATTTTTGCAATTGGCAAACATCCTGTTTATGCTGGCTTATGTCAGCCAATTGCGTTGGGAATCCACTGACAACATCGCCGTCAGCTTGGTTAACTTGGTTGCCGTCCGGTTTTTGGTAGGTACAAGCTCAGGCACATCGGGAATTGTAGTCGCGCATGAATTAATCCATCGGCCACAAATCGCACTGCAATTGCTCGGTCGATTATTGCTATGCACGGTATGTTATGAGCATTTTATTATCGCCCACAAACGCGGTCATCACCTCAACTTAGGCTTGCCAAACGACATCGCCACCGCAAAACTGGGCGAAAACTTTAAGGATTATTGGCAACGGGTTTACACGGGCTATTTACGTTATGCGTGGCGATCAGAACAAGAACGATTGGCACTGGAAACTAAAGGATCATGCTTTATTCCGGCAATCCTGCAAAACCAAGTCCTCCACGGTTTGCTCATTGAGTTTGCCTTGCTAATGTTTATTGTGCTGTATTTTGGCTGGCTGGCGGCGTTCATGTTCCTTTACCAAGCCATTGCTGCCGTCCGCATCTTGGAAACCGTCAATTATTTTCAACACTGGGGGCTGGAGGACGGGCAATTTGGCAAAACTTATGGCTGGGTAACGCCATCTTGGGTCAGTCGTTGCACCTTAATCGGCTTGTCTAATCATATTGGGCATCATGAAGACGAAAGCAAACAGTTCCATGAAATTGCTTATTCCGAGCAGGGGCCTAAATTGCCTTACGGTTATTTTGTGATGAATTTGTGGGTCAAACTTAATAATGCTTCGTACCAAAAGATGGCTGTTCTTGAATTAGAAAGATTCCATCACTCACAGCTTTAGGCGGATAACAAACGAACAAATGTGGCGCTTTGAGTAACTACCACTGCTAAAAACTGAGCCATTACTTCCGGTATTTTTTGTCCAGATCCTTAAGATACTTCAATTTCTCGCTAATTTTTATTTCCAGCCCTCGGTTTACAGGTTCGTAATAATGGCTTCCGATTAACTCGTCGGGTAAATAATTCTCCCCCGCAGCGTACGCTTCCGGCTCGTGATGGGCATAACGGTATTCTTTACCATAATCCAGTGATTTCATGAGTTTGGTGGGCGCATTTCTTAAGTGTGCCGGCACGGGCAAACTGCCATGTTGTTTGGCGTCGCGCATCGCCGCATTGTAAGCCATGTACACAGCGTTGCTTTTTGGCGCACAGGCCAGATAGACGATGGCTTGCGCCAAACTCAATTCACCTTCTGGACTGCCCAGGCGTTCTTGTGCTTCCCAGGCATTGATGGCGATTTGCAAGGCTCGTGGATCGGCATTGCCAATGTCTTCCGATGCCATCCTTACGATTCGACGCGCCAAATAAGCCAAGTCACAACCGCCATCCATCATCCGGCACAACCAATACAAAGCGGCATCGGGTGAACTGCCACGCACCGATTTATGCAAAGCGGAAATCTGGTTATAGAATTCTTCACCTTGGTTATCAAAGCGCCGGACTCCGCCGGAAAGTACTTCGGTTGCAAAAGCCTCGGTTATCTCTTTTTCATCGTGCGCCAATGCCAATTCGGCGGCTATTTCTAAAAGATTAAGCAATCGTCTGGCATCGCCATCTGCGGCTAGTGTAAATTGTTGCTTGATAGGTTCAGCAATTGTTATTTCCAGAACACCTAAGCCTCTGGCCTTATCAGCTAAAGCTTGCTCCAAAACGGCCAGTAAATCGTCGGTTGTCAGCGCATTCAGCACATACACTCTGGCGCGAGACAACAAGGCGTTGTTTAGTGCAAACGAAGGATTTTCTGTGGTCGCGCCGACAAAATAAAACGTGCCATCTTCCACGTGCGGCAGGAAAGCATCCTGCTGGGATTTGTTAAAACGATGCACTTCGTCCACGAACAACACGGTTGGCCTATGCTGTTCTTTTTGTGTTTGTTTAGCTTGTGTGACTGCATCCCTAATGTCTTTAACACCAGCAAGCACGGCAGATATGGGGATAAATTCTGCGTCGGAATGCTGAGCGATAAGGCGTGCCAGCGTGGTTTTGCCTGACCCGGGTGGTCCCCAGAAAATCATGGAATGTAGATGGCCTGATTTTATGGCTTCATACAAGGGTTTGCCTGGCTTTAAGATATGTTGCTGACCGATGTATTCATCCAACTGTTTTGGACGCATTCGGTCGGCTAGGGGTTTAGTTAGATCGTCAGCCATGGTTGCGTGAGCATTTGCCAATAATTAAGAAAATTCTTAACAAGTTGATTCCGCTCATGGCTCGACAGTCCCACCACGAACGGAATCAACCCATACCGTCCGTCCTGAGCTTGTCGAAGAGACTTATTCAGAGGCTTCTTAATCATCAGTAAAAATATCCGCCCCTTTAGGTGTCTTAAATTCAAACAAAGTCTGCTTTAACGGCGCATTCACAATAACATTGGAGAAATAAATACGGGTTAGCTGACCGAAGTTATCGCTCAATTCCATCCCTGCTAATGCGCCTTTCGTCAAACCAATCAGCACATATTTAAAGCTGCTATCCTGGTTTTTTGGCAAAAGTTTTACCCATTGCATGTCACCATCAACACCCTGTCCTTCCATGGTGTAATTGTCTTCCAAAGAAACATCACCACTTAGCAATAAGGCTGGGGTAGAACCTAGAGATTCATCCACTTTTTTCGCAGTGACTTGTTCTAGGTCAGTATCATAAAACCAGACCTTGCCAGAATTAGATACGATCTCTTGCAGAAAAGGTTTTTTATAATCCCAGCGGAATTTTCCCGGTCTTTGCAGGTAAAACACGCCGTAGCTGGTTTGGGTCGGATTGCCTGCTTCGTTGATTAACACCTGCTTAAAGTCAGCGGATAGCGATTTTGAAATATTCAAAAATATCTTTAGTTGTGAAACAGGTTCCATTTTTTCTAGGTTTTTTACCTGAGCTTTCGCCTCACAAAAACCTATCATTAACAGCAAGCACAGCCCAATCATGGTTAGTACATTAATCTTTTTCATAGTTTTCTCGACTGTTAAAGGTTATTCGATAAATAAATCATCAACCCAGGGTTTGTCCTGCTCTATCACAGCTTGTTCACAGGTCGAATAGGCTGTCGGTGCCGATCCTGACAGATAAGGGTATTCTTTTGCACCTTGACAGGCTTTGTTTGCTAGCAAACCATTATCAGCATCGACCCAAGCCGTTGTGATATTGTCGGGAGGAATGAGTGTGACTGGCTGCTTGGAAATTTGTTTCATCAAGGCAATCCAAACTTGTAACGCGCCGGTTGCTCCCGTCAAGCCGATGGATTTGTTATCATCTCGCCCCAACCAGACCACCGACAAATAATCCCCCGTATAACCAGCAAACCAACTATCTTTGGCATCATTAGTAGTGCCAGTTTTGCCAATTAAGCCATAATCTTTGGGAAACTCGTCATAAGCCGAATACCCAGTACCTTGGTGCATAACCTCTTGCATCATGGTATTTATAATATAAGTTGCAGAAGGGTCAACCGCTTGCCGGACAATAAAAGGGTAACTTTGCAATTGCTTGCCACCTTCGGCGACCACCGCCCGAATACCGCGAAGTGGTGTTAAAAAGCCATCACCAGCTAAGGTTTGGTACATTTGCGTGACTTCAATAGGCGTTAGCGATGATGCACCCAGCAATAACGAGGGAAATATGTCGAGTTCGCGGGAGATGCCCATTTCTTTTAAGGTCTTTGCCGTTCTGGCAACACCAATATCTAATCCAATCCTTACCGTAGCCAAATTATAGGATTTTGTTAAAGCAGTGAGTAACGAGACATTACCGTGTTCTCGATGGTCATAATTTTTAGGACTCCAGCTCGTGCCATTCGGCAAATTAACGGTAATATCACTATCACTCACCCGTGTTGTAATTGTATATTTGTCTGGATATTGCAGGGCAGTCAGATATACCGCAGGTTTTACCAGAGATCCTATCGGACGTAACGCATCCAGGGCGCGATTAAAACCCGATGCTTGCTCTTCACGCGCACTGGCTAAAGCAGCAATTTCGCCGCTGTCTCTACGGGTCACCACCACCGCCGCTTCAAGGGCTTTAGCGCGAGACGATTTCTCTAGTTGATTTAATTTTTTGCTGATCGTCTGTTCAAGTGTGTCTTGAATTTGAGTATCTAGCGTAGTGAAAATCCGCAAACCATCAGAAGTGAGGTCTTTTTCTTGATATTCCTGTTTTAGCTGACGTTTGATTAAATCAAGAAACCCTGGGTAGCGATTTTTTGCCGTATGTGAACGCGGCAAAATCACTAATGCCTTCTGCTTCGCCTGTGTTAATTGCGCTGCGGTAATATAATCTTGGCCTGCCATCTCATCCAGCACTAGATTACGTCGCTCGACTGCGTGCTGCGGGTATCGTCTTGGATCATACTGGGAAGGCCCTCTAACTAATGCCACCAAGGTTGCGACTTGATCCAAACTGAGATCTCTTAGAGCCGTGCCAAAATAAAACTCACTCGCCAGTCCAAAACCGTGGACTGCGCTGCCTCCATCTTGACCTAGGTAAATTTCATTGAGATACGCTTCCAGAATTTCATGTTTGCTGTAGCGGAATTCCAAAATCAACGCCATAAACACTTCCTGGATCTTACGCCACAGCTTACGCTCAGAAGTCAGATAGAAGTTTTTTGCCAATTGCTGAGTAATGGTACTGCCACCTTGCACTAGCCCGCGAGCTTTAATATCAGCCATGATAGCTCTGGCAATGCCACGAAAAGAAATGCCGATGTGATTGTAGAAATTTCGATCTTCTGAAGCCAGCAAGCCTTTGATGAGCATATCTGGGGTTTCATCCAGCTTGATTAATATACGACCTTCTTTGATTGCGGGATAGAAACTGCCTATTTGCACTGGATCCATGCGTACGATAGGCATTTCTTTTGCCTCGGCTAGATCCATCACATTGACGATGGCGGATTCACTAAACTTAACAGTTAACATCCTACTGGGTTCGCTGGAATCCCAAAAATCAAACGCACGGGTTTTTAAAACAATTTTCTGGTCTTTTTTAGCATACGAACCTTCCGCTTTTAATTGCTTGTCTTGATGGTAGTTAAGGCGTTGCAATAACCCCTCAAACTTTTCAAACGTCAGGTTTTGCCCCGCGTAAAGCTCAAGCGGACTGGCAAAAACACGGGCAGGAATAGCCCAGCGTTTGCCTTCAAATTGTTCCCTTACATTAGAATCGAGGTAGCCTAGAAAGCAGAATAGCAAAAATGCACCCGCAACAAAAACCCGCAACACCACATTCCTAAGCCAGTGTGACTTGGGTTTGCTTGGCTTTTTTTTGGTAACATATCTGGTATTACGTTGTGGTGTTTTTTCTGCCATAGTTCCCGATTGCCGCTTTCAATTTCCTGATGATTGGGTGCTGCATTGCCTTATTATACTGAATTTAAGCTTGCTGATTGAGCTGATCCTTAGCTTGCCCATTTCAGGTGAATACAGAATGAACACGTTTAAAATAGCATTTTGTTTTGGCGGCTATCATAAATTATCTAGGATTTATGGATGCTTAAGATTCAGCTAGGGACAACACTATTTTTCCGGTCGTACGCCCTGTTTCAATCAAATGATGTGCTTTAGCTGCTTGTTGCAAGGGAAGTTCTTGACCAATATGCGGTTTTAGCAAGCCGTCGTCTATCCAAAGCGCACATTGTTCCAGTATTTTAACGTGCTTGTCTCTGGCTTCATCCAGATCTCTGAGCATTGGGGTTAGCATGAGTTCAAAACCAATCAGCAAATTACGTATTCTGGCTTCGGTTAGATCACTATCGCCTACGCCCAATAAGGTGATTATCCGCCCGAAATGCGCGGTTGCATTGATGCTTGCTTTGAACACGTCAGCCCCGACCGTATCAAAAACTAAATCTGCACCTTTGCCATCGGTAAACTTTACTACTGCGCTGACAACATCATCTTTTGTGTATATAATCGCCTCATCAGCACCCAATGCTTTGACAAACAATTCTTTACCCGCATTGCTAACGGTAGAAATAACCTTCGCGCCCTTGAGTTTTGCCAACTGGATGGCAACATGACCGACCCCGCCAGCACCTGCGTGAATAAGCACGACCTGCCCTTGTTGCAAACCGCCACGATCATAAAGCCCGCCCCATGCGGTGATCAGCACCAACGGCAAGGCAGCGGCTTCGACGAACGATAATCTATTTGGCATCAGGCTAACCCAACGTTCATCAAGTACGTTGTATTCGGCATAATTGCCCTGCTCCCTGCCTAAGCCACCATGACAAAACCAAACCTTATCGCCAATTTTAAACTTTTCCGCGCCATGACCGACTTCAATCACCGTTCCCGCACCATCACAACCCAAAACGGTAGGTAAAGGCAAGTCGTAGAAAATGCCATTTCGCCTGATTTTGGTGTCCACAGGGTTAACTCCCGCTGCGGCGAGCTTTACCTTGATGTGCGTGGGTTTTGTTATTTGAGGTTCTGGAATATCCTGATATTGAAGAACATCGGGATTGCCCGTTGCGGTCATGACGATTGCTTTCATGGTGTTTAGCCTACTGCTGTTTTGAGTTTAAGAGTGGAAAAGTAACACTAAACATCACCCACCCATTGCCGCCTGTAATCTACATAAGTATTTTGCTTTATAAGCCTTATCTGCTCACCATTGGTCATATAAACATCGGGCAAATTATACCCATTAAACCGATTAGCTTTAACCAAGCTGTAAGCACCAAGGTTTTTAAAAACCAGCTTATCACCAACTAACAGTGGTTGATTAAAGCAATATTCTCCAAAAATATCACCAGCCAAGCAGGTGCTGCCTGCCAATATAACCGGATATATTCCTTCTGGATCATGTTCGGCTAATTCAGGTTGTCTTTGATATTCAAATACTTGGGGATTGTGATTGACGGAGGTATCCAATACCGCAATCGCTTTACCGTCACTATTGAAGCAATCAAGCACAGTAGCCAGTAAATAACCCGCCTTGCCTACGACGGCATTACCGGGTTCGATAATGACATCTATATTAAATTCCTGTTTTAACTGGGTCACCTGCTCGATAAAGCCGCTGTTATCAGCAATTTGATCGAACAAATAGCCGCCGCCCAGATTCAGCCAATCAAGGTTAGCTAACTGATTACCCATTAGCTGTCGTAGCTTATCCATAGTTTGCAGCAGTGGCACATAATCCGGCGCAGAAAAAACAGTATGGAAATGCAAGCCTTTAATTTTATTAAAAATATCAGAGTTTAGTACCTCACTAATATCTGCACCCAATTTTGAATATTTTCTACAGGGATCGTAGCGTTCATCCTCAGCAAAAGAAAGCTTTGGATTAATCCTCAGCCCTATAGATGCTTGAGATGCTTTGCTTTGGGTAACACTTGCAACTTGCCGGAACTGGCTAATGGAATTGCAACTGATATGGGTACAAAGCGATGTCAACTCAGCGACCTCATCTGGCCTGATTCCAGGTGTCGTCAAGTGAATGCTGCCCTGTCCCGTTAGGATTTCATTTGCCAGTCGCGCCTCGAACAATGAGCTGACCGAAAAACCATCTACATAAGATTTTGCTAGCATCATTACCGCAGATAAAGGCAACGATTTTATGGAATACAATACCTTACAAGCACTTTTATCACGAAGCATTACCAATACTTTCAATGCCTTAAGTATTTCAGACTCATCCACTACAAACGCGGGCGAACTAGGAACGCTGTCTTTTAACGCCTGAATATTCATTATTAAAACATATCGCCTTGCACAACAAGAAAACTGCGCTGGATAATACACGGAATTGGCGTAAAAGTGAGTGGGAATAATTTGATGGGTAATTTCACAACGAATCTAACTTTGAAAAATAGCGGCTTGTTCAGCTATAGTTAATAAATATGGGGTAAATTGACAACCAGTAAGCACTGCTTAGCGTCTTGTTTTGGGCTACACTAAACTTGAGATAAGGCTGTTTATCCCCAAGAAAACAAATAACCCTTTTATTTTTCATTTACTTACCACTTAGAGAACGCGCCATTATAAACAAAAAATTATTAGTGATAAGCATAAGTTCAGTATTGTTAATGGCTTGTGTAACCGATCCTTACACGGGGCAATCTACCATCGGCAATGCCGCCAAAGGAGCCGTTATCGGTGCTGTTCTAGGCGGCGCGACGGGTACAGCATTTGGCGGCAATGACCTTAAGAATGCGGGTTGGTGAGCATTGGCGGGTGGCGCAGTCGGTGCTGCTGTCGGTGCGTATATGGATCATCAACAACAAGCCATGCAGCAATCCCTGCAAGGTACGGGTATTGGAGTGCAACGGACGGCTGAAAACACGCTTAACCTGACCATGCCCAGTAGCATTACCTTCGGCTTTAATTCCGCGCAATTAACACCTGATGCACAAAATGCATTGAATTCAGTATCGAACGTATTAAATCAATACCCTGCTTCGACCATCAATGTCACGGGGCATACCGACGACATCGGTAGCGGCAGCTATAATCAGAAGTTATCCGAGCAGCGTGCAGCCAGTGTTTCGGGTTATTTATCTCAGAACAACGTGAATTCTAGCCGTCTCGCCCAGCAAGGTATGGGTGAACGTATGCCCAAATTCCCTAATACCGACGAAAACAATCGTGGACAAAATCGCCGTGTAGAACTGGCGATTGTCGCCAATAATAATGCCGGAACAGCTCAAGGTGGTCAGCAAGGCGCGCCTCAACAACAGCAACAGCAAGGCTATCCTCAGCAGCAGGGGTATCCGCAGCAGCAACAACAAAGCTACCCTCAGCAGCAACAAAGTTATCCACAACAAGGATATCCTCAGCAAAACTATCCACAGCAAGGTTATTCACGCTAACGGCTAGTCTTAACATTAGGGATGCGTAAATAATCACTTACGCATCCCTTGCTATCAGCCGCTTTTCCACATCCAAAAATAATTGCTAAGCGTCTCGATGATTTCTGCATTTGCGCTCAGATAAAGTTTCATCTCACACTTTCAAATCTGCCGCATACACAGCAAAATATTGCTTTACAGTAACCTAATTAAAGTCCCACAATATTCGTTTTTTATTCACTTTGGACATGACAATAGAAACACTACAGGTTCCCGCAAGCACCGCAAAATCCGAACCTGCGGCTGACAAAAACCCAGAATTGTTATCCACCATCGACATGGAAGACATTGATGCGTCTGCCGGTGAAGACGATTTGGCTTTTCCCCCAGAAAGCGATCTGACAAATAACAAAGTGGCCGTCCGCCGTAAAATTGAATTGCACTGGGAAAAAAAGCGCTTGCAGGAACAACTGGGTGATTTTGGCGAGATAGATTTTGATTTTTAAGGCTGTTTCTTCATCAGACATTCAACAATTTCCACGGGAAAGGCTGATATGCCTTCCAGCCAAGAAATCACCCTCTACCATTCCCCCAATACCCGCTCCACTGGCGTACTCATCCTGCTCGAAGAACTGGGTGCCAAATACCAACTACTATCAAGCCACTGAGGAAATTCGTCTTAATGAGTTAAATTCGAACTCCGACAACCACATTCCGATTATTGCCTTAACCGCCCACGCATTACACAAGGATGAAGCCAAATGCAAAGCCGCTGGCATGGATGAATGGGTCACTAAACCGTTCACCCGTCAGGATTTAAGCAAAACACTACAGAAATGGCTACCTAAAAAATTGATTATTGCCGATCAACCCGCCCTGGAAACGGACATCAAAACCCTGGTAAAAGCCAGTGACTTGATAGAAGACACGACTGCGATTAATATGAAGTCTTTTACGCAACAGTTCAAATTGGATAATCTTGACGATTTGGCGTTTATAACTTCATTAACGGAAGCCTTTCAACAAAATGCCGCTCAAACACTTAGCAATCTGCAAATCAGCATAGAAAATGCAGATGCCGAGCAAATCCGTAAACTGGCGCACGGTTTGAAATCTCTCAGTACCAGTGTCGGCAGCGGTAAGCTCGCTGAATTATGCAAGACGATGGAACAAGCCGGAAAACTAAGTGATCTCAACGATACCAAAACACTACTTGAATCTATGAAGCAGGAGTATTTAAGGGTGCTGACTGAATTGAATGCGTTGCGTGTAAAAGCATAACATCATTTTGCTAATTTCCGACAAACAAAAAGCCATAATTGCCTTGCTTGCGGACGGGCAATTCCACTCAGGCACAGCATTGGCGGAAGCCTTGCATATCAGCCGATCTGCGATCTGGAAACAACTAAGTGGATTAGCCTATTTGGGCTTGCAACATTCTGCTGTGAGCGGTAAAGGTTATCGACTGGAGAGACCTTTGGAATTGTTGGATGAAAGCAAAATTTTAGCAACTGTTGACGAACCGACTCGCGCATCAATAAGTTGTTTTGAAATTTTTGACCAAATCCCATCCACCAACACCTACTTAGTAGAGCGCGCATTGGAAAACTCACCTTCAGGTACCATCTGCTTAGCCGAGCAACAAACCGCAGGTAAAGGACGGCGTGGGCGGCATTGGGTTTCACCTTTCGGCAGCAATATTTATCTATCGATACTTTGGCGTTTCCAAACCAGTCCAATGGCGATTTCAGGCCTGAGCCTTGCCATTGGGGTCGCCGTTATTCGTGCACTTAAACTTCAATATGGTGATATTTTCGCTTTAAAATGGCCTAATGACATTTATTATCAGGATAAAAAGCTGGGTGGCATTTTAGTTGAAGTCTCCGGCGAATCTGATGGCCCTTGCGCGGCGGTCATCGGCTTGGGCTTGAATATCTACCTACCTGAAACCGAGGCCGCCGAAATTACCCAACAATGGACTGATCTCAGACAAATTACCGGACAGCAACTACTGGGCAGAAATGTTTTGGCAAGTGCTTTACTTAACCAATTGCTATTGGTTATTTCCGAATTTGAAGAAATAGGCATTGCCGCTTATATAGACGAATGGCGCGGCTATGATTGCCTGAAAAACAAACCTGCAACCCTGTTTGTTGGGCAGCACAGCTATGACGGCATTGTAAAAGGCATTGATAATAACGGGTTGTTGCTGCTTGAGCTTGCTGACGGCAGAACCCAGGCTTTTGCTTCTGGTGAAGTCAGTTTTAGCAACAATAGCTTATGAATTTATTAATCGACATTGGCAATACTCGGCTCAAATGGGCAACGGCTAATAATCTTGATTTAATGCCCAGAAACCCTATTGCCAATACAGCGGTTACTCATAATGCACTCAGCCTATTATGGCAAGCCATTCAACAGCCCAATCAACTAGCCATTTCTTCTGTTGGTGCGAGTCAACTGTACGACGTAGTCATATCAGTAGCAAACCAGCTCTGGCCTGGAATTACCATTATCCGAGCACAATCTGAGACGCAAGGATTTGGTTTGACTAATGCTTACCAAGAGCCGGAAAAGCTAGGTGTTGACCGTTGGTTAAGCATGATTGCGGGCTATCAGCTTTATCCAAAAGCACTCTGTATAGCCGATTGCGGTACAGCTATTACTGTAGATGTTATCGATAATTCAGGACAACATCTGGGCGGCATGATTAGCCCAGGATTACGACTGATGAAAGAGGCTCTTGCAAATAGCACTGAAAATCTTCAACTAAGTGAAACCGCCTTCCCGTTTGGGCTGGCGAAAAATACTGATGCTGCCATCCATAATGGCACGTTATCAGCCGCTTGCGGACTTATTGACAGCGTCTTAAAAACCCAACCCGACACTGCGCAGTTACTGTTAACGGGTGGCGATGCAAAAGCAATTGCCGCTCATATGGGAATCTCTAAAAACTCAAAAAGCTCCTTCTCCCTTCGGGAGAAGGTTGATATGAGGGGTTTAAAATCAAGCATATACAATCCTCATCCTAGCCCTCTCCCAGAGGGGGAGGGGATTTTTAGAGATTCCCGTATATCCAAATCCGCGATTATCGACCCTGACTTAGTCCTGCGCGGTCTTGCCCTAATGCTACGCAAGCCATCATGAAAATACTTTGCTTATTAACCTTGTTAGCCAATATTTTTTTGCTAAGCTGGGAATACCGAAATGGTGCTTTCTCAACTCATAATGAAAGCACCGAACAACATGCAATCAAGGAAAAAGAACACATTTTTTTAGTCGGCGAGCTGAAAAAAGAGTCGCATTCATTACTGCCAAACATAAATCAAAAAATACAAACAGGCGTATTTTATTCTGTTCGCCCTATATAAAGAAATGCCAGACAACATAGAGCACACGTACACACCAACAACCAAGCAAGCCGAATACCCCCAAGTTCAATTGCCTTGAAAATGACCGTGTTGGAAAATACCGACTAGCTACTACGTTCGGCACTTCTTGAGTAGCGCAAGTAAATGTACAGAAAAAACTGTGTGCCAAAAATCAGATTTGCCAGGAGCAAATGAATAGGCTGCGCTACTGGCGGCACACCTAGCCTATCTAGGCAAATACCAGCAATGATCGCTGAACTTATCAACCCCATTAACAATAGTCCAACCTTAAAAATAACAGCCGTTCTATTGAATTCACGAATGATTTTCCAAGCCAGCCATGCGTTCGTAAACAAAATAATCGACGAAAACGAACGATGCACATAAAAAATAATGGGCAAATCATCTCGCCAATATTGGCGGTCAATATAAGCGTGTTCGTTGGCAATCAAGTCTACCGCTTCTCGGACTTGCGTCCCCATAACCACCTGCAATAAGGTCATCAACATAGCCACAACCAGCACTTTAGTGAATTTAACGGGTAACACGCTACTATCTAAATAGCCCCAACGTGCCTTTTGTGAGCGAGCAAGAATGTAAATAAGTAAAGCAACGATGCATAAGGCCAGCAGCATGTGCATCGTAATAATCACGGGCTTGAGATTACTGGCAACGACGGTTGAACCCAACCAACCCTGAAAACTGACCAGCCCAAAAACCGCCAATGCTAAATAGAAAACCGCCTTATCACCTTTAAGATAAATGCGCGAACGCCAAGCCGTCAAAAAAATCAGAATACCAATCGTGGCCCCTGCCAGGCGGTTGAGGTATTCCGTCCAGGTTTTGATGGGATTGAACTGGGCATTCTCATAACCTATGGCATAACGCTCATGGTAATCAGGTGGTAACTGAGATTCTTCCGTCGGTGGAATCCATTGCCCAAAACAGGTCGGCCAGTCAGGACAGCCCATTCCGGCACCAGAAGCTCGGACGATTCCGCCAACCAATATCAAGAAATAGACTGCAATGATGGTTAGGGTTGCTAAGCGCCGAAAAGATTGGACAGCTTGTTGGTCAATCATGTGTTAAAAGGCAATAGCTTGAGTTGGGCGTACGTATCATCTTGCAAACCAAGATTGTCGTAGACGGGTTCGGCGATCTGTAGAATAACCAGCATTTTGCAGCCCTGTTGATCTAACTGCGCCAGCAGCACTTTTCCTGCGACTTCTTGTTCTTCGTTGCCTCTATTGACTATGCTTGAGTTAGGTTCTGGTAATGCGGAAGTTTGACATTCTGCAAGGAACATCTCACGTTTAGACTTGCCAAGATAATGTGTACGGGCAACGATTTCCTGTCCGGTATAACACCCCTTGTTGAAGCTTATACCGCCTAATTTGTCGAGATTAAGCATTTGCGGAATAAATTCTTCCGAGGTTGCCTTCGTCACCCAAGGGATGCCGGAGACAATATCGAGATAACTCCATCCATCTGAACTGCCAACACGAAAGCCTTGTGAGTCAACTTGTTCTGGCCAAAAGTGCATCGCATTATCGTACTTTGCTATCAACAGTTTACGTCTCGTCGATCCAGGAAAATTGACCGATATCATGTCTTTCTGTATCTCTGTTAAAAAAGCGTGATCAGGCTTCTCCGGATCAGATATGCCTAACAGACAAAGCTCATCGGAGACATCCGTAATCTTGACATCAGAACGCAATACATACATCTGCAATCTTTTTTTGACGGTTTCCAATAATTCTAACGGCAGTATTAACAGAAACGTATCGGCTGATTTCACCAGCAAAAACGTGGCAATCACCCTGCCCTTTGGATTGCACATCGCCGCCAAGCTGCTCTTTTCCTCATTGACATCATTAACATTGCAGGTGATTTGTCCTTGCAATAATTTAGCCGCATCCTTGCCCGTCACCGATAAAATGGCAAGATGAGTTAATGGGTAAATGCTTTTCACGCCAGAATTTGTTGCATCTGCGAAAGCTATGTTAGCTTCATCATTTACTGCAGCCTGTTGGCTCAGTAAAAATGTTTTCCAGTTTTTGTTCATACAAAGTTATTTGGTAAGAGTAGAGTAAGCACAACCGATTAGATACAATACCAAAATTAAAGCCAACCACGAAACTACTTCGATAATACGTGTTACCGAACAACAATGGTATCCCGTTCTTGAAAGCCGTGAACTTAAACGCAAGCCGCTAGGCGTGGAGCGGTTTGAGTGGTGGCTAGTATTCTGGCGGTCGTCCAATGGGCAAGCTAATGCCCACCTGGATCGTTGCCCACACTTAGGTGCAGCACTGAGCGGAGGAAAAGTTCAGAACGACCGCCTAACCTGCCCGTTTCATGGCTTTGCGTTTGATGGCACAGGGTTGTGCAAACACATCCCATCGCTAGGTCGTGCTGGCAATATTCCCAAAGGCATCGCCTTAACAAGCTTTCCGCTGCAAGAACAACATCAATTTATTTAGCTTTGGTGGGGTGAGCCAAAGGAGCTTCATCCCGCCGCACCTTGCTTCCCACAATTAGAAACTGGCTGGCGTTATGGTATAACGGCTCTCAAATGGTAAGTGCATTACACGCGTGCAATCGAAAATCAGCTTTCGTACATCGCACCACGATAGGTGCCTATGGGCGCAGCTTGGTCGAAGACCCTTATGTAGAGGCAGATCAACAAGGCATTAAAGTTTGGGTTACAAACGCAAAAGACGAGGGGCAAACACCACGCAATCAATCGGAACTGGCTGTGGCAGCTAAAAACAAAAAGCCAAAATTACAGTTTTTATTTCCAGGCATTTGGCTTTTAGACCTCAGCCCACGCCTAAAAAACTTCATTGCATTCGTGCCAATCAACGCGCAAACCACGCGCTATTATCTGCGCGTCTACCGCCGCATCCATACCCCAGTGGTAGCAAAATTGTTTGAATGGGTGATGGCGCTCAGCAACCGCATCATCATAAACCAGGATAAACGGGTCGCTCTGGCGCAAACACCGCCTGACAGCTCAGGCGCTCATCACGATAGATTGGTTGGTGCTGACTGCGCCATCAGCCAATTCCGGCGGATTCATACCCAAATGTTAACGAAGAATACCATTGAGCCTACTGATTTGATGAAGGATGACAATACTCTTTTATAATCAATAGCTAAAGCCATATATTATTGGCCTTTTAGCTTTGTATAAATAGGATGGTTTAGTTATTTTGTCTGCTCAGTAATCATGGATTCCTGCGGATGTATTCTGCTACCAATACCATGTGGCTTAATAACGCCAGTCAGCAACAATATACACACAAAAAGAAATAGCAGCATAGACAAACCAATCCGAACCGTTAACGCTTTAGCAGTCTTCTGTGACGAACCTGCATCCTTATGTGTAGCAAGCTGATACAGAGCCGAACCTAAGCTGAAAATTATCATCAGGAAAACGGCAATAAGAATAATTTTAATCATTTTGAAAGGTGCAGATTAGCCAACATTGTCTGCTATTCTCGGTTATTCAAGTCGGATTTCCAATAGCCAACGAGAATATAGCTAGTGCAATTCGGCAAGTACAGCTCAAATTTACGAAATCAACCGAAATGAGGTTCATCTGGGTTGTTTCTCAATGCGTAGAAATCAGGAAAGCATCGGTATAAATATCCGCGATTGAAGCGCCTTTGAGAAAGACTTGCTTTTTCATTTGATTGACCATTTCTGGATGTCCGCACAGAAATACCCGCCAATCTTTTAGGTCAGGAAGCCGGATAAAGCGATTTCATTAACTCGACCAGACGCAAAACCTTCAGGTACGTGACTGCCCGATAGGCACTGTGTGCAATGGAAATTGGGGTGCTGTTCGGCAAGCTGACGCATTTCATCAATCCGGTACAGGTCTTCCACATCTCGGCTGCCGTGAAACAAATGAATAGGGCCGGTATGCCCATTCGCTAAGGCATCGGTCAGAATACCTGCCAACGGAGCCAAACCCGTTCCCGTCCCAACCAGCAATATGCCTTGCTCATGCCGTTCGGGAATATAAAAGCAATGACCGCGTGATTCTGAGACGGCTATAGAATCACCCACGCTGACCATCGTGCAGCCACTCACTGAACACGCCGCCAGGCAACCGCCGGATATGGAATTCTAGCGTATTTGATTGTTCTGGGATGTTGGCGGTTGAATAGCTTCGCGTCAGACCATCGCTGCGCTGCAAATTAACAAGCTGTCCGGCATTGAATTCAAAGGCATCTTCAAACGCTATGATTAATAGAATCGTATTCCTGTTGAGCAAACGATTAACAACCACTGTCCCCATTCGATAAAACTCCGACTGGTCGGGAAGCCTTATCTGCATATCCTGCTCTGGGTAGCATTGACAAGCCAGAAAATAATTCTGTTTTATCAGGGTATTTTTTAAACCAGACTGGGCAGACGGAGGCGGTGTTACATTGGTGCTGCGTACCATGCTGACCGACCTGAAAAACGAAATAGGCCACGAAGCCTTTCAGCGCTACATGTATAAGCTGGGTGATAGCTTGTCACAAAGCTATTTATACCGATTTGCAGGAAAACAAACAGACGAGCGCAGACGGGAATTGT
>SHZQ01000129.1 GCA_009695535.1 Methyloglobulus sp.
CGATCCCATCTCGAACTCGGAAGTGAAACCGCTTAGCGCCGATGATAGTGTGGCAGTTTGCCATGTGAAAGTAGGGAATTGCCAAGCGCTTAATACCCAAACCCAAGGTCAAACGCCTTGGGTTTTTTTATGCCTGAAATTAGAGTATGTGTCTGGTTTAGTATAGCCGCGCCAAAAAGTTTGGGACGGGGTTTCAATCCACGTCCTGCGTTGAGGTATTCGATATGCTGGTTTGGGAAAACGGCGCTTAAGGTTGGTTTTTAAGTGCCAACTTCGCTTCATCCCAATACCTATCAAGCTCAGCGAGTTGGCATTCTCTTAAGTCACGGCCTGTTGCCGCCACTTTTTGTTCTATGTACTGGAAGCGTTTGGAGAATTTTTTGGTGCTGTGTTTAAGTGCGAGTTCTGGGTTGATGTTTAAATGCCGCGCCAAGTTGACTGTGACCAATAATAAATCGCCGATTTCTTCCTCAATGTGGGCTTGATCGCCCGAAGCCCAAGCTTCTTTGACTTCATCGAGTTCTTCTTGGACCTTGTCGAAAACGGGTTCAACTGTTGTCCAGTCGAAACCAAAATTAGCGGCGCGATCCTGAATTATTTCGCATTCGAGCAGGGCAGGGAGGCTAGCTGCTACGCCATCCAATATGCTGATTTGTTTTGTGTTTTTATGTTTTTCCTGGCGCTCGTTTGCTTTGGCTTGTTCCCAGGCTTGGTGGCGTTCGGCATCGCTGTTGTAGACGGCATGGGCAAATACGTGCGGATGTCGGCGTACTAGCTTGTTGCAAATTGCTTCTGAGACTTGCTCAAAGGTGAAATGTCCGCGTTCAGCGGCAATTTGGGCATGAAAGACGACTTGCAGCAGCAAATCACCCAACTCGGAACACAAATCATCCATGTCATTGCGTTCAATGGCATCTACGACTTCGTACGCTTCTTCGATAACGTAGGGAATTAAACTGTTGAAATCTTGCTTAATATCCCATGCGCAACCATCTTCCGGTTGGCGCAATCGCGCCATGATGTCTAATAGTTGCTGGGTATTTTTAAGCATGTAGTGCGGGGCTCAGAAGGAAGTACCGAAGCTGTCGAGATAGCGTTGCTGAAAACCGTCCATATCGAAAGTATGGTTTTGCGTACCATTGTGTTCGATTTTTATGGCGCCCATTAAGGAGGCAATACGCCCCGTGGTTTCCCAGTCTAAATCGTTCATCAAACCGTACAAAAGCCCCGCACGATAAGCATCGCCACAGCCTGTTGGATCGACGATGGCTTTGGGTTTGGCGGCAGGTATGGAGATGCAACGCCCGTCAGTATAGATTTTGGAGCCTTGACCGCCCAAGGTAATGATTAAGACATCAACTTTGGCGGCGATTTCTTCCAGCGACAAGCCCGTGCGTTCTTGCATCAGCTCTGATTCGTAATCGTTTAAGGCCAGCCAAGTGGCTTGGTCGATGAATTGCAGTAATTCTTCACCATTAAACATCGGCATTCCTTGACCAGGATCAAAAATAAAGGGAATGTCTGATTCTTTAAATTGCTCGGCATGTAATTGCATCCCTTCTTTGCCGTCAGGCGAAATGATACCAATGCGGATATTGCTGTCATTAGGAACTGAGTTCAAGTGCGAAGAACTCATCGCACCCGGATGGAATGCAGTAATCTGGTTGCCTGCCTCATCAGTAGTGATATACGCTTGCCCGGTATAGCTATTGTCCAGCACTTTGATGAATTCGCTGGACAGACTGTTTTGTCCAAGCCATTGCGCGTAGGGTTCAAAATCATGCCCTACGGTCGCCATAATAAGCGGTTTTTCGCCCAGCAATTTGAGGTTATAAGCGATATTGCCTGCACATCCGCCGTATTCACGGCGCATGACCGGCACCAGGAACGAAACATTCAGGATATGGACTTTTTCTGGCAGGATGTGGTTTTCAAACTTATCATGAAATACCATGATGGTGTCGTACGCCATAGATCCACAGATTAATGCACTCATTGTATTCCTCTTAAAAATAAGATAGATGTCCAGGTGATGCCTGCCCAAACCAACGACAGCATGACGGCTGCGGAGCCGATGTCTTTGGCGCGACCTGATAATTCATGGTGTTCAAGACCCACGCGGTCAACCACGGCTTCGACCGCTGAATTAAGCAATTCAACGAGCAAAACCAATACCATGCTACCAACTAGTAGTAGTTTTTCGATGATAGTTTCACCCAACCATAAGCTCAAAGGTGTGGTCACTACGAACAGGAGGACTTCCTGCCGGAAGGCTTCTTCATGGTGCCAAGCTGCCTTGAAACCGTAATAAGAGAATACGCAGGCATTGAGTATGCGCCTGATACCTTTAACATTTTGGTGAGCCATTATAGATTGCGCGTTTTTTTGATGGTTGGTGGGGAATTGGGCTGCGGTTTATTCGTCAATTACTTGTTGATATTCTTCTGCACTCATTAAGTCGTCCAAACCCGATAAATCGTTGGCTTTGATACAAAAAAGCCAAGTGCCAAAAGCATCTTCATTGACCAGTTCAGGTTCATCCAAGAGAGCTTCATTGACGGCGATGACCACCCCAGAAACGGGGCTGTACAAATCTGATGCGGTTTTAACGGATTCAACCACGGCACATTGTTCATCTGCTTGCAGGCTGCGACCCACTTTGGGTAAGTCGATATAGACCAGGTCGCCTAATGCTTGCTGGGCAAAATCGGTGATGCCCACACGGACAATGTTATCTTTTTCCAAGCGCACCCACTCATGGGATGGCGCATATTTTAAATCAGTTGGCAAATTCGTCATTTAAGTTCTCAACAGCTTAGGGTCACTATGTTTGATAATCCTTGGAAACTGCTATTTTTATTCATTGGGATTGTTGCTAGGTATTATACTTTAAGCATCTCTTATTAACGACCCATCTGTGACATGGTTTTTTCCCACAATACTAAAATATTGCCAATTGCCGTTTTGATTTTGCTGACTACTGACCCTATCACAATAGCAGTTGCAGGTGACGATGCTGTGAAAATGCCGAAACCACAGCATTCTTCCGTTGGTATAGACGGCCAAACTCAAGCCACATCTGGGCTAAGACGATGGTAGTTGCAGCCATCCAACATCAGGCGGAATTTGAGGCAATTGGTAAAGTTATCAGCATCCAACCATTATTGGCATTAAGAGAGTGCTATTTGGTAGCGCAAGTTGAACTCAACAGTGCTAAGGCTAGATTGAAGCAAGCTGGGCAAAGCATTAAACGGCAGCAGGAATTATTTCGCAATGGCATAACAGCCAAACGTTCCTTGCAGGAGCAGGAGGCGCAGGGATCGGGCCATCAAGTCTTGGTTGATGCCGCTCAAATAAGGCTTATGGCTATCACCAGTGAAATCAGGCTGATGCAGGGAAAGGAGCTTGCCGACTGGGCGTTGCCTGATAAAACAGGTAAGTTGAAAGCATTTTTATCAGGCCATCAGCAGCTATTGCAAATTACTTTGCCAGCTAATAAACAACTCACAAGCGGAATTGATACGCTATTCGTAGAGCCCTCTAGGCAGCGAAATGAGGCGTATTCAGCCAGTTTAATTTCGCGTACTACTCAAGTTGATAGCAGCTTACAAGGTGAAAGTTATTTTTTCAGACCAATGCTGGTGGACTTAATGTTGGCATGAAAGCAACAGCTTGGATACCCGAGCCTACTCTTGGGCAGTCTGGGGCTGTTATCCCTGAGACAGCAGTAATCTGGTATATGGATCAGGTTTATGTTTACATAAAAGCTGCTAAAGACACTTACACGCGTCGGCTAATCAAAGCGTTTTTGCTTACTCCCGATGGCTATTTTGTTAAATATGATGTAAAAGCAGATGAGGAAGTCGTAATAACGGGCGGGCAAATACCGGATGAGGACTGAAAATGTTGAATTTTAATTATTGTTAGCAAGACTATGTTCACTATTACCAAAGAAGTCTATTTTTGTTATGGCCATCGCCTGATGAACCATCAGGGCAAGTGCCGACACCTGCACGGGCATAGCGTGAAAGCGGCTATTTCCATAACGCAGCAAACGCTGAACGAACAAGGCATGGTGTGTGATTTTGCCGACATTAGGGAATGTGTCGAAGCGTATATCGACCAATATCTGGACCACAATTTCTTGCTACACAAAGACGATCCGCTTATTCCTGCGCTAAAAGCCAATAACGAACGCTTTTGGGCGTTGGATGAACACCCTACGGCGGAAGTCTTAAGCAAGATGATCTATCAGCATTTGAAAGCAACAGGTTTTAACGTATCCCAAGTCGTGCTGTGGGAAACCGCCAGTGCTTATGCGTGTTATCAGGAAGAGTAAACCGACCGCCATGAGTTTTTTAAACCCCATCAACAAATCCGAGTGCCTGGAGCAAGTGTGTGCGTCCAATTATGAGAAGCTATTCCGCTTAATACCTGAGCTATCTAACATAGAGGGCAATGCCATCGGGTTAGCGAGCAACAACACGACCTTGCATTTGCAAATTATCGAGCAGACCGCTTATACCTTGACTATAGAGTTAAGCCATTGCTTTAGCAATAAACCGGATGAGTTGCTGGAGCCTGCGGTAAGAATTCGGATGTATTTGGACGCGCAATTGGCGGAGGCGTTAAGCGATCATGCCAGACCTAACGTAAGCCATGTGTTCAAGGATTTCGGCTTGTGCAGGGAAATTATGAACTACAAATGGCGGCTCAATTTTTTCCTGCAAAAATGGCTAGATCATTGTCTGACGAAAGGTTATCAGTTCACCACGCAATCGACCTACGCCAAAGAAATAGCATAGTCGTTGGGTTACACGCAACCAACAAATCACACTACGATTACAGTTGGATTGTCCGTGCACCGCAACCCACGGGCGGCGTTTATGGTTTATGTCGGTTTGCGATAATGAGCGCAGGCGCGCTCAGTATCGCAAAATTGATTATGTCCGGTTTTTTGGTTGGATCAGGCGTAGTTGCCATGCATTACACTGGCATGTTGGCTATGAACGTGCAAGCTGACATACTTTGGGACAAGACTATCATTGCGGCGTCGGTTGGTATTGCTGTAGCGGCCTCCATAGTAGCACTTTGGCTTGCAGTTCATGTGAAACATATGTGGCAGATGGTTGTTAGCGCACTGGTCATGGGCGTAGCGGTTTGCGGGATGCATTACACGGGTATGGTGGCAGTAGATTTTGTCCATAATGATGCGTTACCCTACATCTCGCCTGTTACTGCCACTTCATCAGTCTTGGCGTTAGTTATTGCGGTAATAGACGCAATACCTGTGGTAATAGCGACCATGGCTTTCATGGGGATGCTGACAAGCGTAAAGCCGAAACCTACAAATTATGAGAAGAAGAGAATTAAAAAACATTCTAGTTTTACGTTCCTACCCCTCTCCCAATGGGAGAGGGGTAGGAAGCAGGTCATATCGTAGTTTGGTGGGCAGTTTTTTGCCCACCTTACAGGCTTACCAACCCAGCCTATGCGCTTTTCCCTTCGATTGCAATCAATAACGCAGTCACCTC
>SHZQ01000130.1 GCA_009695535.1 Methyloglobulus sp.
AGTGACAGCTTGGCTTTGTAGTGACCGAAAGGATCTAAGTGTTCGGCATCAATGCCGAATTTTTCTTTAACAAGGCCGATAATCGGCTGCATTTTGGCTTTTTGGGCGATTTCTATGTCAGACATGGTGTCTCGGAAATTGATAAGTTGATATTTTCAATATGTTTACATTGAAAAGAGTTAAATATACCGTTATTAATTTTCATAATGGCTGGCTTACCAGTTTCGCTTTTTGGCGTTTATTCAATACAAAATTCATCAGTGATAATATTAGGGCTACGAGTAATGATAATAAAAAGCCATCAGTGCCCGTAATTAAACAAGCTGAAACAAAGGAAACTTTTCCAATAACCCACTCAACGAAAACAGTCGAAGCCAGTCCCGCAGCTAGTTCCACACTTGGATATAGCTGGGAAAGGAAAGGAACTTAACGTAAACACCAACCAAGAGTGCCTTTCTCAATTGGAATTTTTTAAGTGTTATCAAATAAATTTCAATTTTTGCATAAAAAATAACGAATGAAAACACCCCGAAAACCATCCCGATTCTGTCGATAATTTGCGGGCACTCTCCCAACGCTACCCAGAGACTAAAGGTAACATTCAGCCATACCAAGACTGTCCATTTAAGAAAAAGCCTATATTTAGCCACCGTAAACCGGAAACCGCTTGCAAAGCGCAGTCACTTTATCCCGCACAGTCGCAATTACCTTTTCATCGTCCATATTTTCCATCACGTCGCACATCCAGTTGGCGATGTCGGTGACTTCGGCTTCTTTGAAGCCGCGTGTGGTGGCAGCGGGTGTGCCGACGCGGATGCCGCTGGTGACGAAGGGTGATTGCGGGTCGTTGGGGACGGCGTTTTTGTTAACGGTGATATGGGCTTTGCCTAAAGCAGCGTCGGCGGCCTTGCCAGTGATGCCTTTGAGGATTAGCGAGACCAGCATCAGGTGGTTGTCGGTGCCACCGGAGACGACATCGAAGCCGCGATCCATAAACACTTTTGCCATTGCCTGGGCATTTTTGATGACTTGTTGCTGATAGGTCTTGAATTCCGGTTGCATGGCTTCTTTGAACGACACCGCTTTGGCAGCGATGACGTGCATCAACGGGCCGCCTTGAATACCAGGAAAAATGTTGGAATCGAATTTCTTCTCCAGTTCTGGGTTGCTTTTGCATAAGATCAGGCCGCCGCGAGGACCGCGCAAGGATTTATGTGTGGTGGTAGTGACGACATCGGCAATCGGTACGGGATTAGGATACACACCAGCAGCAATCAAGCCTGCGACATGCGCCATATCGACAAACAAATACGCACCGACCTTGTCGGCAATCTCGCGGAAGCGTTGCCAATCCCATACTCGTGAGTAAGCGGAAAATCCGGCTACCAGCACTTTCGGCTTATGCTCTAAGGCCAAGGCTTCCACTTGGTCGTAGTCGATAAAACCGGTAGCTGGATCAAGCCCGTACTGCACGGCGTTATAGATTTTGCCGGAGAAATTAGGCTTTGCGCCGTGGGTTAAATGTCCGCCATCTGCTAGGCTTAACCCTAAAATGGTATCGCCCGGCTTAATTAATGCCATAAACACTGCCATATTTGCGCCTGAACCGGAATGCGGTTGCACGTTGGCATAATCTGCACCAAATAAGATTTTAGCACGGTCGATAGCCAATTGCTCTGCCTTATCGACAAATTCGCAGCCGCCGTAGTAACGCTTGCCGGGATAACCTTCGGCGTATTTGTTGGTCAGCAAGGTGCCTTGCGCTTCCAGCACACGCGGGCTGGCGTAATTTTCAGACGCAATCAGCTCGATGTGGTCTTCCTGGCGTTGCTTTTCTTCTTCGATTGCGTGGAATAGTTCGTCATCGAATCCGGCGATGGTCATGGATTTGTTAAACATGGTGTCTCCTGAAAATTGTTGTCTAGTCTGAGATTAAGGCTGAATAAGCAATATCTGCAAATCAGCTACATTCGTGCCTGTCGCGCCAGTCATGAGTAAATCTTCCGATGTTTTCAATGCGCTATAGGAATCATTATTGTCGAGTAGTGCGCTTGGATTTACGTCTGATTTCAGCATTCGTTGTATTGTACCCGAATCTACCATTCCTCCGGCAGCATCTGTTGGGCCGTCGTGGCCATCGGTGCCGCCGCTCAAAAATACCCAATTTCCAGGCAGTTTCTGTTCTTTTGCATTGAGCGCAAATGCAAGCGCCATTTCTTGATTGCGACCACCACGGCCATTGCCTTTGAGGGTAACGGTGGTTTCGCCGCCGGCTAAAATCGCAATCGGTCGGTTTCCTGCTTTGTTGGCGCGGGTGAGGGCAAAGTGTACGAGTTTTTCGGCTTCATCCCGTGCTTCTCCACATAGGCTATCGCTGTAAAGGAGCGCGTCAAAACCTTGTGCTTGTGCCGCTTTCATGATGGCTTTTACACTGAGGGTATTGCTGCCGATTAATGTACGGCTGGTTTTAGCAAAACAAGCATCGTCGGGTTTTGCGGTTTCCTTAGCTTTGCCTTGCCGACCGCTTTCCAGGTAATTGCGGACATTAGGCGATACCTCATGCCAGATGTCTTTGCCTTTTAAGATGCCAATCGCATCATCAAAGGTCGTTTCATCCGGCACGGTTGGACCGCTGGCGATAGCCGACAAATCATCGCCGATGACATCGGACAAAATTAGGGCGTGACAATCAGCGGGTGCAATCAACCTCGCCAAACCGCCGCCTTTTAGCTGGGACAAGTGCTTGCGGACACAATTGACTTGGTTAATGCTTGCGCCAGAAGCCAACAACAAATCGGTCGTGCAGATTTTGTCCTGCAACGTCACCGAATCGACCGGATAAGGGATTAAGGCAGAACCGCCGCCACTGACCAGAACTAAAACCAGCTCATCTTGTTTTGCATCTTGCGCCACCTTAGCACACAATCTGGTGGCATTGAGTCCAGCTTCATCAGGTAAGGGATGTCCACTGCCGATGACGTTAACGCCAGCAACAGGCTTTACATTTTCGTAATTCGTGACAGCAATAGCATGACCTATCAAGTGGGTGGGGATGGAGTCGATAGCGGCCTTTATCATCGGACAAGCCGCTTTGCCAAAGGCGATCAAGTGGATTTTAGTCCAATGGACTGTTTGATCATAACCACTTTCATTGAGCGGTATTTGAAACGTATCATTTTCGGCGAGAAGGCAATGCTTGACCGCTTGATAAGGGTCAGCAGCGGCAATGCCTGCCTGAAAAATAGTGAAAGCGGACTTTCTCAGATCAGGGATAGATAGGTGTAAAGAAGCATTCACCGCGCTAAATCTTTGCCATTTCCTTGGCGATGGCGTAGATATCCTCGGCATCCAAAACCCGCTTATTGTCTTCAAACAACTTAGCAATACAAGCGCGGTGCAAGGTCAGTTTAAATGCCCCAAAGCCGATTGCGCCCCAGATGAGCTTGCCGTGCCGTTCGACACCCCTATCCATCATGTCCGTGCCGCCTATCCCTAGTGGTGGCGTGGTGTTGGCATCGGCGATTAATTCGAGGCTGGGATTGTCGCGCCAGTGTTGTTCTTGCAATAATTCAACACCAGCAGATCCTGCGGCAAGGACGATATTGGCATCGGCAATCGCATTCGCTCTGGCGGTATTGTCAGCGGCTTCAATGGGGATAAGGTCAACGCCAAAACGCGCTTTTATTGCTTCACAGGTTAAGATAGCCTGTTCCAATTTGCGGGATGTGATAGCGACTGTTGCACCTTCTTTCGCCAACATGACCGCAGCCCTTTGCCCGACCGGCCCCGTACCTGCCAGCACCACAGCTTTTTTTCCGGCAAAATTACGACCAGCAACCATCTTGGCAACGGCAGCGGCAGCCGTGGTATTACAGCCGTTGCTGTCAAACATTACGGAAACTTGGAATCCGGCGAAAAATTGTTTTTGCACAGCCTTGAGCAAGGCTTGTCCCGCAACCATGTCACTGCCACCCACAAAAATGGCGGTACTCTTCTTGTCTTTGGGTGCGCGGGTAAAGATTGCGCCTTCAACCAGTTTGGTTACATTATCAGGTATCAAGCCACCATGACCAATTACGCAATCAGCTCCGCCATCGTAAGCAACGACCGTATCGAATACGGAAGGGTACGCATCCGTGTCAAATTGGAACAGCAGTTTTTTCATTAACTTACCTTGTTGTGAATGGAGTTGGCTGCAATAAGCCTAGACAATATAAAGTTAGTGGGATTCTTTTGGGTTCAATATAGAGGCTAATTATATCCGATAGCCAGATTTGCATGAAAAGTAAAATCAACTTGATGCGAATAGTTTGCCAAGACTGCTAACAGTAAATTTAACAAACAACATACAGTAAAACTCTTTTTTTATCAGATTGTTGGGCGAAAAAATACGGTCTTTCTATAGCATGGTATTTCTATGTGGGTACATAATTTGGCATAAAAAGCTGTTAACTATTACCACGGTTTATAGGTATTTTTTACGCATTGGCTTCCCGTCATAATGCTTTTACCTTATCGTTACGCCTGTGGGCGTTTAACAAGCCGATGCGACAGCGGCATTCCTGTAGCACTATGAGGGGATAGGGGGTAGTGAAAAAATCAGTTCTTTATTTAACACTGATGGGGTCTTTAGCAACAGCTTCTAATATTGCTTTAGCAGATTCCAATTGTGCAGCTTTACCCAATCATGCCGCACTAAAAACTGCTTTAATTGCGGCGCGAAGTGAAGCTAATGGCGGTTTTAATTTAGATATGTGGAGTACTATTGTCGATAGAGATGGTATCGTTTGCACCGTTGCATTTACCGGCGTAAACCGTGGTGATCAGTGGCCTGGCAACCGCGTTATTTCAGCCCAAAAAGCGAACACAGCCAATTCGTTCAGCTTGCCTGTATTAGCGCTTTCCACAGCTAATCTTTACACCGCCATTCAGCCTGGTGGTAGTTTGTTTGGCTTGCAAGAGAGTAATCCCGTTGACACCGAGGCCGCCTATAAAGGGCCGTCAGAAAAATATGGTCAGTCCAGCGACCCATTAGTTGGTAAAAAATTGGTGACGTTAATGTTTTCGGCGGCGGTCTTACGCTATATGATGCTTCCGGAAAAATACTCGGTGCTGTCGGCGTAAGCGGCGATTCTTCTTGTGCGGATCACAATATCGCTTGGCGCACAAGAAGTGGGCTTGGTTTAGATAATGCTCCTGTTGGTGCTGGGCCAGCACCCACAAGACAAGGACAAAATCTACTCGTTGCACGAACCCGCCGCCTATTGCATCGGCAAGGGCAAAGACCACAAGCCCTACGAGTACGGCAACAAAGTGTCCGTTGCCGCCACCGCCAAATCCAACAGCATCG
>SHZQ01000013.1 GCA_009695535.1 Methyloglobulus sp.
TATCAGGTCGACGCAGCTGAGAAAAAATTGAATATTGAGAGCACAAACCTAGGCTTGTACTCCCGTTATTAGAAAACAATGCATTTGCACCAATACGAATCATAAGCACCATAAACGCACAATTTTGGTGCAATTCTTTCGGATTGCTGACTAACACCTGCTTTAATCTCAAGGTTTCTTTGTTTATCTCAATTGGCATGATCTGTGCTGTAACTAATCCAAGTGAATCCCTTTTGTGTACACGAGGTTTCTCCTAAGCCACTAGGATAAGGTTCTCTTAGCTGTTAACTTAATGAAGGAGTGAATATGAAGCTGATAACCGCAATTGTTAAGCCGTTTAAACTCGATGATGTGCGAGAGGCCCTGTCAGAACTAGGGGTATCTGGTGTAACAGTAACTGAAGTAAAAGGCTTTGGCCGTCAAAAAGGACATACCGAGTTATATCGCGGCGCTGAGTATGTGGTTGATTTTTTGCCCAAGGCGAAGGTTGAGGTCGCCGTCACGGAAGCCTTAGTCGATCAAGCTGTGCTTGCGATTAGCAGAGTAGCCAATACCGGAAAAATTGGCGACGGCAAAATTTTTGTAACTAATTTGGAGCAGGTCATTCGGATTCGTACCGGAGAGACTGGCGAAGAAGCTCTGTAAGGGGGAATGAGATGAAAAAAAGTTATTCGGGTTTTTGGGGCATTATTGGGTTGTTATTGATGGGCTTGTCGTCTGTTGTTTCCGCTGAAGATGTGGTCGCAGCAGCAGCGGTAGTGCCAACCGTTAACAAAGGCGATACCGCATGGATGATCGTGGCGACTGTACTAGTCATTTTGATGGTGATTCCAGGTCTGGCATTATTCTACGGCGGCATGGTACGCGCCAAGAACATGCTGTCGGTATTGATGCAGGTGTTCATTATTTTCTCCATGATGGCGATTTTATGGGCGATTTATGGCTACAGCGTCGCCTTTACCGAAGGCAATGCCTTTTTTGGCGGCTTGAGCAAGATGTTCCTGCTTGGCATCACACCAGATTCGATGGCGGCGACATTCAGCAAAGGTGCTTACGTCCCTGAATATATCTACGTGGTGTTCCAGTTAACATTCGCGGCGATTACACCCGCCTTGATTGTCGGCGCATTTGCCGAGCGGGTTAAGTTTTCGGCAGTGCTATTATTTATGCTCATCTGGTTTACCTTTTCTTACCTGCCGATGGCACACATGGTTTGGTATTGGACAGGCCCTGATGCCTATACCGATGCTAAAGCGGCGGAAGCGGCTGGTGCAACGGCAGGATTTTTGTTCCAAAAAGGTGCATTGGATTTCGCGGGTGGCACGGTAGTGCATATCAATGCTGGTATAGCGGGCTTAGTCGGCTGTTTGATGATAGGCAAACGCATCGGCTTCAAAAAAGAATCATTAGCCCCACATAGCGTGACCATGACCATGATCGGTGCATCTTTGCTATGGGTAGGTTGGTTTGGATTTAACGTCGGATCTAACCTTGAAGCCAACGGTTTAGCGGCTTTGGTGTTTGTGAATACCTTGCTTGCCAGCGCGGCAGCCACCTTATCTTGGATGGGAGCAGAATGGTTAATACGCGGCAAACCCAGTATGTTAGGTGGTGCTTCTGGTGCTATCGCAGGCTTGGTTGCCATCACACCAGCGTGCGGCTGGGCAGGACCGATGGGTGCTATTTGCCTGGGCTTGGTCGTTGGTTCGGTGTGCTTCTGGGCAGTTACCTGCCTAAAAGAAAAACTGGGTTATGACGACTCCCTGGATGTTTTCGGTGTACATGCCGTCGGTGGAATTATCGGTGCTATCGGCACCGGCGTTGTCGCCAGCCCTAGCTTAGGCGGCACAGGCGTATGGGATTACGTAGCGAATGGCGTGGCAGAATTCAGTATGTCTACCCAAGTAACCAGCCAATTATGGGGTGTCGGGGTGTGTATCATTTGGTCTGCTGTCGTCTCCTTTATCGCCTTTAAAATCGTAGATTTGTTAATCGGACTACGAGTAAGTGAAGAAGTTGAGCGCGAAGGCTTGGATATTTGTGAGCATGGGGAGTCGGCTTATCACAATTAATTGTTGTTAGATTGCATTACAGGTTGGGCTGAGCAGAAGCGAAGCCCAACATTCAAAACTTTGATAATTGTTGGGCTTCATTGCATTCAGCCCAACTACGCCACTATCTTTATTGCCAGATCCTGGAATATGCAGCCGTTATTTCAACAGCAAGAGCCTCAGCTATTGTTATATTTTTTACTTTAACGCTAGCCTTTTTAGAGATTTTAACACCTAACATGACAAAATACCTGCCTTCAATATCAACTGCATCAGCCTCAATAATTTTGAAGCCTTTGTAAGATACAGTGCGGATAGAAGAAATTGAGGCAATGACTTTTGCGCGTCTTTTAACCTCTGCTTGCATCTTAGCAATATCAGAAAACACGATGGCAACATTTTGATTACTAACTAAAACTTATCACACGACTTAAAGTTTTGGCATGAAATAAGCTGCACATCAGGAAAGCTCGATTGAATAACGCCCATCCTCGCATGCTTGGCAGTCCCATCAAAGAATAACCCCGCATCAGCGAAAACTGTTGCCGAAGAAACCATAACTAAAAACCGGTATTATGTAGCAACCGCACAAAACCATAGCATACATGTTGACGCGCGTTTAAAACTGACCACCTGTGCGCGTTTAATTTTGACCAGGCGTTTATTTGTGTAGATTACTACACCGCTGTGGATAAGTCGGCCAAACTAACTAAGTCTTAAGCTCCCTTTTAAGGTTTTATTAGAAGTCTGCGTTTTCTGGCATTACAAGCTCCTTCCGTTCCACCTCCCGCGCCTTGATACGACCTTTAGCTTGCGTGCTACTGTGCTTGAATCGACAAGATTCATTACCTGTTTCCACAATATGGCAATGATGCGTGAGTCGATCTAATTAAGACTGTAGTGAGCTTGGCATCACCAAAGACGCTACTCCATTCCGAGAAGCTTAAATTGGCAGTAATAACCACCCATGATTGATAAGACTGTGGTAGCAGACAATAAAGCTAAAGCGCACTCAATACCGCGTGTATCCAGGAAAAAACCATGTCCTAGATGCACGACGACCAACGCAACTAGCAAGGTGATGACACAACTTGCCGCAGCAAGACGGATAAACAAGCCTAACATCAGCGCGATGCCGCCGAAAAACTCTGCGCTACCTGCCAAAACTGCCATCAAAAACCTGGCTGTAAGCCGAGCGAATCCATAAACTGCCCCGCTCCCTCAAGTCCATAACCATCAAACCAGCCCAATAGTTTTTGGCTGCCATGCGCCGTTAGGATGAATCCTATCAAAAGTCGTAAAACCAAGACCTCCATACCTGCTGCTGATAGGAGTATTTTGTTTAGACTGTTTATCGTATTCACCTCAAATTTAATCTGAAATATAACGTGTTTAATGCTAAGGGATCTCTGAACAAGTTGATTCCGATCATGGTTCGACCATTCGACCAACTCATGGCTAACAACGAATATAATCAATATCTTACAGTTCGTCATGAGCTTGTCGAAGGACTTAATCAGCGATTCCCTAAATAAATTAAGCAACTGCACCGGACATGGAACAACAATGTACTGGATTCTATCAACATAAATACCTCTGTAACACACTCAGTGCATTATTTTGGGTATTTTGAAGTCGCTTGCTCGTTGTACGTTAATAAATTGTGTATGATTGGAGTCTACGGAAAATCCACCTTCGAGCTACAAACAATTGAGAGCAATCATGAAACTAATAACAGCGATTATTAAACCATTCAAGACGGACGATGTGCGGGAAGCCTTGTCTGAAATCGGCGTGGCAGGTGTGACTGCCACGGAAGTCAAAGGCTTTGGACGACAAAAAGGCCACACCGAATTGTACCGTGGCGCAGAGTACGTAGTCGATTTCTTGCCCAAAGTTAAGCTGGAAATTGCCGTAAGCGATGATGTCGTCGATAAAGTCGTGGAAGCCATCATCAAGGTCACCAATACGGGCAAGATTGGTGACGGTAAAATTTTTGTCACTGATTTACAACAAGTAATCCGTATTCGCACGGGTGAAACAGGAGAAGATGCCATCTAAATGGTACTAAGATACACGATGAAAACTAAAAATAATTATAAATACTTACCTTTTGTTTTGCTTTTGGCTCCTGAACTGGCTTCAGCGACTGAATTAAATCAAGCAAATACCGCTTGGATACTGACCTCGACTGCTTTGGTGCTGTTCATGACCATCCCTGGCTTATCGCTGTTTTACGCTGGATTAGTTAGAAGCAAAAACGTGCTGTCGGTATTGATGCAATGCTTTGCCATTACCTGTTTGATCTCGATACTCTGGCTGGCTGGCGCATACAGCCTGATCTTCACTGATGGCGGGGAAATGCAAAAATACTTAGGCGGTATGTCGAAAGCATTTTTGCCGGATATTAATACCGCATCCTTGACGGGCGATATTCCTGAAACGCTGTATTTCATGTTCCAAATGACATTCGCCATCATCACGCCAGCTTTGATCGTCGGCGCATTTGCGGAGCGGATGAAGTTTTCATCCATGTTATGGTTTAGTGCTTTGTGGTTGTGTCTGGTCTATGTACCGGTGTGCCATTGGATTTGGGGCGGCGGCTGGTTGGCGGCTTTGGGCGTGATGGATTTTGCGGGTGGTATCGTCATTCATGTTAATGCTGGCGTTGCCGCCTTAGTTTCGGCTTTGGTTATCGGCAAGCGAAAAGGCTTTCCGACCACTGCCATGCCACCGCACAATATGACGATGGTGGTGACGGGCGCTGGCATGTTGTGGGTCGGCTGGTTTGGTTTCAATGCTGGGAGCGCGTTGACTTCTGACGGTCGTGCAGGTATGGCAATGTTGGTAACGCATATTGGCGCAGCAGCAGGTTCATTGACCTGGATGACCATCGAATGGGTACGTTATGGTAAACCCAGCGTGTTAGGCATCGTAACGGGCATGGTTGCAGGCTTGGGTACAATCACACCCGCATCCGGCTTTGTCGGCCCGATGGGTGCGTTGGCGATAGGCATAACCGCAGGTATCGTATGTTTTTACGCTACCCAATTTGTCAAACGTAAACTGATTATCGACGACTCCTTAGACGTTTTCCCCGTCCACGGCATCGGCGGAATTACCGGATCGTTGCTGACTGGCGTATTTGCTGACATCAGCCTGGGTGGTATTGGGCTTGCCGATGGCGTTACGATTGCCCAGCAAGTCGGCGTTCAAGTCCTGGCGATTGTGGCAACTATTGCCTGGAGCGCATTGTTCAGTTATATAATCCTTAAAGTTTTGGAAAATTTTATTGGCTTACGTGTCACCTCGGACGAAGAGGTGCAAGGGTTAGATCAGGTTTTACATGAAGAAACTGGTTACTTAGACATCTAAAACCAGCCAGCAGTTTCGGTCAACTCTAAGCCTAGGGGAGGCGATCAGCACTTGATCGCCTCCCTAGGCTAATTGGCGATGTACATTCTACTTTATCCGCCATAAAGCCATCAAACTGGTCTTGGAGTACCACTAAAGAATCCCTAAACAAGCTGGTTCAGCTTATTGTTAGACCATTTCGCAAAAAACTCCTCAGCAGATAAACAAAGCCAAGCCGTTAACGCAAAATCTGGACTAATCGCAAACTTAAACCAGAAATGCCTCAAGTTACCTGAACCGTTCGCCAGCCGCCTTAAGTCACTCATCATCACCGTCAGCCGTCGCAGCTTATGCCGTGCTAGGATTTTACCTTGTGTCAGCGGTGAAGTGACAGTGCTAGTCGCAATATGACATATCTTGTCAGCTTATATATCGGACTTATATAACACATGGATAAGCTAAGAAGCTCACTCAGATCAAGCTTATCTGGGATTTCTTTGGATAGCATAGGCGGTATCCATCGCCGCTAAGTTGAATCGAGCAGTCCCTTTTATAAGGGAAAAAGATAAATTTGGATTTTTAGGAATTCCAGGTAACTTTCAACGATTGGCTTAACAAGCCCTGGTTACGCCCTGCCATGACCGAAGGAATCCATTGGCACATAAAACCAGCCGCTTTATTCACCTTTTACTTTTCTTTCCAACTCCTCACGACTAACGTGGCGAACATCTTCGCCCTTAATCATGTAAACCAGATGTTCACAGATATTACAGACATGGTCACCTATCCGTTCCAGTGAGCGCACCGCCCATAGCACGTTGATTGTGCGGGTAATATTGCGCGGGTCTTCCATCATATAGGTGATTTGCTGGCGGATGATGCTGGCGTACTCGCGGTCTACGTTTTCATCCCTGCTGGTTATGGCGGGTACTTGTTCGACCGTCATCCGAGCAAAAGCATCAAGAGCATCATGCAACATGGCCTTGACCAAGTCGGCAATATGCTGGATTTCGTAATATGATTCGCCTTTATTACCTTCAATGTTGGCTAGGTGAAGGGTCATTTTGGCGACGTGTTCCGCCATATCGCCCACCCGTTCCAGTTCATTAATGATTCGCAGCACAGTAATCAATAGCCTTAAATCGAAGGCGGTCGGCTGGCGCAACGCCATGATCTGCATACATTCTCGATCTAGGGCGATTTCCAGCGCATCAATTTGGTTGTCTTGCTTGATGACTTGCTCCGCCAGTTCCACATCAGATGTGGTAAAGGCTTTGATCGCATTTTCGATCTGCTCTTCGACCAAACCACCCATTGTCAAGACGTGGTTACGGATGTCTTCGAGCTCCTTATTGAATTGCTCAGAAATATGATGCCCGATATTTATGCTGTCCATCTGTACTCTCCTAATTAACCGTAGCGACCAGTGATGTAGTCTTCAGTTTGTTTCTTTTTGGGGTTGGTGAACAGTTGACTGGTGCTGCCTATTTCAATCAATTCCCCCATATACATGAATGCGGTGAAATCGGAAACCCGCGCGGCTTGCTGCATGTTATGCGTAACGATGACGATGGTGTATTTTTCTTTCAACTCGTTAATCAGCTCTTCGATCTTGAGCGTGGAAATGGGGTCGAGTGCCGATGCGGGTTCATCGAGCAACAAAACTTCCGGCTCGATGGCAATCGCTCTGGCGATGACCAAGCGTTGTTGTTGTCCGCCCGACAAGCCCAAGGCATTGTCATTCAGACGGTCTTTCACCTCATCCCAAAGTGCCGCGCCTCGCAAGGCTTCCTCTACGGTTTCATCTAAGGCACGCTTGTCGTTGATGCCTTGAATACGTAAACCATAAGCGACATTTTCAAAGATTGATTTCGGGAAGGGATTAGGTTTTTGGAACACCATCCCTACACGCCTGCGAAGTGAAGCTACATTGACCGATTTATCATAGATATTTTCATTATCCAGCAATATCTTGCCATCGATTTTGGCACTATCCACCAGATCATTCATACGGTTAATGCAACGCAACAGTGTGGATTTACCACAGCCGCTCGGACCAATATAAGCCGTCACCCTACGCTTGGGGATGTCCATGTTGATATTGTGCAAGGCCTGTTTTTGCCCATAAAACAGGTTGAGGTTTTCTATTTTGATAGTTATCTCTAGCTGTTCCGGGGAAAGATCCCGACCACGCAAGATGGAGTTCATGTCAATAGCGTGGGTACGTGTTTGTTCTGTCGTCACTTTTAACCTTCCAATGCCCGATATTTTTCGCGTAAATTATTTCTGATCACAATTGCGGCTAAGTTTAATCCGATAATCACCAAGACGAGTAGCAGTGCCGTTGCATACACCAAAGGTCGTGCCGCTTCAACATTGGGGCTTTGAAAGCCGACATCATAAATATGAAAACCCAAGTGCATGAATTTTCTGTCTAAATGGATGAAAGGGGCGTTGCCATCCAGCGGCAAGGTGGGCGCGAGCTTGACCACACCGACCATCATAAGTGGTGCAACCTCTCCCGCCGCTCTGGCAACCGCCAGGATCATTCCGGTCATGATAGCGGGGCTAGCCATTGGTAAAACCGTGTTCCACAAGGTTTCAAATTTGGTGGCCCCCAATGCCAGACTGCCTTCTCGTATGGATTTGGGTATGCGCGCCAAGCCTTCTTCGGTGGCGACGATCACGACGGGCAAAGTGAGCAGCGCAAGCGTGATGGATGCCCATAATAATCCTGGCGTTCCATAAACGGGTGCAGGGGCAGATTCGGGGTAAAACAGCTTATCAATATTACCACCCAGAATATAAACAAAAAAGCCCAAGCCAAACACGCCATAAACCACAGAAGGCACGCCTGCGAGATTGTTGACCGCAATCCGTATCAAGCGTGTGGTAAAACCCTGTTTGGCATATTCGCGCAAGTAAACCGCCGCAATAACGCCGAAAGGCGTGACGATGATAGACATAATCAACACCATCATGATCGTCCCGAAAATAGCAGGGAAGATACCGCCTTCGGTATTGGCTTCGCGGGGATCATCAGCCAGGAATTCTCCCAACTTGCTGAAATAATGGCCTATTTTATGGAACAGGTTCATGCTATTGGGTTGATATATCCTGACTACTTTAGCGACAGGAATGTCAACTTCTTTGCCGCTGTCGGTTTTCGCCACCAGACTGGCACTCCTGATTTTTTGATACAAAGTTCTTAGCTGTATTTGGTATTGTTCGTATTGCTTTTTAAGCTCGGTTTTTTCATTTTCGATGGCTGCCTTAGCCGTTTCATCAAGCTGGCCTTTCAATTCCAGCTTTCTACCTTTTAGCCTTAATTGCTCCAAACTGTAATTAATCGCGCCGATTTCTTTCTTTTCCAGATGGGCGATTTCTTCATAGACAATTAAGGCTTCGTCGATTTTTGTTTGCGCTACAGACCACGCTTGACCGTCGCTGGCAAGGGTTTTACCGTTTTCTTTCACCGCGACAAGTTGACCGTAAAAATTGCCCCATTCCCGACGCTCTACTACCATGAGATCAGCAGGAAGGTCTTGGCTTTTGATATTGCGCTCCTGCAACCAGCGGAAATCAGCACCGGTAACGTCACGATTGCCAGTTTTGATTTGATACTGCACCAAGTCATCTTCATCATCAGCCATTTTATAGCCGGAAATTTTTGCCGCCGCCGCAGGAGTCACGCTGGTATCTATAATTTCAGCAAAAAGTGTTTTTGCTTGGGCGTTATCTTCCTGATAACTGAACCGCGCGACCTGGGAAGGCCAGAAATGACCGATGCCGCGCACGACAATCAGACCCAACACTCCAACAATCATAATAAGACAAGCGCTGACCGCAGCCGCATTCAGCCATATCCAAGGCGACCCACTTTTAAACCAAGAACTAATCATAATGAGCTGTATTTTTCCCGCAAGCGTTGGCGAATGATTTCTGCCAAGGTGTTGAATACGAAAGTGAAGATAAACAGCGCTAAAGCCGCCAAAAATAACACGCGGTAATGGGTGCTATCGACTTCTGATTCGGGCATTTCCACCGCGATATTGGCCGCCAGTGTACGTAAACCCTGGAACACGCTGAAATCCATGACTGGCGTATTGCCGGTAGCCATTAACACAATCATGGTTTCGCCAACTGCACGTCCCAAGCCGATCATGACCGCTGAAAAAATACCCGGACTGGCAGTCAACAAAACCACCCGCGTCATGGTTTGCCACGTGGTTGCGCCCAGTGCCAGAGAGCCCACTGTCAAATGTTTGGGAACGCTGAATATGGCATCCTCGGCTATCGAAAAAATCGTGGGGATCACCGCAAAACCCATTGCGATACCGACCACCAAGGCATTACGCTGGTCGTAGCCAATACCGAATTCACGGCTAAACCAGTCGCGTAATGTGCCGTGAAACAAAAAGGTTTCCAAAGGTACGCTGATAGTGAAGGCGAGCCAGCTAACAATGATAATCACGGGTATTAATATAGCCGCATCCCAGCCTTCAGGTATTTTTTGACGCAGGGTTTTCGGCAAATATTGCCAGAAAAAGGCGAATACCATAATAGCGATGGGCAGGGAAATCAGCGACAAGAACAATCCCGCCAAATGCTTTTCTATAAACGGTGCTAACCAAAGACCTGCCAAAAACCCTAATATGACCGTCGGCAGTGCGCCCATGAGTTCGATAGTGGGCTTTACGACTTGGCGCATTTTGGAGGACATAAAGTAGGCTGTATACATTGCACCCATCAGGGCAAGTGGCATGGCAACCAACATGGCATAAAAAGCAGCTTTTAAAGTGCCAAACACTAAAGGAACTAGGCTGTATTTAGGCTCGAAATCATTGCTGGCAGATGAAGACTGCCAAATATAGTCAGGCTTTGGGTAGCTTTCATACCAGACCTGTTGCCATAACGATTTTATGGAAACCTCTGGGTGTTCATTGTCTAGTCGCCAGACATGAATTTTGCCATCTTGTGATTCCAGCAGCAGCCGGTTTGCTCGCGGCGATAACAGGGCAGCTACCGGTGGCGACGTGCTGACATGCTCTTTAATGAGCTCCCGTTCAGCCGTGGAATGGTATATGCCGACGTAGCCACTGGCATCGACGGTCATAAATCCTTTACGGCGTTGTTCAGATTCGATAGAAACAATCGCTTCGTTTGATACTTTAAATGACCGTATCTTTTTAAACGCAAGTTGCTTAAGTTCGTTTTTGACTTGTGTCCATTGTGACACCAGACCTGTTGAATCACCGACCAACAGAGAAAGGTCACCATTCAAGAACGTCAGGTTAGTAATTTTTTTCCCTGCTTCGACGACATTTTGTTGGTGTTTTAATTTTGGCGCAGTTTTGTCGTTGATGTCATAAGCACTTAACAGGCCCTCATCATCCACAAGGTAAAGCTGACTATCTTCCTTATCAATTAATAGGTTAACAATCTTTTTGGCTGAAACATCCAACACGACAGCCGTACGGTTCATGGTTGCTTCATCAGCAAACAATGACTGTTCTTTGGCAAAACTGACCAGATGCACTTTATCGGCGGCTTTTGCTACAACGATGGTCTTGTCGGCTTCCACCTTGATAGCAAGCTTATCCAAAGCAGCACCGCTCTCGTCGATTACCAGCGGTTGTTCGCCTAGCGGATATTCGATTGAAGGCGTAATCTGACGTTTATTGTTGGGATAAGTAACTTTATAATGATGCTTGACGATAATTGCCCTGCCATCTGAAAGCCCATAACCGACACTGGCTTGGCTAATGAGGCTACTTTGGGCAAAGCTGGTGATATGGACTCCTTCAGGAATCGTAATAGCCTGATTTAACAAGCTCTTGCCAGTAGCAACATCAAAAAACACGATATGTCCGCTGCCGGTAAATCGAACGGCAACTTCGTTTTGTTCTTCCGTTTCCAGTAACACTGTCTTACCCAAGGCCTGCTCAGGAACATCGTATTCAGCGATAGAAGTAGCCGTTGCCGATCCAAACAAAGGCAAGACGACATACAGCAAGTAAAAGAAAATCAATACGATAGCGACAATGACACCAAGACCGCCGCCGACTACGCCGTAACGTGCCAGGGTATCCTTTATTAATCGCCATTTTTGGTAAGGTTTGCTTGCTGCAAGCGTTACTGCTGATGGTGTTAGGTTCGTTAAGTTCTCAGACATGCGGCTATTGTAATTTCAATAAGTGACAACTTTGTGTATTCATTACATTTAAACGTTAAAAAACCCAGGAATCCATTTTAAACGTATTACTGACTAAGGACATAAAAAATGGCCGAAGCCTGTTTCCAGTCTTCGGCCATATCGTCTGCTCAACCATTACTTTGAGGGGGAAATGATTAATGCAGACTAAACATCCTTGTTTACAAGTCCTCGACCACTACAACAACACTGTTAGGAACGATCTATTTGATCGCCGCCAAAGCCTTTTCTATGACATTCGCTGGCAATGGGATGTAACCATCTTTGATAACCGATTGTTGCCCCGTTTTTGACAAGACCATCTTGATAAATTCATTTTCCAACGGCGCTAACGGTTGGTTTGGTTTTTTGTTAACATAAATAAACAAGTAGCGTGTTAACGGATAAGTGCCGTTGAGCGCGTTTTCAGGCGTGGCTTCAACAAAGCTTGTGCTGCCTTTTTTTGCTAAAGGCACCATTTTTACACCTGAAGTGGTATAGCCCATGCCAGAATAACCAATACCATTAACAGATTCAGTAACCGACTGAACGACTGAGGCAGAGCCAGGCTGTTCATTCACATTACTTTTGAAATCACCTTTGCATAAGGCGTGTTCTTTAAAATAGCCATAGGTGCCAGATACTGAGTTACGTCCGTACAATTGGATACTTTTTGCGCCCCATGCCGCGACACTTGCGTCACTCCAAGTCTCAATGCTGGCTTCGCCACCGCATTTGTTGGTGGATGAAAAAATACCGTCAACCTGTTCCATCGTCAAGCCTTTAACAGGATTGTCTTTATTGACCATAACGACAAGAGCATCTACTGCTACAGGAATAGCGGTTGGTTTATAACCTTGTTTACCTTCAAATGCTTCAATTTCGTCATCTTTCATCTCACGGCTCATAGGACCGAGGTTAGATGTGCCTTCAGTCAGCGCAGGTGGCGCGGTAGAAGATCCTGCGGCCTGGATTTGAATATTGACGTTAGGATAAGCACGGTTGAAATCTTCCGCCCAAAGCGACATCAAGTTGGCCAAGGTATCAGAGCCAACGCTGGACAGATTGCCAGATATGCCAGTGGCAGCTTGATATTCAGGGATGGCAGCATCAACAGCCTGCCCAGCATGGGCAAAATTACCCGTAAGCCCAACAGAAACCAGCCCCATCGCGGCAATAAGTGACTTCGTTTTAAACAGTAATTTCATTTTAGCTCTCTTGTGATAGACAGTAGGTTTGGTTAGTACATTCAGTTTGCGGTAGCATAATTCCACTTTATGACAGAAATATGACAATGACACAATTTTCTTAACTTTCTTCTAGGTTTTCTTCCAACAAGGATGTTGAGTAGGTAATCGATAGCAATTGTGCACAGCCTTTGTTCAAATGCGACCAGTCATCGGGCAGCATTAATCGTGCCAACGCGGCTGTTGGGAACAGTTTTTTATGATCGGGCAAATCAGTTTCATTGACCAAATGGCTTATTAAATCTTCTAGCTCTGGGTTATGCCCAACCAGTAATACCCTACTAAAATTAGCAGGACAATCAGCCAACACCGATTTTACTCGAACTAAACCCTCATCATACAAGCGTTTTTCCTGCCGGATATGCCGATGGTCTATACTAAATACGTCACAAACTATTTTTGCTGTGGTAATTGCGCGGATTGCAGGTGAGCTGACAATCAGATCAGGTAAGGACTGAGCCTCTTTCATCCATTCGCCCATGCTCTTGGCATCACGTTTACCGCGCTTTTTTAACGTCCGGTCATAGTCTTCACTGCTATCAAACCGCTTAGCTTTGCCATGTCGCAGTAACCATAATTCTCTGCTCATATTGATGCTCGTGTTATGTTGATAATCACCTTTATATCTAAACGATATATTATGTTGCCACAAAACATTAACACTAGAATATTACAGTTATGCGTAAACGACCACCATAAAAGGCATCCTATAGCATGAAGACTGCGCATTATGAGTTACCTGCAACAATTACGGCCGAAAAACTGATTGCAACGTTAAGTGACAAGGTTGAAATAGACCATTACTCTAAACAGTATTTTTTGAAAACCTATTATGACAGCTTTGATTGGCGCTTATACAAACAGGGCTTAAGTTGTGAATTTAATCGCTCGAAACAAACCTCTTCGCTACAAATAAGCAATAGAAAAAATGGCGATCTTGTTGCCAGCACCATACTTTTTGACGTTCCATCGTTCAGCAAACAATTTAATCCCGGCAAAGTGCGCCAGATCCTAGAATCCACACTAGAAATGCGTGCGTTACTGGCAGTCTGTACCTTGGAATGTGAGGCTTATCACCTTAATATTGTTAACGAAGAAGGCAAAATTGTATTGCACGTACTGATCGAAGAGTTTGAGTTACTCAAAAATCGCCTTAGCCTCATTCCTGTCAAGGGCCATGACAAAGTTGCCGAGCGCATTACTGGAATGCTCACAGATCTGGGTTTAACAACCGTTGACAAACCTTTGTTGCTAGCGGCATTAAGATTACAAGGCCGACATCCCAAAGATTATTCGTCGAAACTGGATATTCACCTCACCCCTGGAATGCGCGCTGACATCGCCAGCAAATATATATTCAGCTATTTGTTGCGGACTATCAGGGTGAACGAACAAGGCACGATAGCTGATATTGACAGTGAATTTTTGCACGACTTCAGAGTTGCAATCAGGCGAACACGCGTCGGACTAAGCCAAATGACGAATGTGCTACCAGAAGACGTGCTTGCCCGATATAAGGAATTCTTCTCCTGGCTGGGGCAAATTACTGGGGAAACACGCGATTTAGACGTGTATTTGTTGAATTTTGAGCAATACAAAAATAAATTGCCTGCGATTATCCGGCAAAGCATCAATCCACTGCAACATTTTTTAGCGGCAAAAAAGCTAAAATCGCACAAACAACTCGCCAGAAAACTGCGTTCAAGCAAGTACTTAAAGCTACTCGCAGAATGGGAAGAATACCTTTCTTCGTCCCCATCTCAAAATCCAACTGAAGCGGATGCCACATTGACCGTTAAGGAGTTGGCCAATAAAAGGCTCTGGAAAGCTTATAAGCAAGTTATCAAGGAAGGCGAGGCGATTGACCGCCATTCCCCGCCGGAAGCGCTGCACAAGCTCAGGAAAACCTGCAAAAAATTGCGCTATTTAATGGAATTTTATCAAAATATTTATCCAGAACGGCGTATTGTTAAATTAATTACGCGGTTGAAAAGTCTGCAAGATGTTTTAGGCGATTATCAAGACTACGTTATCCAACAGGAAAAGCTAAAGCAATACAGTGAAGAGATGCAGACCATCAACACACCCAACAAAACCTTCCTGGCGATGGGCGTGTTGATACAGGACTTTGAAAACCGCAAATGCAAGACCAGAGACCGCTTCGCCGGACATTTTGAGGACTTTATAAAGCCCGGAAACCAGGCATTGTTTTGTGCCCTTTTCAAGCCTAGGAAATAGACGGAAGCCGCACTAACGATTCTATCCATTAATGTTTGAACCATTCGTGCTGAGCCTGTCGAAGCACTCAAGCCCTTCGACAGGCTTGTGTGATAAAGCTCAAGAGAATCGAGAGACAACAGGGGGCGGGATGAGGGTCAATTGACAGTTATCTGCATTGACAGACTTCGCTGAGAACACATTCCCATCACGTATTCCAGAACCGATGCAGGATCTAGCGGTCAAACCGCCGATTTGCGCACATGCTTACTCGTAAGACGCACCATCCCGGCAGACATGCTTAACATTCACCGTATTCCAGATATTTTCCACATAATCGGCAGTCATCTTGGGCATCCCCGCCCGCAGCCATTCGACCAAGATTTTTGCTGTGCTGGGATAAATAATTTTGGACGGTATGGGCATTGTGCAGCCAGCGGTCAATCACTGCGGAATCTATATCATTCATGACGTGCCCATAACCCAGTTGCTGTAATGCAGCGGCATTGGAGATTTGTTCCATCTGGGCATGTAGCGGCTTTGCCAGGATTTTTTTGCCCATCTGCAAGACTTCTCTGGCAAGCTCAAGCCCCGCATTGCTGATGATTCCTGCACAATCGATGATATCTTGCTGAAAACCATCCCGCGATAATGGTTTGCAGACAATAAAGTCATATTCGGATGGGACAACTTCCGGCGTATAAATGTGAAATTCAAAGTTTTTAAACGGTGATAAATGGTTAATCACCGTTCGGGTATCTTCAAAGAGAAGGTACACAATAATCTTATTTTTGATGGCTTCTTTTGATACTTCGGGGATTTCAATAATGAGCGGCAATACAGGTTGTCCAAAATGATGCCAATGCAAACCCACGCCAATGTCAGCAGGCGCATAAAACTTCATGACCAATCCGGCCAGCGGATCAGATCCACTTCTGGGTATTTTATGCTTGAAAGCATACTGATGCCCGATTCCCAAAACCGACACACCTTGGGATTTCGCAGTCCATGCGGTAACGGGTTAAAAATCGCTGATGACGAGATCATAATCCGTCAAATCCAGCTTTTTTACATCCTTTATGAAAGCAATAGACTTAGATGTTAACAGCGTCTTGAAGTAGCTGACTTGTCCCTTATCGACGGAAAACGTCAGCCCATTACGGAGTTGGTAGCCATTAAAAACAGCCATGTCGAAATATTTGTCGAAAGCACGCCCGGTAAATTAAAAATCAACTTCAATGCCCACCTTATTTAGCTCTTTTGCCATCACCCTAGCACGCGTGATATGTCCGTTACCGGCACCTTGAACGCCATAAAATATCCGCATTAAATAATTTACCCTATACTGAACAGTGCGATTGAGATACCCATGACACAACCGACCAGGATGTCAGTTGGGAAATGTACGCCGAGTGTCACGCGAGAAAAACCAACCAAGCCCGCCCAACAGTACAAAGGTATCAATAGAATGGGGTAAAACTGCCCAACAAGAGTAGCCATCATGAACGCAGCCGAGGTATGTCCCGACGGAAAACTGAACTTATCGGATGGTGTGATAAGACTACGAAAGTTTTTTAAGGCTGCCGCTGGACGATTTCGCTTGAAACTATTCTTCAACACAAAATACAGCGGTCTTTCTAAGCAAAAGGCTAGAACCATTGCCTGCAGCGGCGGGTGTTGAATGCCTTGAGTCCAGAATAGCCATGCCATGAAAACAACATACAGTTCGCCGTCGCCGGTTTTTGTAAGGTATCGGCAAACTTTAACCAACCGATTATGTATGCTGGCATTAATAAGCCAGGAAAACATAAAAATATCGTATTTGTGGCTAGTATCAAGCAGTCTCATTACTCCTCCTGACGATTAAGTAGCCCAAATCGCAATTAACCAAACAACTTACCTTCTGGAATAATAGTAGGGTTTATTTATTACTGCGACGTGACTGTTAGATTAAGATTTGATTACAGCTTTTATAAACTTTGCAGTTGAATGGCTCAATAAACCCCATCAGGCTTTTAGATAACACACCATCCTTTAGTATGCTGGCTTCTACAGTTAGTAATTTTGGGGATTCATGCAAGCTTCATGAAGTTACTTATGTTGAGGCAGTAGCACTATTGATGAGCTACAACGGGGATGTATTAGCCCAGCAAAATCTACAAATGTGAATCATGCGGGTATAAGGCTATAATTAACGGATATTTTGGATGACGTTTGATAATCAAATGAAACCTCAATAGTTGACCGCAGGAAGGTTTCAGCAATTCCTTCTGGCTCGAACTGCCCTGTGCATCCCCAACAATTCTTTTCAATTCTGGAATAATTGAAAAACAAATATAGTTAAAGTGATATGGACTCCTTAAACCCAGTAGATTCCACCCAATTCCTGCAACAGCAGTTACATGCTGTCATCGCCTTGTTGGAAAAGAAGGAGCTGGAAAACACCTTAGTCCACAAAAGCACGTCTAGCCACCACGACCTGGAAGAGTCGCTGGTATTCAGGCGGTACCATGTACGGATACAGGAAAAGCTGGCTGATTTACATCCGGCTGACATTGCCTTCATTCTTGAATCCTTACCATTGGATCAACGCCAAACGGTATGGCAAGCCATCAAAGCTGACCATGACGGGCAAGTGTTGCTGGAAGTGTCCGATGCCGTCCGGGAAACCCTGATTACAGGCATGGCCGATGAGGAATTGGCGAACTTTGCCAGCAATTTGGATGCCGACGAAATTGCTGACCTTGCGGCTGACCTCCCCAAACGAGCGATGCTCAAAATTCTGCGCTCATTAAACAGCCAAGAACGTAGCCACCTCAACACCATCTTATCTTACGAAGATGACCAGGTTGGTGCGCTCATGGATTTTGGCATGATTGCCATCCGAGACGATCTGAACCTGGAAGCTATCATCGAATTCATCCGCAAGCTGGGCAAATTGCCAGGACATACTGACAAACTGTTTGTCGTAGATCAGAATAATATTGTTAAAGGCGTATTGCCATTGCAACGGCTGCTCACGCAAGACCCCGCACATCAAGTCGCGGAAGTCATGGTGACCGACTTTGTTAAATTCCAGATTGACCACGATACCGCCGATGCAGCACGGGCATTTGAACGCTACGACTTGATTTCTGCGCCTGTCGTCGATGAACGAGGTCAACTGCAAGGTCGTCTTTGCGTTGATAGCATTTTGGATTTCATTCGTGAGAAAAGCGATGATGATATGCTGACCCAGGCAGGTGTTGGTGAAGACGAAGATTTGTTTTCCAGCGTATGGAAATCCGCCAAAAACCGCTGGGGTTGGCTGATGATAAATGTTGCCACGGCCTTTGCTTCAACGCGGATTATCGACGTTTTTCAAGACACCATCCTGCAACTGGTCGCTTTGGCCTCGCTCATGCCCATTGTTGCAGCAATGGGTGGTAACACGGGCAACCAAACCAGCATGTTGATTATAAGGTCTTTAGCGCTAGGTCAAATCAACGCCGTCAACGTGCACCGTTTAATCAAGAAAGAACTCACGCTTGCGCTGCTGAACGGGGCGTTTATTGGCATTATTATCGGCTTGTTGAGTTGGGCGCTGTACTACAACCTAGCTTTGTCAATAGTTATTGGTTCGGCGATGTTGATAAACCTGTTGGTTGCCGTCTTGGTTGGTCTTAGCATTCCTTTACTTCGCTATAAATTCGGCAAAGACCCCGCAGTAGGCACCAGCATCATGCTGACAGCCATTACCGATTCGATGGGTTTCTTTATCGTGCTGCTGCTGGCAAGAATGTTTTTGATTGGCAGGTAAGCTAATTCTTTATCCTTCATAAGAAAATAGCACCTTTCCCCCGACCAAGTACGACTGCGCTAAAACCCAAACTGCATAAGTTCCGAGCTTGTGTTCCTTCTTAAAAAATGACCTCCGAGTTAGCGTTTATTCTGACCTAACCATTCACCCGCAAACCATCGGTTTTTAGTTATTTCAGACGCTGTTCCTTGCAGTCAACTTCCCGAATTGGTGCGTCACAAGAATCCTACGCACTAAATCAATGCAGCATTCTTAATCGAGATGCCTCGCTTTCTGTTCTGGAAAACAACCTATAACTCATTATTAATATTGATGAAAGTTACAATTTTTATTGAAATCACAAAATTGGCACATCTATTGCCTTATCAATTACGAGCGCTCTATTATTAAGTAATGTGTACCTACAGGGTAAGGCATTGCTAAGTCATCCTGATTATTACAAATACCGCGAAAGCATTTTCGCGGTATTTGTCTGATTGTGAACACACACATTAAATTACACATTACCAATAACTTAATAATTTTCTTCACAAGGGAAACTGGCATTATGCCTAAATATCGAAAATTAGTCCTTGCGACTTCATTATTATCGCTCACGTTTGCAAACCAGCCCGCTTCGGCAGCTGGTGTCACGCAGTCTGTAGAAGATGCACTTAATTTTTACCATTATGGCAACAATGGCGCAGTAAAAATAGACTTGAATTACCGCTATGAAAACGTCAATCAAGATCTTGTACCTGACCCTCTGAATCCTGGTAGTCCGCTTGCAAAACAACCACATACTGCAAACGGCAATACGGCTCGCTTACGTGCAGGTTTACTATCTCCGGTCTTTTGCGGTATTCAAGGCTACGCGGAGTTTGAAGGTAACCTTGCCATGCAGGAAGATTTCAATAGCACCCGTAATGATAACAATGGCTTCTCAACAATTGCTGACCCTGAAAAAGCTGAAGTTAACCAATTGTGGGTGA
>SHZQ01000131.1 GCA_009695535.1 Methyloglobulus sp.
CTAACCAGTACACAAAGATACCAGATTGCGATATTAAAGAAAGCTGAAAAAAATCAGAACCAGATAGCAGTGTTGCTAGGTGTATCCGGATCAACCATATGGCGAGAGCTGAAGCGAAATCAAGGCAAACGAGGTTACCGCCCTAATTAGGCCCAGACACAAGCGGATAAGCGCCGATATGATGCTGGCAAGGCGACAAGGATGACTGAGATCGTGATCATGGTGATAAATGAGAAACTTCGTCTTGACTGGAGCCCTGAACAAGTTTCAGGGTGGTTAAAGGTCAATCAAAATATCGCTATCCGTCATGAGCGAATTTACCAACACGTTTGGGCAGACAAGTGTCATGGTGGAACCTTATTCAACCACCTTAGGCAAAGCATAAAAAACGTAAAAAGCAATATGGATCAAAGGATAAGCGGGGTCAGATAAGGAATCGAGTCAGTATAGATGGTCGTCCTGATATTGTTGCTCAAAAGAGTCGCCTCGGTGATTGGGAGATTGATACGGTGATCGGCAAGAACCACCAAGGTGCGTTGGTTACGATAGTGGATCGAGTATCCAAGTTCGCCTTGATCAAAAAAGTGAACAGCAAGCATGCCGAGGTGGTGACTGAAGCGACTATTACGCTGCTGCAGTCCTATCTGGATAAGACCTTGACGATAACCGCTGTAGTGGCAAAGAGTTTGCCGGACATGAGAAAATAAAGGCGCAATTGAAGGTTGATGTGTATTTTGCGTATCCGTATAGTTCCTGGGAACGCGGCTTAAACGAAAATACCAATGGTCTGATTAGACAGCGCTTTACCAAAGGCAGTAGTTTTGAGAACATAACTGATGATGACGTTGATGCGGTCATGTACAAACTTAATCATCGCCCACGAAAAACACTCCAGTACAAAACGCCTCATGCCGTATTTTTTGCTCAACCTGAGCAAGAAGCCGCATGAATACTAGGATTGCACTGCGGAGTTGAATTCGCCTTACAAAGAAAACCACCGTTGTTAATTTATGATAAGCGAGTTAAAACAAAAAATTTATCGCAAATGGTAGGTGTCGCTACTAAAACGTTACCACTTTAACAAACAAGCAATAATACTAAATAATGAAAATTACTATCTTTGGAGCGGGCTATGTCGGTTTGGTGACCGGCGCATGTCTTGCAGAAGTTGGCAACGACGTACTTTGCGTGGATATTGACCAGGATAAAATAGATAAGCTTAATCAATGGATTATACCTATTTACGAACCAGGCCTGGAAGACATGGTTAGAAATAACCATAAATCTGGTCGATTGCGCTTCACCACTGATGCAAAAATGGCAGTCGAGCATGGCTTGTTCCAGTTCATCGCTGTCGGTACGCCGACTGATGAAGACGGCTCTGCCGATATGCAATACGTATTGGCGGTAGCTAAGATCATAGCAGAACATATGACTGAATACCGTATTGTCGTGGATAAATCGACTGTACCGGTTGGGACGGCAGATAGGGTGAAAAAACTTATCGAAACCAGCCTGAAAGCCAGGGGCGCAGACATAGAGTTCGATGTCGTCTCAAACCCTGAGTTTTTAAAGGAAGGGGCCGCCATCGGTGATTTTATGAAGCCAGATCGTATCGTCATTGGTACTGATAATCCCAGGACAACCGAGCTTTTAAAAGCCTTATATGCTCCCTTTACCCGTAGCCATGAACGTATTATCGCGATGGATGTGCGTTCGGCAGAACTCACCAAGTATGCCGCTAACGCCATGTTGGCGACAAAAATCAGCTTCATGAACGAATTGGCCAATCTGGCCGAGCATTTGGGCGCAGATATTGAGCATGTCCGTAATGGCATAGGCTCGGATAGCCGCATTGGATACAGCTTTATTTACCCAGGCTGTGGTTACGGCGGCTCTTGTTTCCCAAAAGATGTCAAAGCGCTGGAGCGGGCGGCAAAAGAAATGGGTTACCAGGCAGAGTTGTTGGGTGCAGTGGAGCGTGTCAATAACAGGCAGAAATACGTTCTTTTTGACAAGATAAGCAAACACTTTAACGGACAAATTAAAGGCAAAACCTTTGCCTTATGGGGCTTATCGTTCAAGCCAAAAACCGATGACATGCGTGAAGCGCCCAGTCGGGTTTTACTGGAGGCGTTGATAACTGCGGGTGCCACTGTGCAAGCTTACGATCCTGAAGCCTTGGAAGAGGCCAAGAGAATTTATGGCAACAAAGCGGGGCTGGTTTTTTGCAAGACCCAGGCGGAAGCGCTCAATAATGCAGACGCACTTTGTATTGTCACCGAGTGGAAAAATTTCTGGAGCCCTGACTTTGCACAGTTAAAACTTAAACTTAAAGACTCCGTCGTGTTTGATGGCCGCAATCTTTATGAGCCAAAACAGTTAGCGGCGGCTGGTCTTACTTATTATTGCATTGGCAGACCAGTAAACACGTAGTTGCCTTTTATTTTATAGACTTATCAGAGGTGCATTTTGAAAATATTAGTGACAGGAGCTGCTGGGTTCATCGGTTCCATGCAAGCAATGTGCCTGCTGGAGCGGGGCGATGAAGTCGTCGGCATAGATAATCTTAACGATTATTACGATGTTAAGTTAAAGCTGGCTAGATTGGCACGCTTAGAAAGCCATCCAAATTTCAGATTCATTGCATTAGATATTGCCGATAGGCAAGCAATGGCTGGCCTGTTCGTCAAAGAGAATTTTCAGCGGGTCGCGCATCTAGCTGCCCAAGCTGGGGTTAGGTACTCCATCACCAACCCACATGCTTATATTGACTCCAATATCGTCGGGTTTATGAACATACTGGAAGGCTGTCGGCACAATGGCGTTGAGCATTTGGTGTATGCGTCGTCAAGCTCCGTATACGGTGCAAACACCAAAATGCCGTTTTCAGTACGCGATAATGTAGATCATCCAGTTTCACTTTATGCTGCCAGTAAAAAAGCCAATGAATTGATGGCGCACACTTATAGCTACTTATACAAATTGCCAACCACGGGTTTGCGGTTTTTCACCGTTTACGGGCCGTGGGGCAGGCCGGATATGTCGCCCATACTGTTTGCAAAAAACATTATGCAAGGTAAACCGATAGATGTGTTCAATTATGGCAGCCACAGGCGGGATTTCACTTACATAGACGATATTGTCACAGGTGTCACCAAAATACTTGATAAACCCGCCGAAGCCAATCCCAACTGGTCTAGCGAAAACCCAGACTCAGGCACTAGCACCGCACCGTACCGTGTCTACAATATTGGCAACAATAAACCTGTGCAATTGCTTGATTTTATTGCAGCACTGGAAAATGCCCTCGGCAAAAAAGCCATCAAGAATTTATTGCCCATGCAGCCAGGTGACGTACCCGACACCTATGCTGACGTATCGGATTTAATTGCTGAATTCGATTACAAGCCAGATACATCCATAGAAGCAGGTGTTAACGCATTTGTAGAATGGTATAAAGCCATGTACAAAGTTTAAAAACCTAATAGCTAATCATCGGATCGTGCTGTTTTGAAACGGGCAGATGCGCCCAAGAGACCGACTACGAAGAAAGCCGTACCAACCAGTGTGAAACGCAGGTTGGGTTCCTCGACAGTTATGTCGTCAGTTGCGTAAAGCATGATAATGACGGCAACCAATCCCCACCCAAGAAAACGCAGCACAGCGAGCATAATCAGTTTACCTAGTGTTTCCGCTTCGCTCACGGGCATATCCATTCGATAAGCTACAAAAGCGCACATCAACGCCGGTAGAATTCCCCAGCGCATGTGTTGGATAAAGCTGTCCAGAAAGTTAAAATATTCTCTACGGTAGTGAGTTAATTCAAGAACTAGCAAGGAAGACGTGGTGCTAACGATGAACCCAACTATCATCATCGCCATATAGAATCCATAGTTCAGCTCGGATTGTCCTTGTTGATGTCTGACAGCGAGTGTCCGAGCAATAAAGACAAGCGTTATCGGCAACACATATATTGGAATGGCGTAGGCGATCCAGCGGAGCGTAGCGTAATTAAAATGCGGAAGCGGTTTTTCGGGAAACAGAAAAGCATTGTGTAGTGACACCGAAAGCTCCCGCCCTAACATAACCCCAATTGCGGTGGCGGCCGTGAAAATAAGGATGTATTTATAGGTGTGTTTGAGGCGATCTTCTTGAGCTTTACCACCGAGTTGTTTCACAGACGCCCATATTTCGTTCTCGCTGGCACTCCCGAATACGACCAGTGCGGCAAGTAAGCGACAGAGCAGACCAGTGAGATGATCCAAGTCATTAATCAAATTTACCGTCTTGGTGTAGTGCGGTTCCGCCTCTTTCCAGATATTCACTTTTTCCGACATCGCATTGCATGAAATACAGATTTCTCCCCATTTCAGCGATGGTTCGTTGAATAAGCGACGATAGGATGATTGGTTAGCGTAGCTTTGTATCTGATTAAAAAGCAGGCAGTTATGCGCCCATTTATATTCGACTGTGGCACTGGATTTGTCGAAATCATCCAGATCCATAGTCGGAATCAGCAAGCGATTGGCTATTTGTTCTTTTAATGTCTCGTCGATTGCCGACAATCTGGATGAAATTAACGCATTGTAGACTTCTACAGCCTTGGTAGGAATGGCGAAAGCGTCATGGATGCTGTCCCTCAAAATAAGTAAGGGATTAAATGTACTTTCCCAGGCAATAAAAAAAAGCAACAACGCCGCTGCAATCAAAGGTACGATTGCGTTACCGTCCAAGCCATTCATAAGATCCACTAATTGCCAGGCACGGAGATCCTTCACGATGAGCGTTACCAGCGGTTCAAGTGGTAACCATTGCCAAGTCAGTAAGCCGTAAAGCGCCGCCATTAAGGTGCAATACGATGCGATACCTAAAAAATAGGTGCTTCTGCGGACAAAGTATTGCGGCAACGTCGGTTCATCACCTAACTGTATTCGGCGTTTTTGGAAAGATTGATAAGCAAGAAAGAAGACGATCCCAATTCCAATGAACTGTACAGCAAAGTTAATCAAGGTTTCTATAGTCATTGTGCAATTGATCCTAGGTAATTCATAAGATTTCCAGTGCAGGAGAAAATGTTAAGTACTACCTAATTTTAAACGCTTATTGAACAATACTGGTCATTTTTTAAGCCAATTCTGTAATGATCTTGCCCTAATTTCACAGACACCCTGCTAAGCGACTTTTTTGGTTTCAAACGCAATCGGGCTAAGATAACCCAATTTGGAATGAAGCCGTTTGCGATTGTAATACACTTCGATATATTCGAACACCTGGTGCTTGGCATCAGATCGGGTCTTAAAGCGTTCG
>SHZQ01000014.1 GCA_009695535.1 Methyloglobulus sp.
AATACATAAGCCAAATGGCAACATAACCCGCAATAAAGTCACCGCCAGATCATATTGCGTACCCTGCCAAGCAAAACCGGGAGCCAGCACCAAAACAAGCAAGGGTGCTAAAACCATTGCGACTAATGTAATCAGCAACATCCATGCTGCTAAGGTGCCAACTGTTTTACCAATGAATTGCTTTAAAGCGAGCTTATCACCTTGATGGTTAGCCATAACTGGCACGAGGGCGTGGGCGAACGAGCCTTCTGTAAACAGGCGTCGCAAAAGGTTCGGGATTTTGAACGCCACAAAAAAAGCGTCAGTTGCCACATCCACACCAAAAAGTCGGGCAATCAACATATCCCGAACAAATCCCAAAAGTCGGGAAACCAATGTCATACTGCTGACGACAACGGTCGCTTTAAAAAGCCGCTTGCCCACTACTTATCCTGTTTGCGTAGCACGTAAATGTTGACAATGATAGCATTTATAATGATAATGCGCGGTCTGATAACTCACTTTGTAAAAACGACGCACTATGGCCAATACAGCACAAGCTAAAAAACGCGCGAAACAAGCCGAAAAGAGCCGTGTTCGCAACGCAGGACAACGCAGCAATCTGCGCACTTTCATCAAGAAAGTACTTGCCGCCGTTAAAGCAGGCGATAAAGAGCAAGCACAAGCCGCTTTTAATATTGCCCAACCGATTATCGATTCCGCCGTCAACAAAGGCATTATCCATAAAAACAAGGCCGCTCGCGGCAAAAGCCGTTTGAGCGCGAAAGTTAAAGCAGTCGCTTAGTTACATCTAATTCAATAAAAAAGCCGCACCCAAATGGGTAGCGGCTTTTTTATTGCTTTTATCCCTTAAAAGCGGATCTGGAACTCTATTTTTGTCAGAGCATAGGGTGGTGCGCCACACTAAGGCAGGGTTACATCAGCACCATATTATCTCTGTGTATTAGCTCTGAGTCGTCAGCATAACCCAGGATTTTCTCAAATTCTACGCTGCTTTTACCCGCGATTAAATTAGCATCGGTCTTGCCGTAATTGATGAGCCCTCTGGCTATCTCCAGACCATTTTCATCGACGCAAGATACCAATTCACCCCGCTCAAACTTTCCTGATACGAATTTAACACCCACGGCTAACAAGCTTTTACCGTTGCTTTTCAGAACCTTAACTGCGCCAGCATCCAGTATTAGCTGACCTTTTACCTGTAATTGCCCTGCTAACCAGCGTTTTCTGGCAACCAAAGGTTCTATATCGGGCAGGAAGTGGGTGCCGATTTGCTCCCCTGAAATTACTTGGGTAATCACATTCTCAAACACTCCAGGGGCAACGACGGTTGCAGCACCTGACCTTGAAGCCAATCGTGCCGCCTTCACTTTGGTATACATGCCGCCACGACCTAAGCCGCTGCGACTTTCACCCGCCATTTTTTCCAGGCGACTGTCATTGGCGCTGATTTGCGGGATTAATTCAGCATCGGGATATACGCCAGGATCGCCGGAATATAAGCCTTTTTGGTCGGTCAGGATAATCAGCAAATCTGCTTCAATCAAGTTCGCCACTAACGCCGCCAAGGTATCATTGTCGCCAAAACGAATTTCCTCCGTGGCAACGGTATCATTTTCGTTGATAACGGGGATTACACCAAATTTGAGCAAGGTCAATAAAGTGCTACGGGCATTGAGATAACGCTGCCTGTCGGTCAGGTCGTCATGGGTAAGCAAGACTTGCGCAGCATGATGACCGTGCTGCTGAAAATTATCATCAAACACCCGCACCAGCCCCATTTGTCCGACGGCAGCGGCGGCCTGTAATTCGTGCAGGGTTTTTGGCCTAACCTTCAAACCTAAACGGCTCATACCTTCGGCAACTGAACCGGACGACACCAACACCACATCAATGGAGCGATGTTTTAAACTAACCATCTGGCTAACCCAGGCGGCAATCGCAGATTTATCAAGCCCTTGCCCACCCTTAGTAAGCAAGGAGCTGCCTATTTTGATGACGACCCGTTTGACGTGTTTAAATTCAGCCCTGCTCACTGTCTTTCCGCCGTTGTTCTTCCAAAAAATTCATAATGGCGAACATTAATTCTTTTGTGCCATTGCCATTAATGGCTGAAATTTTAAATACTGGCTCTTTCCACTTTAAGCCCTTAGTAATTGATTTACAGACTGATTCTATTTCATCATCTTGCAATTGGTCTATTTTATTAAGCACTAACCAGCGAGGTTTTCCTACCAATTCGTCACTCCATTTTTCCAGCTCAAGAATGATTTTTTTTGCTGATTGGATAGGCGTATCCAGACTTTCGTAAGGCTTTACGTCTATCACATGCAGCAACAAGCCCGTACGCGACAAGTGCTTGAGAAATTGTAAGCCTAAGCCCGCACCTTCCGCTGCACCCTCGATCACGCCGGGAATGTCGGCGATGACAAAGCTGCGTTGCTCGTCTATCCTAACAACACCTAAATTTGGATGTAAGGTAGTGAAAGGATAATCAGCCACCTTGGGCGTTGCCGAAGAAACCGCCCGTATCAAGCTGGATTTTCCGGCATTTGGCATACCCAGTAAACCTACGTCCGCAATGACGGTTAGTTCTAAATTGAGCATTCGATGCTCACCTTCCGACCCTTTGCTGGCTTTCTGTGGCGCACGGTTGATGCTGCTTTTAAAGCGGGTGTTGCCTAAACCGTGAAATCCGCCTTTGGCAACCAACAAAGTTTCACCTATCTTTGTCAAGTCACCAATCAACTCACCAGTGTCAGCATCGGATACCAGCGTTCCTAGCGGAACAGGCACATAACAGTCGTCACCTTTTTTGCCAGTACAGTTACGACCCATGCCATTTTGACCGCGCTCAGCTCTATGCACGGTATGAAAACGAAAATCTGCCAAGGTATTGACGTTCTCAACAGAAACTAGGTAAACACAACCGCCATCGCCGCCATCGCCGCCATCGGGGCCACCCATAGGGATATATTTTTCGCGGCGAAAGCCTATGGCACCATTACCGCCATCACCGGCTTCTACGCGAACGACTACTTCATCAACAAACTTCATAATTTACAGTGTGGTATTTCAACCCGCTAAAACAAAAAAAGCCCCGTCACTTGATGAGCGGAGCTTTTTGCAAACAGAGTCTGTTGCCAACAACGCAACAGAGGACGTCCTATGCAGCCACAATACTAACAAATTGACGGCTTTTTGGACCTTTTACTTCAAACACAACTTTACCATCAGCGGTTGCGAACAAGGTATGGTCTTTGCCACAACCCATATTTACGCCCGGATGAAAACGAGTACCACGTTGACGAACAATAATGTTACCCGCTATGACACTTTCACCACCAAAACGCTTTACGCCTAATCTTTTTGCATTGGAGTCACGACCATTACGGGTACTACCTCCAGCTTTTTTATGAGCCATCTTTAACTCCTGCTTTTAAGCGGAAATACCAGAAATCTGGATTTCTGTATAATACTGACGATGCCCCATTTGTTTCATATGGTGCTTACGCCGTCTGAATTTAATTATTTTGATTTTGTCGTGCCGTCCTTGGGACAACACAGTCGCCGTAACTTTAGCACCTTCTATATAGGGCGCACCGACTTTGACAGCATCATCTGACTGAAACATTAGCACCTTATCGAACTCAATACTGTCACCGATGCCAAGCTCAAGCTTTTCTACCTTTAAGTACGTGCCTTCCTCAACACGGTACTGTTTACCACCTGTTTGAATTACCGCATACATCGGTCACAACTCCATAAAGCATTAACTTACTAAGATTAACCTGCAATTGTATTTTTAAATCGGTTCCACGTCAAATCAATATTCCATTAATTTAGCTATTGCTAATAAAACAATCCACAAATTCATCCCTCGTTATCGTTAAACATTACAATTATTTAGGTTGAGTTATTCAGCGTGTATTCAGTTATAATGCCGTGTTTTATTTTTTGCAGTAGCTGCTGAACTTCGACTTGTTCACTTTAATTAAATGATGTCATCTATTTTACATACCAGCGCAACAGATACTATCGACTTTGAATCCATCAAACGGTTGACTGCTGACGAAGCCAAGTCCGTCGATTCGTTGATTATCAATCAGCTTAGTTCCGATGTAATGCTTATCAACCAGATGGGGCATTATATCGTCAACAATGGCGGCAAACGCTTACGTCCCATGTTGTTACTGCTTGCCGCTAAAGCTTTAGGTCAGATTAATCATAATCATTTGGTGCTGGCGGCGGTAATTGAATTTATCCACACAGCTACGCTGCTGCACGACGACGTGGTAGACGAGTCAGACCTGCGGCGCGGCCAACAATCTGCCAACGCAGTCTGGGGCAATGCTGCCAGCGTTTTGGTTGGTGACTACCTGTATTCCAGCGCATTTGAGATGATGGTACGCACCAACATCATGCGGGTGATGGAAATCCTGTCCAAAACCACCACCGCTATCGCTGAAGGTGAAGTATTACAACTACTTAACTGCAACAACCCTGAAACCACGGAAGAAAAATACCTGGAAGTCATTTCCAGAAAAACGGCTATCTTATTCAGTGCTGCGACAAGATTAGCGGCAGTGGTATCCAATACCAATAGTGAAGTTGAAGAAAAGCTGTCTCAATACGGCCAACATCTCGGCATTGCCTTCCAATTAATCGACGATGCACTGGATTATAAAGCCACCAAAGAAGAACTGGGCAAAAATCTGGGTGACGACCTAGCCGAGGGCAAACCTACATTACCGTTGATTTACGCCATCAAAAACAGCAATCAAGCCGATGCTAACGTGATTATTGATGCCATAAAAAATGGCAATCGTGACGCATTCAATGAAGTTTATGCCATCGTAAAAAGCAGTAAAGCTATTGAATATACTGAACACCGTGCTAATGAGGAAGCTCAAAAAGCAATGGCTGCATTAACGGTTTTACCGGACAACGAATACAAACACGCTTTATTGGCTTTGGCGAGTTTTTCTGTGCAAAGAAGCTATTAATGGCTGTTTTTTAATCCATCTTCGCAGCATAAAACGCGTCAAACCTCTCAATAAACTCCCCCAATTGCTCTTTCGGCAAATGGCTGATACCCGCCGCCGACTTCCGTCCACCGCCGGTCGCAAAGCCTGAACAAAACTCATCTGCGCCAATCTTGTTGTTTAATGCCGCACGTACGCTTATCAAATAGCCTCCATCGTTCTTGTATGAAAGCACAGCATGGGCTTTGGTGGGATTTTGATTAGCTAAATGATTGCCGAAAACACCGCTTACTCGCCTTGCCCAAGCCTCATCGGGCAAAAGGTACGCGCCTACCGCTGTGCTTTGGAATTGTGACGAGATACTTTCGGCTTTTGCCATATCTTCTTGGTAGCCATCTTCCAGTTGTGCAAAAATTAGTCCATTTTCGGAAATGAAATCAAACGGCGATACGTAGCTTCCCATTTCCCGATACAACACATCCGGCGCAAAATGCAGGTCGGCTACGCTGCTACCGTAGCCGTTATAGTTGATATACATCCCTAAATTTTTCAGCTTTTCCAACTCAGTATCATTTACGTCCAATGTGGCAGCGAGCTTTTCCGCGCTGGCATTGAGATTTCCCCCAAAAGCTGCCGTCACTGCCCACAGAGGGTATTTGCCTATTCGCACCGGACGGAAGTTGGTCGGTGTAATAGACCAGTCCATTGGTTTGATCTGCAGCCAAGGAATTTAAACCCTGACCACTCAAAGTAACTGTACCTACCGTAGCGGGGCAGCAGTGGGTAGGGTTGCTTTGCCTGTTGTTAAATTGACACTGTAAATGCCTTGCCCAGAAACAACAATAAATGACCCTCTGCCATTATTTACGGTAACATTTAATAAGCCTTCCCAATTTGTGGTATTGATGGCCTGGGTTTCAATGCTTCCTACTCGGTTTTCTAGCGCCCAATTACCACCCAGTGCGGCACTACCAGTCTGGTCTGTAGAATCCGCAATATCTGCCGAAGTTAATTGGGCAAGGCGGGCTGTAGCCACTTGACATAGCAGGCCTTCGCCAAAGTTACAACCGCAAACCAAGATGTCGGCATCGGCGGATAAATGCTGCTTAATGACGGCCAACTCATCGGCGTACTGGCCTTGCATACCGTTAATGTCTAGCGTGGCGTTACCCAAGTACAATTCCCCTGCGCTGCCATGCGAGATGATATGAATGGCGCTGATATTGTCGTATTGCGCTACCGCTTGCGCCATTTGCTCAACGCCATCTTTAGTGGAATCGAGCAGGATGACGGTGGCATTAGGGTCTACGCCTTCCAGCAAGGCTCAGTAATCTACTGCTGAGGTGTCAATAAATACCAACGATACGCCACTGGAAACAACATTTGCCGTGCTTATTGCTGCTGGGGTTTCTTCGGTATCGTTAGTTTCTGTATTGTTAGGCGCTACGGTCTTTTCTGTATCTTGGATGCCTTCTTGTGTCCAAGCCACTGTTCCACCGGTTAACGCATGGACGTAATTAAGCTAATTATTCCCAACAGGGGGCTTTTCACCGTGAAAGGTAATTTTTGCACCCTTAGCCAAATCATTACCCCAATCGCTTAGGGCTTCGCTATCTTCGGCACTAATATGCTCGGCAATCTGACTGGAACCTAACCAGGGTTTACCACCAACACTAGCGGACATAATGTGTACGTCAGCAGTATTATCTCTGTCCTGCAATATTTCTGCGATTTGTTGGTAGCCATCACGGTCAGCATCCAATACCCGTATTTGGGTGTTTGCGGGGGGATTGACAAGTAATTCGTGGATGCCTTGTGCGCGTGAATCGACAACCAATTAAGGTAGGTGCTTCAGAATTGCCTACTGAAGTGACCGATGTGCTGGCTAACGGCTGATGTTCGCGGTTATCAGTAGCTGTGCTTGCTACATCCAAATCCCCGCCAAAGCCAGCGTGGGCATCCCCTGCGTCTATTGCGGAATCGAGTGCTGAATCTGCGGCATTATCCTACTGTGCGTCCGGCTGATCCTGGGCGGCTTTATCATCCATAACCTGAACTGCCGTTGCCACCACCGCGCCGTCAAACAGCAATCGGCTTTCCAGTACCAGACACATGGAACTGGCAGAAGCTCTCTTGCCCAATTTAGAATGGTTATTTGACGGTTTTTTCATGGAAGCATCACCAAGGTTTTTATTTGATAGAGCTATTGTTAAACAAAAAATATTTAGCGCATTACTATAAGCACTAGACGAAACTATTTCCGATTATTTATTAACGCAGGACTTATCTTATACTCTCACTTTTGGATGCTAATTGTAACTGATTGTTTAGTATTGGCAAATATCCAATTACTCAGCAACAACTTTGAATATCCCTCGGTTCTTCACCTACACAGGTAAGATACATGTTTTAGTCCACACCTTTCTAATGATACTTACAGTCATCTAAGGGTTCAGCTCGGTGGATGCATGTGAGTCGCTGGTATTTTGGAGTGACAAACCTAAATTTGTTACTCCACCCTATCAATCAAATTATAGGTTTAACCCTATACCCAAACTATTATCATCCTCAGATTTTTAACCTCTGCTAAGATAATGTCAGGAGGAAATTATGCTGAAAAAAGTGTTACGTAAAGTGGTGAGGGCAATCCTGACCTTGGTTTACCGGATTGAGGTCACGGGTACAGAAAATTACACAAAAGCCGGTAAGCGGGTGTTGATTATCGCTAATCACACGTCCTTTCTCGACCCCTTATTATTGTGGGTTTTCCTGCCGGATGACATCACCTTTGCGATAAATACGCACATTTCGCAGCGTTGGTGGCTGCAACCGTTCTTGGGTTTGTCGCAGATTTTCCCGATGAACCCTACGCATCCTATGTCCTTAAAGGATTTAATCCACCATTTGCGTAACGATACCCGCACCGTAATTTTCCCCGAAGGCCGTATCACGCTGACTGGCGGCCTGATGAAAGTGTACGATGGCACGGGTATGGTGGCGGATAAATCCCAAGCTACCGTCCTACCTATTCGTATTTCGGGCGGACAATATACCCATTTTTCACGATTGCATAATATCGTGCGCTTACGCTTATTTCCTAAAATAACCATTCATATCCTGCCACCTACGCAGCTTTCTGCGCCTGAACATCTGCGTGGCAAGGCGCGGCGCAAGTTTAGTGGACATCTGCTGGCTGATATTATGACCGAGATGATGTTTGCCACCAGCGTATTTCGGCAAACCATCTTCCAAAGTCTACTGGATGCGCGCGTGGTGCATGGTGGTAAGCATGAGCTTGCCGAAGATTTGGAACGTAAGCCGCTGACTTATGACACCCTGATTACCCGCACGATTGCCCTAGGCAATGCGTTAGCAAAACTGACTAAAGAAGATGACAATGTCGGCGTATTTTTGCCTAATTCCACAAAAACGCTGGTGACTATCCTGGCGTTGCAAGCGCAAGGGCGTGTTCCTGCGATGCTAAATTATTCTACGGGTTCAGCCGCAATGCTTTCTGCTTGTCGAATTGCGGAAGTCAAAACGGTGCTAACGTCGCGGCAATTTATCGAAAAAGGTAAGTTATCTGACGAAGCGGAGGCGTTAAGTAAACAAGTGCAACTGGTTTATCTGGAAGACATCGCCCAAACCATCACCAGCCAAGATAAACTCAATGCGTGGCAGCAAAGCAAAACCGCTGCTTGCTGGTATCCTAAAACTCCACGCAATCCAGACAGCCCAGCGGTGGTGTTGTTTACTTCCGGCTCAGAAGGCACACCGAAAGGCGTGGTGTTGTCCCATGCCAATCTCTTGGCTAATCTTAAGCAACTGGAAGCACGGATCAGCTTTACGCCGCAGGATGTCGTGCTGAATTTCCTACCTATGTTCCATTCTTTCGGTTTTACCGTTGGCTCTATGCTGCCTATTTTGAGCGGGATGCGGGTGTTCTTCTACCCTACACCTTTGCATTACAGCGTCATCCCTGAGATGGCTTATGAACTCAAGGGGACGATCATGTTTGGTACGAATACTTTCTTGGCGGCATATGCCAAAAAAGCCCATCCCTATGACTTTTTCAATATGCGTTATGTTGTCGCTGGTGCGGAAAAGCTGCAAGAAAGCACCCGTGAAACCTGGATGGATAAGTTTGGAGTCCGCATCTTAGAAGGCTACGGCGCAACCGAAACTACGCCGATAACTTCCGTGAACACGCCGATGTACTATAAAGCTGGCACGGTAGGCCGCTTTATGCCAAGTATGGAATATAAGCTGGAACCGATCCCTGGCATTCAAGATGCAGGGCAACTACATGTGAAAGGTCCCAATATCATGCTTGGTTATTTGCTGAACGATAAGCCAGGCAAACTGGTGCCACCTGAATCCATCTACGGCAAAGGCTGGTATAACACTGGGGATATCGTACATGTAGATGAGGAAGGTTTCATCAGCATTAGAGGTCGTAGCAAACGCTTTGCCAAAGTCAGTGGAGAAATGGTGTCTTTAACCGCAGTGGAACAACTCGCCACCCACGCCTGGCCAAACGCACTACACGCTGCAAGCAGCATACCCGATGCCCGCAAAGGCGAACTGGTGGTTTTGCTTACTACCCAGAAAGACGCGACGACACAATTTCTTGCAGCCGCTTCGCCCGGGGTTGCAGCCATCGGCTTGCCCAAGAAAATCCTGACTGTGGACAGCATTCCCTTACTGGCAACAGGCAAAATCAACTATCCTGCCGTCACAGACTTGGTCATCAATAGGGTTTTTGACACCATTGATGACAACCTGGAAGACGGTAAATCGGATAAGTCTGGCGATATTTATGAGGATGCGGATGATTAGGTTAGAAATGCTCCATTGGTTTATCCAACGCGCCTAATCGTACAAAGCAATAATTAGATACCACCCGCATAAGTGTTGAGAACCGCAAACACCGCCGCTGCACACAACGCCGCACAAGGTAGTGTTAACAAACAGGACAGCAAAATGGTAGCCATCATACGGTTATTGACGTTTTTTGTAGTCAACCCAATACCAAACAAAGCACCAACCGAAACATGGGTAGTTGAAACGGGCAAGCCCAGTTTGCTAGCGAAGATAACCAGCAATGCGGTCGTTAAATTGGCGGATAAACCCTGGCCGTGACTGATGCTGGTGATTTTATGGCTCATGGTTTCTGCCACGCGTCGCGCATTTAGCAAACCACCTACCGCCATGACAACGGCGATCAACGCAATTTTGGCTTGTAAATTAAATTCAGGTGCTAATAATAACAAAGCGGTAATTTTGAGTGTGTCATTTAAGCCACGGGCAAAACAAACCGCACCTGCACTGAAAAAATGCAGGGCATCCATCACTTTTTTTAAGTCGAATCCGAAAATTACCCCAGCATAACGGTCAGCACAAACCGTTTTATTATCAATAATAAGCGAACTATTTTGTCCTGATACCAAAGCGCCTGAGTTTGCCACGAAACAGGATGCAGCTACTGCCGGTTCGTTTTCCACGCAGAGGCACAATAGATTGCTGATGGCTTTACGCTTACGGATTTGCCGGAAACTTGTATAAATCAGGCTGGCTAATAGCACAGCAACCGCAGGGCTTAACAGCATGGGCCAAACAAAACTCGTACCTACTGCGGCAAATTTGATCGCCCCCGTCGCCAATAAAGTACTCCCGTTAGCGCACCCAGTAACGCGTGCGTAGTCGATATGGGAAAACCCAGGCGGGTAGCCAAGATAACCGTCATGCCTGCACCTGCGGCAACGGCTGTTATAAAAGGGATGGATTGCGTCAGTTCATCTGGCGCTAATCCTTTCCCGGAAAATTTGATTAGTAAGGTTTGCGCTAGAAATAAAGCGCACAAAGAACCCACCAATGTAGTTATTGTCGCCCAAGTCAGTGCAACTCGGTAACTTGCCGCGCCGCTGCCGAACAACGACGCAACGCCCTTAAAGTTATCGTTTGCACCACTGGAGAAAGCCAAAAAGCAAACCGTTAAAAATAATAGTACGCTAGTCATACAGCCCCATTAAAATTTTTTACCAATTGCGTTGCTTGATTATTCCAGTTTACACCTGATGCGCCATTCCATTCGTAATAGCAACCTTAGGCAATATCTTAAAAAGCATCTAAAGTATCATCATGAACAAACAAATCTACCCTTTATTGATCGCCCAGTTTTTGTCTGCATTTGCCGATAATGCCATTTTATTCACCGTAATAGCAATGATCATGCACTCGCATGACTTACCAACGTGGTACGTGCCAGCTTTGCAAAGTGCATTTTTGATCGCGTTTGTGGTACTTGCACCATGGGTAGGTGGCTTTGCCGATAACCAAGCCAAATCCAGGGTGTTGATTATCGCCAATTTGATTAAGGCGGTGGGTGCAGGACTATTGCTGTGCAAGGTCGAGCCACTTATTGCGTATTGTATTGTCGGCGTGGGTGCGGCGATTTATAGCCCTGCCAAATACGGCATTCTGCCTGAACTTGCTGGTCATGAATTTTTGGTGAAAGCCAATAGCTGGATTGAAGGCTCGACCATTCTCGCCATTTTATTAGGCATGGTGGTGGGCGCGAAACTGGCGGATTACTCAGTCACAATTGCATTGGGATTAACGATAGCATTGTTTATAGCTTCCGCCTGTTTTACCTTATTTTTACCGGTACGTATTGCTAAAGCACCACTAACGTCACCCCAACTTGTTGAGTTCGTAAAACAAATCGGTCAATTTTTCACCACACCACGTTCGCGTTTCGCTATATTGGGCGCGTCATTATTTTGGGCATCGGCAGCTACTTTACGGGTGATAATTGTCGCTTGGGCACCCTTAGTATTGATGTCAAAAAATGCGACTGAAATAGCCCAACTGACTTTATTTTTAGCGATTGGAATTATCGCGGGTTCTGCCATCGTTCCGCGCCTGATACCGCTAGAACACTTACGTCGCGTCAGAATGCCTGCCTACATCATGGCCGTGTTTATTGGCATCTTAAGCTTTACTCACAGCTTGATGCCAGCACGATGTATGCTATTTGTTATCGGGATGATGGGCGGCATGTTTATCGTGCCAATTAATGCTGCATTACAGGAGCTGGGGCAACACAGCATCGGCAGTGGCAGTGCGGTTGCTCTACAAAATTTCTTCCAGAACCTTGCTATGCTGCTCGCCGTTGGTGCTTACACTTATGCCACCGCACAACTGGTTGACCCTGTTATGGCTATGCAAACCTTGGCTGGGTTGTTGTTTATACTAACTTTTTTGATAGCTATAAAGTTGCCGAAAAATAGCTTGAAACAGGAAATTTGAGACCTCGCGGCATATTTTGTTATCCAAGCCCATAAAAACAGCTTATGAAACATAATATAATCAGTTTTTGTAAAGACGAAATTTGGCTGTTACACGAGCAAAAACTGCCGCCTTTTAAAGCGGCACTCATTAAATAGCTAAAAATTGCACTCTTATCTGCTCAAGGATTTACCCGTGACTTGTGTCTACTACGGGCATCCGCATTAACACTTTATAGTTTGTTGTCTATCGTTCCGGTTATTACCATGCTGCTTGGGATTGCCAAAGGTTTCGGTTTTGAAAAAACCTTGACTGAGCGCTTGATAGAGCAAGCACACCAGCAAGATGATCTGGTATTAAAAGCCATAAACTTTGCCCAAAACCTGCTCGACAGCACGAAAGGCGGAGTAGTTGCAGGAATTGGAATCGTGGTGCTGTTTTGGACGATAATCAGCCTTATTGGCAATATTGAAAGAATCCTTCAACCATATCTGGAAAATCGGCAAAAATCGCTCAATCAGCCGTAAATTCAGCGATTATTTATCGCTTATGTTGTTAGCACCCATCATTTTAATTGCGTCCAGCAGTATTACGGTACTGCTTAATACCAAGATAACGTGGTTAATCACCCTTATTGAATTGCCAAAATTTGGCGCGTCGCTGCTCATAAAAGCCCTGGGTTTACTGCCTTTGCTGCTGATGATTGGCTTATTTACCTTTACCTTGATTTTATGCCTAACCATAAAATCAGTTTCCGAGCAGATCTAATTGCTGGCATGGTAACAGGTATTTTGTAGGATTTGTTGCAGACGACCTACATCGGATTGCAGATCGGCGTGTCCAACTATAACGCCATTTATGGCAGTTTTGCCGCGATTCCCTTATTTGTGGTCTGGTTGCAAATAGGTTGGATGATCGTCCTATTTGGTTGTGAGGTAGCATTTTTCTGCAATATTATGAAAACTACCGAAACAATAATCGCTTTTCCAACATCAGTTTTTCCCTGCAAAAAATCATTGCTTTGCAAGCTACTCATTTGTTAATAAAAAATTTGGCCATCTGAATCAACCCTTAACAGCAGATGACATAGCAGCAAGACTACTTATACCTATCGCCATTATCCAGCCAATTTTAAGAAATCTCACGGCAAGCCATATCCTAGTCGAATTTAACATCCCCGAAGAAGAGGGCGATGTTTATCAACCAGCAGTCGATACCAATGTGCTAACGATTGCTTTCATAATTAATGCCTTAGAACAATGTGGTCAAAATCAGTTGCCCGACATAAGCCAGGAAAAATTGCTTCTCGAAGCTATCACTGATTTTCAGAAAATTAATGGAGACATCTAGACAAAATTGTTTATTGAGGGATATTTAAAGAACCTTAAATATATTGCCGTTCGTCCTAGATATGTGGTAGTAAGCTTGCCAAAGGATTGTGCAAAGATTCTCTTATATCATTAAAGCTAGAACCAGCTCCGGCTTTACTAGCGCTGGATGCTATTGCTATCCAGTATAATCCCAAATATTTCTCCGATATTGCTTGAACTATGCCCAAAAATGCGCCTTTCCAACGAGCAGCAGACGCACCTTCTTTGCCCACGAGTATCGTTAAGTTCATTTTATTCTGTTTAGCCCGCTTTCGGGGGCTGATGCTATTGATGTTAATTTTTGAGACTGGGCAAGCAGTCGGTAGCATTCTAGTACCCTATGCTATCAAAGCGATTATGGACGGTGTTGCCCAAAGTCCGGCTGGGGCAGTATTGCAGAACTTGCATTATCCTTTGCTGCTATTGGCAGGGTTAAATCTGGCAGAAATACTGTTTAGTCGCGCCAGTGGTGCCGTATTGATAATCATAGGGCCACGTTTGCGCCAGCGCACGACCAAAACTCTTTATGCCTATTTGCAATACCATGCACCGCGTTATTTTGGCAGTCATTTTTCGGGTGCTTTAGCCCATCGAATTAGCGAAACGGCAATGAGCGTCAACCACACAGTCTGGACGGTGCTATGCGACTTTTGGCCGATATTGATCACCTTTACCGTCTCTACTTCCCTACTATTAAAGGTACACCAGGGCTTAGGCTTTATGGTCGCTGGCTGGGTGTTGGTCTACGTATTGCTTTCCTATTGGTTGGCAACGCGCTGCCGACCTTATGCACAGAGTTATGCGGCGACTCGTAGCCAGGTGAATGGCAAGATTGTCGATTCGGTCACCAATATTCTGAATGCGAAATTGTTTGCACGGTTACAGTTTGAACGGGAATATCTGGACGGTTTTTTGGAAACGGAAGTGCAGACCGCACGCCGCACGTTTTGGTATATGGAGCGAGTGCGCTGGTTTCAATTTATATCCGCTGCGTTATTGAAAGTAGGTACGGTTTATTATGCCTTGACCTTGTGGGACAGCGGTTTGATTGGCGTGGGTGATTTCACCATGTGCATTGGGCTGGCTTTATTAATCATTAGTGATGCGCGTAACCTATCTCGGCGGTTTTTGGAGTTTTTTGAATATGTGGGCAATATCGCCAATGGCTTGGATACCATCGTACAACCGCACGAGATTGTGGATGCACACGGTGCATTACCCCTTAAAATCACCCAAGGTCGTATTGAATTCCGTAATGTGTGTTTCGGTTACGACCCTAAACAACTCGTTTTCGACAATTTTAATGTTGTGATTGAGCCTGGGCAGCGAGTAGGGCTCGTCGGCTTTTCAGGTTCTGGTAAATCGACTTTTGTCGGTTTAATGCTGCGAAATTATGAGCCGCAAAGCGGGCAGATTCTAATCGATGGCATGGACATTGCCCAGGTTCTGCAAGATTCGCTGCATGAACAGGTGAGTTTAATTCCGCAAGACCCTAGCTTGTTCCATCGCAGCCTGAAAGAAAACATCAACTATGGTCGCTTGGAGGTTGACGATGAGGCCATCAAAACTGCGGCATGTTTGGCACATGCCGATGAATTTATTCGCAACATGCCTGAAGGCTATAGTGCTTTGGTAGGTGAGCGCGGAGTGAAATTATCCGGCGGTCAACGTCAGCGAATTGCGATTGCGCGGGTGATTTTAAAAGATGCACCCATCCTTATTTTGGATGAAGCTACTTCTAGCTTGGATTCAATCACTGAAAAGACCATCCAAGAAAACCTGGATCGCGCTATGGGTCGTAAAACGGTTATTGCCATTGCACACCGCATGTCTACGATAGCCCATTTGGATCGGATTTTAGTGTTTGATCAGGGAAGTATTGTCGAAGATGGCGAACACAGCCAACTCTTGGCTCGGCAAGGCTTGTATCATCGATTGTGGAGTATGCAAGCTGGCGGTTTCTTACCGGATGAAGCGGAAATTGAATCCTAATGACAATAAAGAAATACTGAACGCAGCAAACGCAGGAATAATGCCACCGCCCTGCATTGAATACCTACATCCTTGTAGGCAGTCCCCATGAAAAAAGCGATTTGGGGTTTTAGATGTGACCTTATGCAAATGCGCTTAACTTATTGATTCGGTATTTTAATGTTTGAACCGTCGCGCTGAGTTTGTCGAAGCACATAAGTTTTCGACAGCTCAAGGCGAACGGTAGTTAAAACTTCACAAACCCAAATCTATAACAGCAAAACACGATTTATTTGGATCAAAGCATCAAAGCGCCTTGCATTAGGCTTTCGGTGGCACATAACCCTGCGGCATGTCGTTGTTGCCTTCAAACAAAAACTTATTCCTTTCCTCTGCTAAAAAAGACCTAGCTTGCGGATCATAACTCGCCAATTTATTTTCATTGATTAACATGGTTTGCCTACTTAGCCAATCTTTCCAGACTTGCTTGGATATTTTCTCAAATATTTCCTGACCTTTCGGACCAGGAAAAGGCGGTTCATCTAAGCCTTCGGCTTCTTTGCCTAATTTCACGCAGTTAATTAATCGAGCCATTCTTATTCTCCTTTGAAGTGTTGTTGCAGTAGCAGTTTAATAGGTGCGGAAAGCCCTAGTTGCTTGATTTGTTGAATGTTATACCAGTTAACTCGACCATCTTCCTGGATAAAATCCATTGTGCTATTAGTTTCAATCACTAATGGGGTGTAATCCAAGTGGTAATGCGAAAATGTATGTCGTTGCTTATTATAGGATTTTCGATAATCTATGGCTATATTATTGAGAATGCACCAATTTAAGGCATCATTTTCGTTAGTAAACTCTGGCAAACTCCATAACCCACCCCAGATTCCGATAGGCGGTCTTTTCTCCAACATTACCTGCTGATTATTGTGTAATAGCAAAAACACCAATTGCTTGACGGGCAATTTTTTTGTCATCCTTCGCGTTGGAAAATCAGCTACGGTATCAGTTTTCCATGCTAAACATGCCGTCGCAAGTGGACAACTCCGACAAGCTGGCTTACTGCGAGTGCAGACTGTCGCCCCTAAATCCATCATGGCTTGGGTGTAATCAGTCACACGCATATCTGGCGTGAGATTAGCACTGATCTCCCAAAGCTGCTTGCTTACCTGGCTATTGCCCGCCCAACCAGCAATCGCCTTATACCGCGCTAATACTCGTTTTACATTGCCATCAAGAATGGGATGACTTTTATTGAAGGCAATGCTCAAAATAGCGCCTGCTGTCGATAGACCTATGCCTGGCAATGCAGTGAGTTCGTCCAATGTATCTGGAAATCTACCTTTCTTATCAATAAGCTGCGCCGCTTTGTGCAAGTTACGCGCACGGGCATAATAACCCAAACCCGACCACATCTGTAATACCTCATCAACTGGAGCACTTGCTAAACTGTCCACGTCAGGAAACTTGGCAATGAATGCCTGGAAATACGGGATGACCGTGGCAACTTGGGTTTGCTGGAGCATAATCTCAGAAAGCCAAACCCGGTAAGGGCTAATGTTTTGTTGCCAAGGTAAATCTTTGCGACCATGCTGGTCAAACCAAGCCAACACGTTTTGCTGAAATGTTGCTGGATTCATGACTAGCTATTTTGCTACTAAAAAATCTTTTTCAGCAAATCACCAACCCCAGGACCAAGCTTCTTATCCAGCTTGTCCATTAGCTTATCAATTTTTACTTTGTTTTTGTCCAGAAAGTGTTCTATTTTTGCCTTGTTCTTATCGGTTAATAATGCCGCCACATCCACGGTGTAAGTGGGCTTGCTGAATGTGCCGCCTAAATGTATGCCGATAGGCGTGTCGTGAACCTGTTCAGGCGTGGTAGTCGTCGCTGCCGTCTTAAGCAGTTTAATCATTATTTTGTAATCCACACCCTCTGTATTAAGATTGACAGTGCCTTTACCTGTGCTACGTAATTTTGCAGCGTTAGCAATAAGGTCGTCATTTTGCAGCAAGCCTTTGTTGATGATTGCCGTACCTTTGATTTCGGAGAAATTGGTTTGGTCATGCTGTGAATCTACGGGTAACGCGCCACCTTTGACCGATTGTTTGCCGTTTTCAACCATTTTTTGCAGATTGAAACCCTTTATAAAACCGTCTTTTAAAAAAAAATCTACCTTCCCAGCCAGGTTTGATCTGATTTCTTTTAGCTCACTACCTTGCCCGTGCAACTGAGTTGATAAGGTGACAATTCCACCCATCATAGCATCTCCTTTGATGGCTTTTAGGAAGGGTTCAAGATGAATATTGGTCATTTTCTCATCCAACGCTAAAGTCGATTTTTCTGCACGGATGTCAACATTAAGATTCCCTAAATAACTACCCTGATAAAATTGCTTCGCGGTTTGCTCGACTTTAACGATACCTTTTTTTGAACTAAGCGTTAAGCGCATATCTTGCAGTGTCATCTTATTGAAAGCCATCTTGCCCAACGCCAGCTTACCTTCTGCATCCAGCTTTCTAAGCCAGTCCAACGGCAAGCTGAACGTCCCAGCGGCAAAAGCCATACCAGGGCTTACTAGAGGTTTGCTTGATTTTTCTGACGGTGCTAAGTAACGGTCAACATCAATCGCATCCACAACAACATCAAACAAAAATGCAGAATTGGTAAAATCTTTAATCGTCACAGAACCCGTGCCGTGGCTGTTATCCAAAGTGACCTCCCAGTTGGTCAATTCGATTTGCTCAGGATTTGCCTTGAAATCAAAATTTGTACCTAAATTGCTCAATGCTTTGGCATCATTCATCTTTGGAAGAGTAATATCCCATTGTTTTAAAACCACACTAGGATTAAACGGCGTAGCAACGACAGAGCCTTGAAAAGTTGGTTTATCTAAGAACTGCTCGCCAGTGATTTCGGCTGCAAGCTTAAGATCACCAGATTGCAGTTGCAAACCCGAAAACTTAAACGTTTGTTGGGTAACGTTGACGGCTGCATTGGGTGCGGTAATCGTGACGGCTAATGACTGACCAGACTTTAATTTATTGTTTCCCAGCCATTCCAGATGGCTATCGCTAAACACAAAATTATCCAGTTTTTCATCAGCACGCAAAGCTGTTGTTAATTTTACGTCTCCAGGAAACTTTACAGCCTTACCGGAAACAGCCATCGCCAAATCGACTTTTACAGGCCCACCAAAGCTAAACTTATCGCTTGTGAAATGGATGTTCTTTAGCTCCAGACGCTCCCCTGTTTGTTGATTATCCCAATTCACCTGAGCATTATTTATAGCAACACCACCTACAGTCAGTGCTGCCAGCGCGGATTGGGGTTGGATATTTTGGGTATCGGGTTTTGCTGCGGCTGTGGGAGCATCAGAAGGCGCAGGTGGGTTGGGTGCAACTAAATCAGCCCAATTACTTACACCTTGCTTATCCTTTACCAAATTTAACGTCAAGCCCTCTAAAGCAATGGTATTCACTTGGAATTTCTGCGACAACAAGGGCAGCAACTTAACTTTAATGTCACTTTTAGCAACGGTAATAAATGGCAGATCTTGAAACCCCAACTTATTGCTAATCAGCATTTTTTCAGTTTTCAAGCCTACCCAAGGGAATACGGACACCGTAATATCACCCTCAAACGCGACATCACGTCCGACCTTATTTTTAATCAAAGCTGCAATATCGGTTTTATAGTCATTGGGATTAACCATAAAAGGTATTAGGCAAACAGCAATGACGAGGACTAATAGAAATGCAAAGCAGCCAACTAACACATATTTAGTTATTTTTCGCAAAAGTCTCTTCCGGTTTTGGCAGGTAAAGTTGAGGTAATATAAGTAGTGCTGTAAAGATAAAGAAATAGGATAACAAGTAAGTGAATAAATTCATTAATAATTGTAAAATTCAAGCCGTAGGCTGAATTTCAATAAATTTATCATAATTACTTTGGAGAGGAGAAAGCATGTTACTTTTAGCAAAACTGGCCGCACTCGGCATTGGTATTTGGTTTTATATGACGGCTAATAAGGTGGGTGAATCGCCAGCAAAATGGGTGAC
>SHZQ01000132.1 GCA_009695535.1 Methyloglobulus sp.
AAGGTTTTAATTGCCCAATTTGGTGGTAACAAACGCATTCCCGTCAAAATCGAAAACGTTCCCAAACAACTTATTAATGCGTTTGTTGCTTCCGAAGATGACGGCTTTTTTGAGCATTCTGGCGTTGACTACAAAGGCCTGATTAGGGCGGGCATTCAACTGTTAGTAACCGGAAAGAAAAAGCAGGGCGGTAGCACCATTACCATGCAGGTAACGCGTAACTTCTTGCTTTCCAATGAAAAAACATACACCCGCAAGCTGAAAGAAATCATACTCGCCTTAAAAATTGAACAAGAATACCCAAAAAACAAGATTCTTGAGCTGTATTTGAATCAAATTTACATGGGGCATAGTGCGTATGGCATCGCAGCAGCGGCACAGACTTACTACGGCAAATCGCTAAAGAATTTAACACTGGCAGAACAAGCCATGATTGCTGGTTTGCCTAAAGCACCCTCTGCTTACAATCCAATTACCAACGAAGATCGCGCCATTGAACGGCGCAATTACGTTCTGCAACGGATGCTAGAACTTAATTATATTTCTCAAGCCGACTTTGAAACCGCCACTAGCGAGGCTTCAACAGCGAAACTGCAATATCATTCATCCGATGTATCAGCCCCTCACGTCGCAGAAATGGTCAGGCAGTACGCTTATGAAAAATATGGCGAAGATGCTTATACATTGGGACTAAAAATCCATACCACTATTGATTCATCACTGCAAAAAGCAGCAGAACAAGCGTTGTGGAACTCATTACATTCTTATGATGAACGCCACGGCTATCGCACCAAGAAGCCTGCTACCGACGAGAGCAAAGAAACGCCTATTCGTACCAGTCCCGTGATTGGGGATGCGCTGGCTGCTACAGTCACATCCATGAGCAATAATGGCATCGAAGCAACACTCTACAATGGTAAAGCCATCGATATTCCCTGGAAGAATAGCAAATGGGCAATCGTCAAAGCCAAAAAACAGCTCACTGTTAACGCGCCTATACGGGTAAGGCTCTCGAAAAAAGGCATCTGGATGTTGACACAAGTCCCTGAAGTTGAAGGTGCTTTTGTCTCGTTGAATCCCTCTAGTGGTGCAGTTTTGGCATTGGTTGGAGGCTTTGAATACAATAAGAACAAATTCAACCGTGCAACTCAAGCCAAAAGACAGCCCGGCTCCGGCTTTAAACCGATTATCTACACCACCGCCCTAGAACAAGGCTACACCGCCGCCAGCATGATAAATGACGCACCCTTGGCAATATACGACACAAGTCTAGGAAGAATATGGAAGCCCGAAAACTCCACCAAAAAATTCTACGGCCCGACCAGCCTTAGAAAAGGCCTGACCTTTTCGAGAAATATGGTTGCCATTCAACTATTGAAGGAAATGGGCATAGCCAAAGGGATTGCAACTGGCTTACGCTTTGGCTTTACGAAGGAGCAACTACCTCCCGGCTTATCGCTCGCATTAGGCAGCGGCTACGCATCACCCCTGCAAATGGCCAGGATGTATGCAGTATTTGCCAACGGCGGCTTTCTAGTAGATCCCTATTTTATTGAACAGATTGAGTCCAGCGAGGGTAAAATAATTTTTCAGGCCAATCCAAAAACCGCCTGTTACACGTGCAAAAATACCTCTAAAACAGAACAAAATCAAGCTACTAGAATAATATCACCTGGGATTAATTTCATCATGAATTCGTTAATGCGGGATGTGATAAAACTCGGAACAGCAACAGATGCCAGAGCTCTAGGACGTAGTGATTTGGCAGGAAAAACAGGTACAACAAATGACCAACGTGATGCCTGGTTTAATGGCTTCATGCCGACGCACGTCGCATCAGTCTGGGTGGGTTACGATAACTTTAAACCGCTGGGGCATTATGAAACAGGGGGAGCGGCAGCATTGCCGATGTGGATAGAGTATATGCGGACTGCTCTAAAAAACACGCCAGTCGCAACTTTTGTACCACCCAATGACGTTTTCAAAAAAGATGCGGAATATATCCAAAAGGGCGTTGTACTTAAGAAACTAGCCCCAATTCCAGTCGCCAAAAAAGCTGTTACTGAAGCAACCAAGCGTTTAACCAAGGAAAAGCTAGTGGAAGCACTGTTTTAGTGCTAGTCATTACCAAGATGCTGATGACCGATTGATTACTTTCATGGTCAGAAAAACGTCACGAATCGTCCGAACTTATCGAAGAAAGCCTGTCGAAGGACTTATTCAGAGCATTGCCGAATAAGAACCTCCAAAAAGTAACTTCTGAAAACCTTATTTTCCGTATTTTTTACGGAATTTATCAACACGACCAGCGGTATCAACAACGCGTTGTTTACCGGTATAAAAAGGATGGCAAGAAGAACAAACTTCTATTTGCAAATCCTTTGTTAGCACCGAGCCGGTTGTAAAAGTATTGCCGCAACCGCAGGTCACAGTAATTTGTTTATATTCAGGATGTATTTCTGGTTTCATAGCCTAATCCGCTGGTAAGGTAACTTTCTTGTAATTTAACCCGATATAATACGTTTTTCATCATTAAACCGCAACCTCAAAATTATCCCATGCGCATCATTACCCTAAATGTAAACGGTATTCGTTCAGCAGAACGCAAAAATTTTTTCCCCTGGATGCAAGCCCAACAGCCAGACATCGTATGTCTGCAAGAAACCAAGGCACAGCTACACCAACTCGATTTAGCCGTTTTTTGTCCACAGGGCTATCACTGTTTTTATCATGATGCGGAAAAGAAAGGCTACAGCGGTGTCGCTATTTACAGCAAAAAACAACCGTTGGAAGTCATTAAAGGCATCGGCTGGTCAGATATTGACGCAGAAGGTCGCTTTATAGAAGCCCGCTTCGCTAACCTAAGCGTCATCTCGCTTTATCTGCACTCTGGTTCATCCGGCGAAGAACGGCAAGCCATTAAATTCAGCTTTATGGATCGCTTTATGCCTTATCTTGAAACCTGTGCGGCGAGTGGGCGAAACTATATTATCTGTGGGGACTGGAACATTGCCCACAAAGAGATTGACCTAAAAAACTGGCGCGGCAACTTAAAAAACTCCGGTTTTTTGCCGGAAGAACGCGCCTGGATAGATCAACTGTTAACCAACGAACAATGGCTGGATGCGTTCAGGGAAATTAACCAAGAAGGAGACCAATACACTTGGTGGTCAAACCGAGGCCAAGCCTGGGCAAAAAATGTGGGTTGGCGGATTGATTACCAAATCGTCAGTGCCGCACTTAAAGGCAAGATTAAATCAACCAGCATTTATAAGGACGAGCGGTTTTCAGACCATGCGCCGCTTATTGTGGATTATGGTCTGTAGTGTTTTGCTTCATCATTACAAAGGTGGAAAGCAGTTGCTTATTTCCCTGTTGCATAACGTACCAACATGGCAGAGTGTTTTATTGTGCAAATCAAAATGATGGATTTCAACATTTTTCGGAAAATTTGCATCTGAAAATTTTTTGAACAATCGTTTGGCCATCTCATTATCAGTAAGAATATGCAACCTTCTCTCTGATCCATGCCAAAGTACCAGCCACAATAACTTGGTTGCCGCCCTATCCTGTCCTGCCGTATTTCCAGTTGGTGGTTTCTTGTCCTTTGGTTTGCTAAACTAAGGCGACGTGCTTATACCACCAATAATTTTTCCCTCATCGTAAAGGTCGAATTCATGTAATGGCCCATATTCCCCGCAACGGAGTTTCACTTTCGACGCATTTGTAGCCAAAAGTTTGTTTAACTCACATCTAACATTATTCTCAATTTGGAGAGGTTTTCACGATATTTTCCTCATGTCATCGGTATCTTTAAGCATTTAATCCTTTTCATTCCACGGCGCGACCTTAAACAATAGCAACATCCCTGGAATGGCAATAAAAAAACAAATCAAGAAAAAATTTTTCCACCCTACCCATTCCACCATATAACCCGTGGCGGCATTAGCGAAGGTACGCGGAACAGCGGCAAGGCTGGTGAATAGAGCGAATTGAGTGGCGGTATAAAGCGGATGCGTGGCACGCGCTATGAAAGCCACAAAAGCCGATGTCCCCAAGCCTACGCCTAAGGCTTCAACACCGATTACTACAGCCAGCCAAAGGGAGCTATGCCCAACCATCGCTAGATAAGCAAAGCCTAGTATGGCAATCATCTGCACTGCACCAAATATCCATAAAGCACGATTGATACCTAAGCGGATCATCCAAATTCCGCCTAACAAGCCACCGATAACGCTAGGCCATAGACCCGCATTTTTGGCAATCAAGCCAATCTCGGTTTTACTGAAACCCATGTCGAGATAAAAAGGCGTTGCCAATGCCGTCGCCATGCTATCGCCCAGCTTGTAAAAAAAGATGAAAGCTAATATCAACAACGCAGGCTTTAAACCACGACTGAGGAATTCTTCAAAAGGCTCTACCACAGCATCTCTAAGGGTTTTAGGAGCGCCCTTAAGCTCCGGTTCATTGACACAAAGCGTCATAAGAATACCGGGCAGCATGAATAAAGCAGTGACGATATACACTATATCCCATGACAAATGGTCAGCCAATACCAGGGAAAAGGCCCCCGGCACCAAACCAGCAATTTTGTATGCATTCACATGGATGGCGTTACCTAAGCCGAGCTCGTCTTCTAACAGCAATTCACGGCGATACGCATCCAGCACAATATCTTGCGACGCACTAAAAAACGCGACAATGACGGACAAATAAGCGATAGCCCATAAGTCCGGCTTGGGGTGCAAATAACCGAATGCCGGAATAATCAGCAATAAAGCGACTTGAGCAATGATTAACCAACCTCGCCGCCGACCCAAGGGGGGAGCGTAGCGGTCAAATAGCGGCGACCACAGGAATTTCCAGGTGAATGGCAATTGGATCAGCGCGAACAGACCAATAGACTTTAAATCTACACCTTCCGTACGTAACCATGCAGGCACTAGGCTTATCAGGATAAATAGCGGCAAGCCGGAACTAAAGCCCGTGAATATGCAAATCAGCATTCGCCGATTAAGGAGCGCATCGCTGATATTCGTCTTATTAGTCATCAGCTGTCACTAGAAAAAAGCTGGGCAACGCCAAATGATGAGCGGCAACACAAAGCAACTTAAGCTTATTTGATATAAATAAAACGTGAGGGAAACATTGAATGAATCAATGTTTCCCTGGATTTTACTAAGGTCGAGACCAATCAAACTTGACCTCGGCCTGTATTGAAAACAGCCCTATCGACTGTGTTATACAAAGCAGTCAATCAACCATTAATAAGATAATGTGCAAAAATAC
>SHZQ01000133.1 GCA_009695535.1 Methyloglobulus sp.
GTCCGACAACTTAATATTAAGCAAACCGACCGCACCATGACATACAGATGAGACTATTCCACCATTTTCATAGATTTTCCGGCCAATGACTTGTAATTCTTCATTATCTGGAAAATCCCAAATCACACCATGACCGCCAGCATAGTAAATAGCACAATAGTCATCTGCATTTATAGAACTTGGCAGTAAAGTTGCGCCGAGTCTATTCATGAACGCCTTGTTCAGATACCATTCCCAGTCCGTTGAATCCGCCATCGCCAAACTATGCGGATCGATGGGCGTGTAGCCTCCTTTTGGGCTTACATAATCAACTTGATATCCTGCCGCTTCAATTTTTTTAGCAAAATGAACAACTTCACCAAGCCAAAGGCCTGTTGCCCGATTTAGATCAGGGTATTTTTCAAAACCTGTTACCACAACTAATATTTTCTTTTTCATAGTGTTATCCTTAACTCTAGATTAGTTAATTTATCCAATTTTTTATTAGGCTAAGTTTTAAATCTTTTCCAATTCGCATAGTGTCTTTAAAATTCACTTCCTTACAATCGACCAACCTATTCATATTAGGCAGATGAAACAAGCCTTTTCCTTGATCGCCCAATATTTTCGGTGCCATATAGATAATCCACTCATCAACCAAATTTTCTGCCAGTAAAGCGCCGTTCAGTATCGCACCCGCTTCAACTAACACTTCATTGATTTCCTGTCCGGCCAAAAATTTCATCACTTCGATAAGGTCAAGTCGGCCTTGGTTTTCAGGTAATTGATAAACCTCAGCGCCTAAATTTTGTAGTTTTTGGAGTTTTTCTTTATGTCCTTCGACAAGCTCAGGACGAACGGTACTGGGATGTTTACAAGTTAAAATTATTGTCCGTTCCGGCAAACCCAACATCTTTGCCATCGGCGGCATTTGCAGCTTGGAATCCAGCACCACCCTAATCGGTTGGACGACTTCTTTATCTATCCGCGCCGTTAAGGACGGGGCGTCCGCAAGCACGGTGTTGATTCCGGTCAATATCGCCGAGCTTTCCGCCCGTAAGCGATGCACATCCGCCCTCGCCTCTGGCGATGTAATCCATTTACTTTCGCCCGATGCCATCGCGGTACGACCATCCAGGCTCATCGCCAGTTTGCTGCGGACAAAAGGGCGGTTTTGGGTCATCCGTAGTATAAAACCTCGGTTTAATACACGAGCATCTTCTTCCAGCGCACCACAGTTTACTTCAATACCTGCGGCTTTAAGATAAGCAAAACCATTTCCTGAAACCTTTGGGTTAGGGTCTTGCATAGCAGCAACGACCCTTTTAATTCCTGCTTTTACCAATGTTTCGCAACACGGCGGAGTCCTGCCGTGATGGCTGCAAGGCTCTAATGTTACGTAGGCTGTCGCGCCATTTGTGTCTTCTTTTATATTGTTCAGCGCCTCAATTTCGGCATGGGGAAGACCCGCTTGTTTATGCCAACCTTCGCCAATAATCCGCCCGTCTTTGACCAGCACGCAGCCTACTCTTGGGTTTGGATCGGTCGTGTATAAGCCTTGCCGCGCCAGATATAAGGCTCGTGCCATGAATTCGGCATCTTGCTGGTCTTGTTGCGCTGTCATTGAGCCACTATCTGACCTTGAATGTGAATTTAAGAAGTATAGCCTATCCAATTTCCCCTCACCCAACCCTCTCCCTTTGGAGAGGGCTTATAACGATGGGGCCTGTTAGCCCGTCAGTTTTTTTGTAACCCTTCAATCATGTCGGTAAATTCGCTGACATCCTGAAAACTGCGGTAAACCGAAGCAAAGCGCACAAACGCGACGTGATCTAACAGGTTCAATTCCCGCATCACTTTTTCACCGAGCTCCTGGGCTGTCACTTCCCGCTCGCCGCCGGTCAGCAATTCTTTATTGATTCGATTGACTGCCGCTTCAATATCGTCGATGCCGACGGGTCGTTTTTCCAAAGCCCTTAACATGCCGGAACGGAGCTTGTTTTCATCAAACGGTTCACGGATGCCATCGCGTTTTACCACGCGCGGCAAGGTCAGTTCTGCGGTTTCAAACGTGGTAAAGCGCTCCTTACAAGCCACGCACTCGCGCCGCCGCCTTACATGGTCGCCCTCATTTGCCAATCGGGAATCTATTACCCGTGTATCTTGGGTAGCGCAAAATGGGCATCTCATTGTTGAACCAACTCTATATTTGAACGCCTAGGGAATAACTGAAAAATCATGCGCTTATTATCCCATACTATTGATGCCCCTAGCACTGTACCGAATTGAGTAAGTTCTGGATTATCTATAAAATATAGACATTTTAGTATTTAACAAACCAACTTATGCCCGAAATCATCCTCTACACTACCAAAATATGCCCTTATTGCGTGATGGCAAAGCGTTTGCTAGCCCAGAAAGGGTTAAAGTACACGGAAATTAATGTCGATGAAAAAGCTGGACTACGGGAAGAGATGCTAGCTAAAACCAAACGCCGCACCGTACCGCAAATTTACATCGGCGATTTTCATGTGGGCGGTTTTGATGAACTTTATGCCTTGGAACGGGACAAAAAGCTGGATAATCTGTTGTCTGATGCGGAAATAGCTGTTTGAGTATTTAAGAAAGTTAACAATTTTTTTCTTCGTCGTAATCAGAATTCTGCAAATGTTGATTCCACTTTCCTAAGTTTATCGAAGGATTTACTCGGACTCTAAAGCTATCAACCAGCAATTTTCCAGTGTGCATCGCTCATCCACTGATTAAGGTCCTGCACCGACACCGGTTTACTGAAAAAATATCCTTGGGCGACATCACAGCCGTATTCTCTTAGTTTGGACATAACTTCTTTGCTTTCTACCCCCCTCTGCGGCCACCAAAAGACCAAGATTATGCCCCAAATTAATGGTGGCTTTAACGATAGAGGCATCATTTTCACTGTTCAAAACATCCATAACAAATGCTTTGTCAATTTTGATTTCTGCTAACGGAAGCTTCTTTAGGTATGACAAGGAAGAATAGCCTGTTCCAAAATCATCAATTGAAAATTGGAAACCCATTTCAAATAGCCGTTTAATCACTTCTAAGGCTCTATCCGGATCAGGCATAACCGAGCCTTCGGTAATCTCAAGTATGATCCATTCCGGTTTAATGCCTGCGGAAACTGCCACGCCTGATATTAAATCGGGCAGCTCTGTATCGTGCAGATCCTTAGCCGATAAATTGACTGAAACCTTGAACGGCAACCCTTGTTTATGCCAGTTGGCACAATCCCTGAATGCGCGCCGCAACACCCATTGCGTTAATGCTCTGATCGTTCTGTTTCGCTCCGCCATTGGCACGAATTCATCCGGCGAAATAAAGCCGTGTACCGGATGATTCCGGCGCAGTAAGGCTTCAACACCGCAGATTTCGGCTGTTCTTATCGAGACTTGCGGCTGATAAAACAACTCCAGACCTTCCCGCTCTATAGTATGTTTTAATTCCGATATTAAGGTAAGTCTCAGTGGCGTCTGCTTGTCAAAAGACGGCTCGTATGTGGCATAGCTTTTGATGGCTTTTTGCGCTATTCGTAGCGCAACTCCCGCTCTTTGGACGAGGGTGTCAACATCTTTGTCATGCCCAGGAAAATGCACGATACCTACATTAGAATGTATGGCAACTTGCAGTCCGTCAACCTTGAAAGGCACTCCCATAGTTTTTTGGATTTGTTTTGCGAACTCTTCCGCCCTACCGACATCAGATTGTGCCGATAACAAGACACTAAACACACTGCTGTCGATTTTGGCAATATCATCCCTTTCCAAGCTTACACCTTGCAGACGGGTAGAAATTTGTTTGAGTATTAAGTCGCTGCTGTTTCTGCCCAGAGCTTCATAAATGTCTTTATAATTCTCTATTTCAATCAGCAAGGTAGACAAGCGACGAGGTGGATTATCAGTCGAAATGGTAGCGTTAATCGCCCTTTCTACGCGATCATAAAACAACGCTCTGGTGGGCGAATCAGTCAGTCGATCATGGGTTGGCACATACGCTGTCTGCTTTTCCAAGCCATCCGTTTTGGTACGCAGCCCATGGGTTTGGTCATAATCATTGCTCCTGCATGGTGAGCAATCATGGAATTGGAATACTGTCCCCCAAACTCCAAACACAAAGGGCATACAATTTAATATCCAAAGAGCAATATTATGTTTTTGGGTTCTCCAAAGCCCCCTCAATCGAAAGCGCGCCTGTGTCAACAAAACAAACCAAGAAAGTAGCGATAATTACCGTCGCAACCGCTATCCCCATGCCTTGATAAGCGGTCTTAGATGCCTCGCTTTTGAGTAACCCAACATTGTCGGCGAATACACTTTGTACAATTGCCAAAACCATGATGTTTCCTATTGTGTTATAAACCCCGTGCTAAATCCCTTTTGATGTCTTCTATGCTTTCTAAACCTACTGAGATCCTGACCAATCCATCTTTTATTCCCGCCAGCGCCCTGATTTCAGGCGTTAAGCGACCATGCGTTGTTGTTGCCGGATGCGTTATTGTGGTCTTAACATCACCCAAGTTGGCAGTAATTGAGATCATTTCCGTGGCATCTATCAATTTCCATGCTTGTTTCTTACCGCCATGTAACTCAAAACTGACTATCCCACCAAAATGGCTTTGCTGACGTTTCGCCAGCTCATGCTGAGGATGCGTAGCCAAGCCAGGATAATGTATCTTGCTGACTGCTGGGCTTTGTTCTAGCCACTTCGCCAATTCAAACGCACTGTCACAATGCGCTTTCATTCTTACTGCCAAAGTTTCCAGCCCTGACAAGAACACCCAGGCGTTGAACGGACTCATGGTCGCACCGCCCGTACGTAAATACGGATAAATCGATTTTTCGATAATCTCGTTACTGGCGATAACCGCACCGCCTACGCAACGCCCTTGTCCGTCTATGTATTTGGTTGCAGAATGAATGACAATATCCGCACCTAATGCGAACGGTTTTTGCAAAACTGGCGTACAAAAGCAATTATCTACTATCAGCAAACAGCCATGCTTATGTGCAATAGTGGCTAATAATTCAATGTCTGCAATCTCAATGAGTGGATTTGAGGGCGTTTCCAGAAATAAAAACCGCGTATTGGGCTTAATAGCGGCTTCCCACGCGTTGGTGTCGATTAAATCGACAAAATCCGTTTCTACGCCGAATTTGCCGAAATAATTCTGGAATAGCAGAATGGTATTGCCAAACACGCCACGCGAACAAATCACATGGTCGCCAGCTTTAAGTAAACCCATGCCGACTGCCAGAATTGCCG
>SHZQ01000134.1 GCA_009695535.1 Methyloglobulus sp.
AGCGCTCTCAAACCATAGGCACAAGATTATCCACAAATTGTTGCGTACATTTTTCCCAGGTGTATTCCAGCGCGTAACGTCGGCAATCTTGCGGATTTAACGACAATGCTGTCATCGCAGCCTGTTGCAGGTTGTCACTTAAGACCCCGACTTTATCATCAGTGATTACCCCTTTGGGTGCTTGCACGGGGTAAGCTGCCACCGGAACGCCGCTGGATAAGGCTTCCAGTAGCACGACACCGAAGGTATCGGTCAGGCTGGGGAACACGAACACATCGGCAGCAGCCATAAACCGCGCCAGGTTTTCACTGTGCTGATAACCCGTAAAACGAACTTTCGGGTATTTTTTTGCCAGTACGTCTTTATGTGGCCCGTCTCCAACGACATATTTAGTGCCAGGAAGATCAAGCTGCAAAAAGGCTTCGATATTTTTTTCGATGGCAGCCCTGCCGGTAAATAGGGCAATGGGGCGTGAGTCTTGGATGAAATCTTTATCGCGCGGCTTAAATAACTCGGTATCGACACCGCGAGACCATCGCGCCAATCGTTGGTAGCCTTTTTGCTGCATTTCCTGCTCCAAAGATGCCGTCGCCACCATAACGTGTGCGCTTTCGCTGTGAAACCAGCGCAGGTAGGTTTCACTTATCATCATCGGAAAGCCGGTGCGGAGCTTAAAATATTCGGGAAATTGGCTGAGATAGGAGCTGGTATATCGATAGCCAAATTTGCGGCAATAACGCCGAGCCGCAAAACCAATCGAGCCCTCAGTAACCAAATGAATAGCATCCGGCTTGAAGTTTTTGAGAATTGGCCGTAAATGCGGTCCACACAAAAACGCCATGCCCACATCAGGGTAACCCGGCCACGGGTAAGTTTTAAAGCGATCAGGCGTGATGAGTTCAACCTCATGACCTAACTTAAGCAAAGCCGCAACGGTATTGGTTAAGGTCGTGACCACTCCATTGATTTGAGGATGCCAGGCATCGCTAATTAAGGCAATTCTCACGATGTTATCTCACCTTACTTTAGCCTTGCCTCTATTTGGCTACGCAGTTCTTGTTGTTTTTCCTTAGTGATGGGGAAATGCCACATAAGTGGGAATCCCAATAGCATAATAAAACAAGGCAACCAGCCATAAATCCGCATCAGGGCGTATTCGGTATCCATGCTATGAGCAACTACCGAAGGCTCAAAACCAAAATGCGCCGGTAGCGACGTTCCCAAAAACACACCCAAACCGATAGCCATTTTAATTGCCATGCCCCACAACGAGAAAAAAAATCCCGTCCTTTGCCGACCAGATGCCAATGTATCCTGATCGACCACGTCGGCAGCTATCGAGCTAGACAAGAAAACGATAGATGCCAGACTACTGCCGCGCAATATAATCAAAGTAACATAAAGTTCGATGTCACCATGACCAACCCAAGGCAATGCCAAACTCCACAAACCAATCCAAAGCCCCGCAAGCGTCAACGTCCGGTGCTTACCAAACTTGTAAGAAAGCCCTATCCATAGCGGCAAACAGGCGAGAGATGCCACGGTTTCGGCAAGTATCATCGGGGAGAACAACTCAGGTCGTCCAACAATATGCTTCAATACCATTTTATGTAAGGTGGCTTGTATTATCAGCCCCGTACCAAACAGCACCAGCGTAATCAACGTTCTTACAAAAGCATTATTACGGAATATCAGCTTTATACCTGACCAGCCACCGATGTGCTCTTGATTGTTCAGATTTTCCGCAGGTTTTTCAGGCACTTTGGACACAGCCAAAGCCACAAAAATTGGCAACCCAACACACACCAACAAAGCAATCACCTGAAGATGCTCACGATTACCGTGATAACCCAGATAACCCATCACCATTAGAATGAGCAGAAATAGGATATACCCACTGGCACCAAAAGCTTCCCGCCAAGCCGCAATGCGCGAGCGTTCGTTGTAATCGCTGGAAAGCTCGGCTCCCCAAGCCTTGTAAGGCAAGTCAAAAATCGTAAACGACAAAAACAGCAAGCTAGACCACATAAATAGATACACCACGGATGCCGATTGCCAAGGTACAAAAACCATCCAAGATGCCAGAATTAATAACGGCGTACCAACCACTAACCAAGGTTTGCGCCGCCCCCAACGGGTAAGCCAGCGGTCACTCAGGATGCCCATAAAGGGATCGACAAACACATCCAACAACCGTGAAGCCCCAATCGCCAGCCCCACACTTGCCAAGGGCAAGCCCAGGTCGTCGGCGTAAAATGAGGGGATAAACAGCACTAACGGCAATAGCACCATCGAATGGGTAAGATGTGGCAAGCCATACAACGCCATCAGCTTGTGCGAAAGCGCGGGGGAAATTTTAGCCATCGCTGGGAGAATTTGCCTTGAGTTGCGCATTAAGCTTTTGATAATCCAATTCATTTTCCCACTTTGCGGCGACTATCGTGGCTACGCCGTTGCCGATTAAGTTGGTCAAAGCGCGGGCTTCGGACATGAAGCGGTCAATGCCAAGTATTAAGGCAAGCCCTGCAACTGGAATGGTCGGTACAGTCGAAAGCGTAGCGGCAAGCGTGATAAAGCCGCTACCGGTAACGCCCGCCGCGCCTTTGGATGTTAACAACAATACGCCCAGTAAAGTTAATTCCTGCGTCAAGGTCAAAGACGTATTAGTTGCCTGGGCAACAAAAAGTGCCGCCATAGCCAAGTAAATGGACGTGCCATCGAGATTGAACGAATAGCCAGTCGGGATAACCAGCCCCACAACCGATTTGGAACAGCCCAGTTTTTCCAGCTTTACCATGATGCGCGGCAATACCGACTCTGATGATGACGTGCCTAGCACGATGAGCAATTCATCCTTGATGTAAACGATGAAGCGCACAATGCTGAAACCCGTTAATCTTGCTATCAAACCTAACACACCAAATATAAACAGCAAACAAGTCAGATAAAAGCTACCCATCAAAGATGCCAGTGGCACAAGTGAAGCAATACCGTACTTACCAATGGTAAACGCCATCGCCCCGAAAGCGCCAATGGGCGCGAATTTCATAATCGTCTCGACGATACCAAACAGCGCATGTGAAACCTTACTGATGAAACTTACCACTTCTGCGCCAGTTTCATTCATGGCAGCCAGAGAAAAGCCAAACAGCAACGAAAATAATAACACCTGCAATATATCGCCCTTGGCGAACGCATCAAGCACGCTGGTCGGAATGATATTGAGCAGAAAATCGACCACGCCATGCATCTTTGCTGCATCCGTATAAGTCGCCAAAGCCTTGGTATCCAGCGTACTGGCATCGACATTCATACCCACACCAGGCTTGACGATATGGACGACCAGCAAGCCGATAATCAACGCCAACGTGCTGACCACTTCAAAATAAATCAATGCCTTAACGCCAACGCGCCCGACCTTATCCAACTCTTGCATCCCTGCAATGCCCGTCACCACGGTGCAGAAGATGATAGGCGCGATAATCATTTTAATCAGCTTGATGAAGCCATCACCTAATGGTTTCATATTAATCGCTAATTCAGGACAAAAATGACCCAACAAGATCCCAAGGCTGATTGCTGCTAGGACTTGGATGTACAGGGTTTGGTGAAGTTTTTTACTGCCTTGCGTGTTAAGGTCAATCGCCATGACAGATTCCTTTTGCAAATCAACCATCTACTTCAAGGCCTTTTCCCACCGACTAATCACTGCTGATGCCATGCTATTGCCGAATACGTTAGTCGCGCTACGCCCCATATCCAGGATTTGGTCGATGCCCAATAACAACAACAAGCCCGCTTCGGGAATATTGAACATCGACAAGGTAGCAGAGATTACAATCAGCGACGCCCTAGGCACGCCTGCTACGCCTTTGCTGGTGAACAACAGCACCAACAGCATCAAAAGCTGGTCAGCAAGCGGCATGTCAATGCCGTAAGCCTGGGCGATGAACAGCACAGCAAAGGTCATGTACATCATGCTTCCGTCTAGGTTGAAGGAATAACCCAACGGCAACACTAAGCCGCAAACCTTTTCGTCACAGCCGAAGCGCTCCAGTTGTTGCAATAGCTTTGGGTAAGCACTCTCGCTACTGGCTGTACCGAACGCTAACAGCATCGGCTCACGAATGTGGCTGATTAACGAAAAAATCCTGCGCCCTAGAAACAGGAAAGTAAAAAAACCGAGCATACTGCACAACAAAAACAGCCCGAAATAGAATTCTCCGATAAATTTGCCATAAGTCAGCAGCACACCTATACCCTGCTGTGCAATCACCGAAGCCATCGCAGAAAACACCGCCACTGGTGCATAGTGCATCACATAGCCGGTGACCTTCAACATGATGTGCGCCAATGAGTCCAGCAATTTGACCATCGGTTGCGCCAGTTCGCCCAAGGAAGCACAAGCTACGCCGAAGAACACCGAAAACACCACGATTTGTAGAATCTCGTTGGTTGCCATCGCTTCCACTACGCTTTTCGGGAAAATATGGGCGGCAAAGGTGCTGAGTGTCGGCTTTACGTCCGGCAAACCCGTTGCGGTACCGACGGTGGGTAAGTCGATATGCAGTGAGCTCCCTGGTTCAAATACATTCACCAGCAACATGCCCAACAACAAGCTAAACAAAGATGCCGAGAAAAACCACAGCAACGCTTTGATACCAATACGACCAACGGTATTGATGTCACCCATTTTTGCCATGCCAACGACCAGTGTGGAAATCACCAAGGGCGCGATAATCATCTTGACTAGGCGCAGGAAAATATCTGTTAGCACGGTAAAAACCGTGATGATTTGACCTAATAGCGGGTTAGGCTTGACTTCCTCTGTGCCACCGAGCGTTATGTTGAGCAATTCTCCAACTACTATGCCCACTATGAGAGCGATAACGACATATAAGGTTTGACGATTGGGTTTTTGAGCTTGCGGGTGAGTGGTCATTAAATGAATCCCTTATTATTTTTTTTCAAGCTATTAGAGATCATATACCAGATTTCCCGTATTCATTTAATTCTAAGATAAAATGGATTAAATTTAGGCTGGACGTATATCAACAATTCAAGCATTATCTGAGGACAATCTTAAAAAAGTATAATTTATACTACAATCAACAGCTATAGGTATTCTAGCTAGATAGTCCTAGCAATAATAACGGTTCTGTCGCAAAGTTTAGCTAAAGCCAAGAAATGCCTATCTTGGAGGCAAGTCTATACTGCTAATGCCATGAATTGCTGATAGGCGGAAATATTTTTATCGGACAACTGTCCCT
>SHZQ01000015.1 GCA_009695535.1 Methyloglobulus sp.
AGTGAAATAGCTAAAGTGACAAACGGAACGCATGTTGGATCTGATGTGGAAGTTGCATCGGCTAGCATCGATACCCGTGCTATTCGGGCTGGCGATCTGTATATAGCTATCAAAGGTCATCAATTTGATGGCAATGAATTCGTCGAAAAGGCTAAACAAGCGGGTGCGGCAGCAGCAATATTGAACGAGAATTTTACCAGTAAATTACCGCATATTTTGGTGAACGATACACGCCTAGCATTAGGACAATTAGCAGGTGCATGGCGAAATAAAGTTAGTGCGAAAGTAGTCGGCATTACCGGTAGCAACGGCAAGACGACAGTTAAGGAAATGACTGCTGCTGTATTGGGTGGGGCGGGATCGGTGCTGTTTACCAAAGGCAACTTAAATAATGATATAGGTGTGCCGTTGACATTGTTTCAACTTAGCGAACACCACCGATATGCCGTTATCGAAATGGGTGCTAATCATCTTGGGGAAATAGCTTACACAAGTACTATAGTAAAATCGGATGCGGTCATCCTTAACAATGCAGGAGCAGCACATATTGAGGGTTTTGGTAGCCTGGATGGAATAGCAAAAGGCAAGGGGGAAATTATAGAAACCCTCAAACCGGACGGAGTTGCAGTGCTTAATAAGGATGACAAGTATTTCGGCTATTGGGTATCCATTGCGGGTAGCAGAAAAGTGTTGTCCTTTGGATTGAGTGAAGGCGCTGATATTACTGCCAGAAACATTCAAACGGAAATTATTAACAATGCTTTTGCTACAACCTTTGATCTGATGGCTTCATCAACTACATTAAAAGTAAATTTGAAACTAGCTGGGCAGCACAATGTGCTAAATGCACTGGCGGCAACGGCGGCAGGTTTAGCCCTAGGTCTCAACCTGGTACAAATTAAAGCAGGGCTTGAAAGTGTTAACCCAGTAACAGGCAGGATGCAACCGCTCGTTGGTAAATTAGGCAATATCATCATTGACGATACGTACAATGCCAATGCCGATTCCTTAAAAGTGGGTCTTGATGTGTTGGTTAATTGCAAAGGAAAGCACTGGGTCGTGCTAGGTGCATTTGGTGAATTAGGGCCAGAAAGCCCCAGAATACATGAAGAGATAGGTAAATTAATTAGCTCCAAGGGAGTTGTGCGCCTGTTGGCTCTGGGCTCTGATGCCAAGAATACCGCAAGGGGTTTTGGCAAAGGAGCCACTTTTTTTGATAGCCAGGATGAATTGATTGGCACATTAAAAAACGAGCTTAAAGGTGGCGAGACCATTTTGATCAAAGGTTCAAGAACGCAGCGCATGGAGAATATCGCTGCCGCTCTAGTGGAAAATTTCAGGACATAAATATGTTACTTTATTTTGCGGACTATTTAATGACATACGAAGGTGGTTTCAGGGTATTTCATTACCTGACCTTTCGAGCCATTTTAGGTGCGTTAACTTCTTTGATAATTTCGTTCATTATCGGTCCTTTCATGATAAGGAAATTGACCCTCAAGAAAATCGGTCAAAGCATTAGAGAGCTGGGGCCACAGTCACATTACGAAAAAGCCGGTACGCCAACGATGGGCGGTACGTTAATATTGGTGGCAATTGCCTTTAGCACCTTGTTATGGGCTGACTTAAGTAATCGTTATATTTGGGTTATTTTGCTGGTTACCTTGGGTTACGGTGTTATCGGTTTTATTGATGATTACCGTAAAGTGGTCAAGCGCAACAGCGATGGCTTACCAGCAAAAGCCAAATATTTTTGGCAATCAGTTATCGGGTTTATGGCGGCTTTTTTTCTGTATCAAACGGCCATTATTCCAGCAGAAACACAGTTCTTCGTGCCTTTCTTTAAAGATGTGATGCTCGATATGGGCTGGATGTACATCGTCCTCAGTTACTTCGTTATTGTCGGTACCAGCAATGCCGTTAATTTAACCGATGGCTTGGATGGCTTGGCAATCATGCCGACGGTTATGGTCGCCGCAGGTTTAGGCATTTTTGCTTACCTGTCTGGACACGCTGGGTTTTCGGGATATTTAGCTATTCCTTATCTGCCCAACGCAGGTGAATTGATTGTATTTTGCGCGGCATTAATCGGTGCAGGGCTGGGGTTTTTATGGTTCAACACTTACCCTGCTATGGTATTCATGGGTGATGTTGGTGCGCTAGCCTTGGGTGGTGCTTTAGGGGTTTTAGCAGTACTGGTAAGGCAAGAAATTGTCTTGGTCATCATGGGCGGTGTATTTGTCATGGAGACGGTGTCTGTGATAATTCAGGTGGCATCTTACAAAATGACCGGCAAGCGGGTATTTAAGATGGCACCTATTCATCATCATTTTGAATTAAAAGGCTGGCCCGAACCTCGCGTGATTGTCCGGTTTTGGATTATCACCTTCATTCTAGTCTTAGTTGGTTTGGCGACGTTAAAACTCAGATGAAGTTGAATCAAAACATCATTATTGAACGGCTAAAAGCCAGTCTAGGTTTGGATATTGCTACATCCAAAATAGTGGTCGTTGGACTTGGTGTTACAGGTTTTTCAATCGCAACTTATTTAGCAAATTTAGGATTTGACTTTGTTGTTGCAGATAGTAGAGAGCAGTCCTCCATCATAAGTCAATTGCAGGAAACATTAGGAAATATGACTGTATTTAGCGGCGCATTTGATGAGGACTTATTCAGCAATGCAAGTCATCTCATAGTGAGCCCAGGTATTCCGTTGACCGAAAAAGCCATAGCCAAAGCTGTTAGTAATGGGACGAAAATAATTGGCGATATTGATTTGTTTGCCTGCTCTACCGATGCGCCGATTGTTGCTATCACTGGCTCCAACGGCAAAAGCACCGTGACCACTCTGCTCGGTGAAATGGCAAAGGCAGCAGGAAAGCGAGTGGGTGTAGGCGGGAATCTTGGGGTAGCCGCACTGGATTTGTTGGATGAATCAGCAAATTTATATGTGCTGGAGCTATCCAGCTTCCAGTTAGAAAGAACTAGCCAATTAAACGCAGCTGCCGCAACAGTGTTGAATATAAGCGCTGACCACTTAGACAGACACGCAGATATTGCCGACTACGCTGTACAAAAACAGCGGGTATTTATCGGTGATGGCGTAATGGTGATCAATGTTGATGATCCCGTCGTACTTGACATGCACGAAAAAGGCAGAAGTACCGTTACTTTTTCGATACAGACAATAGCCGATTTCTGCATTGGTAAAGACAATGACCTTGAGTATTTAAAGCACGGTGAAAAGGCGTTAATGCCTTTATCCGAACTGCCGCTTGAAGGCAGGCACAATGCTGCAAATGCTTTGGCTGCGTTGGCATTAGGTGCAGCAGTTGACTTAGATGAGCAAGCCATGTGCAAAGCACTCAAAGCATTTAACGGGTTGCCGCACAGGATGCAACGCGTTACTGAAATTGCCGAAGTTACCTGGGTGAATGATTCCAAAGCCACCAATATCGGTGCTTGCATTGCCGCATTACAAGGTTACGAACATAAGGTGATCTTGATTGCTGGCGGTGATGCAAAAGGTGCAGATATGCGTGATCTGATTCCAACAATAAAGGAAAAAACTAAAGCTGTGGTGTTGATGGGTAAAGATGCCGAATTGATAGAGCAAGCCATCAATGGTTGTGTGCCAGTACATAATTGTTCAACTATGCAGCAAGCAGTTGTCGTTGCAGCAAGCATCGCAACAGGCGGAGATACGGTATTGTTATCTCCAGCTTGCGCCAGCCTTGATCAGTACAAAAATTATCAAGATCGTGGCGACCAATTTGCTCAAGCCGTAATGGGATTGGCTGACTCAAATCATAATTGTGATGGTGCAGCATCCCGGTCATCTAGGATGATCGTATGAACAGGCAGGCGATGGGGATTAAGGCGCAACGTTTCCACTTCGATCCGATGTTGGTTGCGGTCACTCTCGCTCTATTGTTGATAGGTTACGCTATGGTGGCATCATCTTCTTTACATTTGGGTTTGGAGCAAAAACAAGATAGCTTTTATTATCCCATTAGGCAGTTGGTTCATATTTTATTAGGTTTAGGATTAGGTTTAGCTGTCGCCAGAGTCCCAATGGCAAGCTGGGAAAAACTCGGTTCTGGCTTGTTTATCGGCGGCTTGTTTTTGCTGTTTATCGTATTGATTCCAGGCTTAGGCGTAAAGGTTAATGGCAGCATTCGTTGGCTGTCCTTAGGTGGGCTTCGAATCCAAGTTTCCGAAGTGGTGAAGTTTTTTTCAGTGATTTATATGGCGAGCTATGTCACACGGCATAAGGAAAATTTGCAAGGCTCGGCGTTCGGGATCTTCAAACCGCTGTTATTATTTTCTGTCGCTTGTGTATTGCTGTTACTGGAGCCGGATTTTGGTTCAGCCGTTGTGATTCTTATGATCGCTATGGGCGTGATGTTCTTGGGCGGAGCCAGATTAAAGCAGTTCATCATCTTTCTGGCGCTAGTTATCGCGCTGGCAGCATCCCTGGTTATTGTTGCGCCCTATCGAATGGCTAGGGTGCTGAGTTTTCTTAATCCTTTCGATGACTACCTAAAGTCAGGCTACCAGCTTTCGCAAGCGCTTATCTCTTTTGGTCGTGGTGAAGTGCTTGGGGTAGGTTTAGGTAGTGGTATCCAAAAACTATTTTACTTACCGGAAGCACATACCGATTTTTTGTTTTCGGTAATTGGTGAAGAATTGGGTTTACTTGGTGTGATGACCGTGGTTGGTCTGTTCGCATTGCTAATTTGGCGTACCTTTACCATAGCTGTCGCCGCCGAACAGTCGGGTCAGCAGTTCTCTGCTTTTATAGCTTATGGATTGGGTATTTGGATAGGCTTTCAATCGTTCGTCAATATGGGTGTCAATATGGGTATTCTGCCTACCAAAGGCTTAACCTTACCATTAATGAGTTATGGCGGTAGCAGCATGATGGTCATGTGCTGCGCCTTTACCTTGTTATTCAGAGTACACAGTGAAACAGCAGCGCTTAACGCAGAAACACCACAAGCAAGGTCAAAATGGGCAAGCGCATAGTCATTATGGCAGGTGGAACAGGTGGGCATGTGTTTCCCGCATTAGCTGTTGCTCAATGGCTTATTGAAAACGGCTGGCAAGTCAGTTGGCTTGGTACACATAAGGGGTTGGAAAGCAAAGTCGTGCCTGAAAACGGGATAGAGATAGATTGGCTTTCCGTCACCGGAGTGCGTGGAAAAGGCGTACTATCGAAAGTGACATCTGGTTTTAAATTGATACAGGCTTGTGGGCAAGCGCTGGCAATTCTACGCCGCCGTAAACCGGATGTGGTACTGGGTATGGGCGGTTTCGTTGCAGGGCCTGGTGGATTGATGGCAAGGATATTAAGAATACCACTAGTTATTCATGAACAGAATCGTGTTGCTGGTACAACTAACCGATTGTTGGGAAAAATCGCAAATCAAGTTTTAGAAGCGTTTCCGAATAGCTTTAAAAAAGAATTTAACGCCAAATGCACGGGTAACCCTTTACGAAAACAGTTCCAAAATTTGCCAGAAGCAAAAGCTAAGCCTAACCAACACAGTTTACGGCTATTAGTCATAGGTGGTAGCCAAGGCGCACAAGTTTTAAATGAAGTCATCCCTGATGCGCTGGTAAACATGAAGGCTTTAGAGGTAAGGCATCAGACTGGAACAGCTATGCAAGAACAGGTAGCCAAACGGTATCAAGAATTAGGTGTGCGGGCAGAAGCAACTGCGTTTATACAGGATATGGTATCGGCCTATCAGTGGGCGGACATTATCATCTGCCGTGCAGGAGCCATGACCGTAAGCGAAGTGGCGGCGATGGGATTACCTGCCATTTTAGTTCCATTGCCTAATGCAATAGATGAACACCAAATGGCTAATGCGCGTTACTTATCTGATGCGGGTGCGGGACTGATATTGCCGCAAAAAGACTTGAATACAAAGAATTTGATAGCACTTATCACCAAGGCGCAACAGCAACTTGATGTAATGACAAAAGCAGCCAAACAATGTGCGCGGATGGACGCAACAGCAGTCGTAGCACAGTTTTGTATCAGCGAGGCAAGCAGATGATTGCTAATACTTTACTTGAGCCGAATCGTGCATTTGGCAATATCAAATGTATACATTTTGTGGGTATCGGCGGCACGGGCATGTGCGGTATAGCCGAGGTTTTACATAACCTAGGTTACACCGTATCGGGTTCAGACATTAAAGCAAGTGCGGTCACTCAAAGGCTGGCTGAATTGGGTTTGACGATAGAAATTGGTCATAAACGAGAAAACATTAAACAGGCTGATGTGGTGGTGGTTTCTAGTGCCGTTGACCGTAGCAATCCAGAAGTAGATGCGGCTTATCTAAGCAGGATACCCGTTATTCCCCGTGCGGAAATGTTGGCGGAATTGATGCGGTTCAGGTTTGGTATAGCCGTTGCTGGAACGCACGGTAAAACGACGACGACGAGCCTGACCGTTTCCATGCTTGCCGAAGGCGGATTGGATCCGACCTACGTGATTGGTGGTCGCCTAAACAGTGCAGGTGTTAATGCCAAGTTGGGCTTAGGTAACTACCTTGTGGCAGAAGCTGACGAAAGTGATGCCTCCTTCTTGTACTTGCAACCGATGATGGCGATAGTTACCAATATCGACCAAGACCACATGGCGACCTACCAGAATAATTACCAGCGTTTAAAAGATACTTTTATTGAGTTTCTCCATCATTTGCCTTTCTACGGTTTGGCGGTCATGTGTATTGACGATGAAGGTGTAAGGGAAGTATTGCCAGCAATATCCAAACCAGTAACAACTTATGGTGCTCATCAAGATGCTGATGTACGCGCTGAAAATGTAAGGCAAGATGGAATGCACACCTCGTTTGATGTGGTACGCAAGGGCAAGCCAGCGAAATTACGTGTCACTTTAAATATGCCTGGCTGGCATAACATGCTAAATGCGCTTGCCGCTATAGCTGTGGCGACTAAGTTGGAAGTTACTGATGATGCAATCATCAAAAGTCTAGCTGCATTCAAAGGCGTGGGTAGACGTTTTCAGGTGAACGGCGACCTAGCGTTTAATAACGGTAAGCTGACCTTCGTTGATGACTATGGTCATCATCCCCGTGAGCTTGCAGCAACGCTGGAAGCCTTACGTCAGGCATGGCCTGACAGACGTTCTATTGTCATATTTCAACCGCACCGCTATACCCGTACCCGCGACTTATTTGAAGATTTTGTGCATGTGCTTTCCACGGTGGATGTACTTATTTTAATGGATATTTATTCAGCAGGAGAAGCCATCATTCCAGGCGCAGACGGTAGGGCGCTAAGTCGGGCAATACGGACACGGGGCAAGGTTGATCCGGTGTTTTTGGAGGACTGGGAAGAACTGGCAGCCGTGTTGGCAAGTATAGTCAAAAAGGATGACGTGATTTTAACAGTTGGCGCGGGGAATGTTGGGCAGATTGCCGCGCAGTTACCGGAGCTATTGGCGAAAGAGTTAGCGGCTTTGAGTGGTCATGGTAATGGTTGAATTAAAAGGTCGCTTGTTACTCAACGAACCACTGGTCAAGTACACCAGTTGGCGAGTAGGTGGCGCGGCAGACCGACTGTATTTGCCATTTGATAAACAGGACTTATGTGCATTCATCAAAACTTTGCCCGACAACGAGCCGATATTTTGGATGGGTCTTGGCAGCAACTTATTGGTAAGGGACGGCGGCATTCGTGGCACTGTCATAAATACCAAAGGTCGTTTAAAAGAAATGCGGCTGAATGAAAACGGATCGGTCTACGTGGAAGCGGGTGTGCCTTGCGCCCATGTCGCACGTTTTTGCGCGGATAAGGGTTTGGCTGACGCAGAGTTTTTAGCTGGAATTCCAGGAACGATGGGCGGCGCATTGAAAATGAATGCTGGAGCGTTTGGTGGGGAAACTTGGCGTATCGTTAAAAGTGTGGAAATGTTGAATGCTAAAGGTGATGTTACGCAGCGAGACCCAACGCATTTCGAGATCAATTATCGCACAGTAAAGAACGAAAATAATGAATGGTTTTTGTCCGCAAATTTATCGTTAGCTCTAGGTAATTCTGCGGTCAGCATCCAGAAAATTAAAAACTTATTAGAGACAAGGGCTAAGACTCAGCCAACCAACCAGCCAAGTTGTGGGTCGGTATTTAAAAATCCAGAAGGTGATTTTGCGGCGCGATTAATCGAAGTGACAAAGCTAAAAGGCTACAGCATCGGCGGAGCAAGTGTGTCAGAAAAGCATGCCAATTTTATTGTGAACACAGGCACAGCAACGGCAACAGATATTGAGAACCTTATTAAATATGTCAGACGAAGAGTGCAATACCTTCATGGTGTGGAATTGCAAACAGAGGTGTGCATGGTAGGCGAGGAAAAAGCGTGATAACAAAACCGGAAGAATTTGGACGGGTAGCAGTACTGATGGGTGGCTCTGCGGCGGAACGAAAAGTGTCGTTGAGCAGTGGCGCAGTAGTCTTTGCAGCATTGCAACGTAAGGGTGTGGATGCTACTGCCATCGACGTAACAGGTAGTGCTATTGATGCACTAAAAGGACAAAAGATTGATCGGGTATTCAATATTGTTCATGGTCGTGGTGGTGAAGACGGGGTATTGCAAGCCGTACTTGAAGTGATGGGCATTCCTTATACCGGCAGTGGCGTAATGGCTTCCGCCTTAAGTATGGATAAAATGCGAACCAAATTATGCTGGCTGGGTTATGGTCTACCTACACCTCTGTGGTATTTGTTAAAAAGCATGGCTGACCTTGATCTTTGTATCGAAAAATTAGGTTTCCCGGTAATCGTCAAGCCCGCAAATGAAGGCTCAAGCATTGGTATGAGCAAAGCCAACAATCGGGATGAATTGGCAAAAGCCTTACAAGTTGCGGCTGAATTTAACTGCGACATTTTTGCAGAAGCCTGGGTAGCAGGCAAAGAATATACCGTTGGGTTGCTAAATGGCGAAGCCTTGCCAGTCATTCGCTTGGAAACACCCAATGCATTTTATGACTATGAAGCCAAATACAATTCTAATACAACTAAATACCATTGCCCATCTGGCTTAAGTGCCGACCAAGAAAAACAGCTGCAGCAGTTGGCATTGAAAGCGGGTGAAGTAGTTGGAGTTAAAGGATGGGCAAGAGTCGATGTCTTCATTGATGAATCGAGCCAGTCCCAACTCATAGAGATCAACACCGTGCCGGGCATGACTGACCATAGCTTAGTACCTATGGCGGCTAAACAAGCGGGTATTGAATTTGATGAATTGGTTTGGCGAATATTGGAAACGAGTTGTCGGAAGTAAACGATGCAAGCTGTAAAAGCACTGTTGTTTTTTGCGCTGGTGGCTTTGGTGGTTTGGGGCTTGAGACAGCAGGTTGTTAGCGATAAGGTAACAGAGTCTCTGCCTGTCCGCTATGTGCGTACCGAAGGTGTTTTTCAGTATTTAAGTAAAGAGGAAATTAAAACGGCATTGATGCCTTTGGTCACAGCCAGCATTTTTGAAGCAGACATGCAGAAGATACACGAGACGGTTACAAAATTGGCTTGGGTAAAAAATGCCAGTGTTGAACGGGTCTGGCCGGATACGATTGATATAAAAGTTCATGAACGTAAGGCTTATGTGCGTGGAGGGAAAAATGGCTTACTGACTGAATATGGCGAATTGTTTACACCCAGTAATGTGAATCAGTTTCAATCTTTATTATTAGTAGATGGGCCAAAACAGCAGGAAGCTAAAACCTTAGAAATTATGAAGGGCGTGAATATAGCCTTGCAAGATCAAGCCTTGGAGCTGGCAGAATTTAAGGTGAATGACAGAGAGGCCTGGGAAATTAAATTAAAAACAGGTCTGGAAATATTGCTAGGACGAACGGGGCAGTTAAAGAAATTACAGCGATTTTTGGACACTTTTCCTGTTATTGGGCAGGAAAAAATCGCAGCGATGCAGGTAGTTGATTTGCGTTATCCGAATGGTTATGCAGTGTCATGGAAACCCGAAAGCGAACCGATAGATTGGGGTAAACCAAAAACTCAAGAAACAAAATAGATTGTCAATATAAAGACGACACAGAGTAAATAATATGGCGAAGAAAACAGAACGTAATTTAATAGTTGGTCTAGACATAGGCACTTCCAAAGTGGCCGCTATCGTAGGTGAGCTATCCAGCGATGGAGTCCTAGAGGTCATAGGAATAGGTTCTACGGTTTCCCGTGGGCTAAAAAAAGGCGTGGTGGTCAACTTGGAATCGACAGTGCAATCTATACAACGCGCCATCGAGGAAGCCGAATTGATGGCAGGCTGTCAGATTAAATCTGTGTTTGCAGGTATTGCTGGTAGCCACATCCGTAGCCTTAATTCACATGGCGTGGTGGCGATTAAAGATAAGGAAGTCACCCAGTACGATATAGATAGAGTGATAGATTCTGCTCGTGCGGTCGCCGTTCCAGCAGATCAGAAGATTCTCCATATCCTGCCGCAAGAATTCATCATCGACCTCCAGGACGGCATCAAGGAGCCTATCGGCATGTCGGGCATACGCCTAGAAGCCAGGGTTCACATGGTGACCGGAAGTGTTAGTGCCTCACAGAATATCATCAAATGTATTCGGCGTTGCGGCCTGGAAGTTGAAGACATTGTGCTAGAACAATTAGCTTCCTGCAATTCCGTATTAACGGAAGATGAAAAAGAACTGGGTGTGTGTTTAATCGACATCGGTGGTGGCACGACAGACATCGCCATTTTTGCCGAGGGTGCGATTAAGCATACTGCCGTTATTCCGATAGCTGGCGATCAAGTGACCAATGATATTGCGGTGGCTTTACGAACGCCGACGGTTAATGCTGAGGAAATAAAACGTAACTATGCGTGCGCACTCACTCAACTCGCCAGTGTTGATGGGGTGATTGAAGTAGCCAGTATTGGTGATAGGCCGACTCGCAAAATTTCCACGCAAAATCTAGCGGAGATTATAGAGCCACGATACGAAGAATTAATGCTGTTAGTGCAGGCAGAGTTAAGGCGTAGTGGCTATGAAGAATTGATAGCCGCTGGCATTGTGCTAACTGGCGGTAGCTCTAAGGTAATGGGGTTAATTGAATTAGCAGAAGAAATATTCCATATGCCAGTGCGTATGGGGGTGCCACAAAATGTCAACGGACTGACAGAGGTGGTGAAAAATCCAATCCACTCAACTGGGGTTGGGTTGCTAATGTATGGGAAGGAGCATCAAGGTGGAGTCAGGAGTGTTGATCCAGAGGATTTAGGATTTTTTGCAAAAATGAAAAGTTGGTTCCAGGGCAATTTTTAACCAAAATCAAATCTTACTAAGAGGGTGTAATTATGAAATACGAATTAATGGATATGTGTAGTGAAAATGCGGTAATCAAAGTTATCGGTGTGGGTGGCGGTGGCGGTAATGCCGTCAATCACATGGTGGATTGTCATATTGAAGGCGTTGAGTTTATCTGTGCGAACACTGATGCACAGGCGCTTAGAAAATTGAATACCAGTACTATCATACAATTAGGTGTTGAACTGACTAAAGGTTTGGGTGCAGGTACTAACCCAGAAATTGGCAGGCAAGCGGCAGAAGAAAACAAAGATCGCATCAAAGAAGTGATTACTGGCGCTGATATGGTATTTTTGACAGCAGGTATGGGCGGTGGTACAGGCACTGGAGCCATCTCCGTGATTGCCGAAATTGCCAGAGAAATGGGTATATTGACAGTGGCAGTTGTCACTAAACCCTTCTCATTTGAAGGTAAAAAGAAAATGGCAGTGGCTGAACAAGGCATTGCCGAGCTTGAAAAATATGTCGATTCAGTCATCACCATACCCAATGAAAAGTTGTTGCCGGTGCTAGGAAAGAACGCATCCTTGATGAATGCGTTTAAAGCAGCAAATGATGTGTTGCTGGACGCTGTACAGGGCATTACTGATCTAATCGTCCATCCTGGCATGATTAACGTCGATTTTGCTGATGTACGGACAGTCATGTCAGGCATGGGTGCTGCCATTATGGGTACAGGTACAGCCAAAGGTGAAAACCGCGCGCGTGAAGCCGCAGAAAAAGCCATCGCATGCCCCTTACTAGAAGACATCAATTTACAAGGTGCACGCGGTATCTTGGTGAATATATCTGCTGCTGATATGGGCATTGCTGAATTTAATGAAGTAGGTAATATTGTCCATGGATTTGCATCAGAAGATGCCGTCATAAAAATCGGCACAGCCATAGACTCAGCATTAGGTGATGAAATAAAAGTAACCGTGGTAGCTACCGGAATGGGTTTGCCGCGAGCGCAAATTATCAGATCTACCGATAGATTAATGCAAAGGGCGGCCGCTGGTGAAATAAATTATGGCGTACTGGATAAGCCGACTGTCATGCGCCAAAACAGACCTGAAGCTAGAGAAACGCGGTTTGGCGCACAGCCCAAGAAAGAGATGGATTTAGACTATTTGGACATTCCTGCCTTTTTAAGACGGCAAGCAGACTAGCAGCTTATGGTTTGCTTTACCTTATGTTGGGGCTGAATGTGTTAAAATGGCATTCTGCCCCACTTACATGGCTTACGATATGATTAAACAGCGAACCTTAAAAAATACGATTAGAGCGACTGGTGTAGGGCTACATACTGGCGAAAAGGTGTACTTAACCTTACGTCCAGCAGAACCTAATACCGGAATTCGGTTTCGACGTGTGGATTTGGAATTTCCAGTCACTATTCAGGCAGCACCTGGAAATGTTGGCGAAACAGTGCTTTCAACCACATTGGTTTCAGGCACTACCAAAATTTCGACCATAGAACATTTGCTCTCAGCTTTTGCTGGCTTAGGTATCGATAATGCAATCATTGATGTCAGTGCGGCCGAAGTTCCCATTATGGACGGGAGTGCTGGGCCTTTTGTGTTTTTGCTACAGTCGGCAGGTGTTGAAGAGCAAGATTGTCCTAAGCAATATATCCGTATTAAGCGCAAGGTAATGGTCGAAGACGGCGATAAATGGGCAACTTTTGAGCCGTTCGATGGCTTCAAAGTAACCTTCACTATAGATTTCGAACATCCGGCTTTTGAAGATAATGTCAAAACGGCAACAATGGATTTTTCATCAACGACGTTCGTAAAAGAAGTCAGCAGAGCCAGGACTTTTGGCTTTATGAAAGATATTGAGATGCTCAGACAAAACAATCTCGCTTTGGGTGGTAGCCTGGATAATGCCATCGTGATCGATGACAGCAAAATCCTTAACGAAGACGGCTTGCGTTACGCGGATGAATTCGTGAAACACAAAATTCTTGATGCGATTGGTGATCTTTATCTGTTAGGACATAGCTTGATCGGTCAATTTACCGGTTACAAGTCGGGACATGGTCTCAACAATAAGCTGCTTAGAGCTTTATTGGCCGATACCGATGCTTGGGAAAAGATTACCTTTGACGACGAAGAGCAAGCGCCGATCTCTTTCATGCCGTCTGCTGAATCACCTCGGTCTGCCGCATAAAGATTAGCTATTTCTACGGTGTAAACGCGCAAGGGTTGAGCTGAGTTTATCCAGCGATTGCTTAAGTTGTGAATCCGTTATGGTAAGGCTATAGCTATTAATATCGTCTGCGACGGCTTGAGAAGGAATAACTGCAATGCGATTTTTGCGGGTAATTGCAGTTTCCGGCACATTGATTATCTTAATCTGCAATACGGATACAGGAGCTAAGGCAATAGATTCAATGGCGGCTAGTATTGTTTTGCCATAAAAACGTAATTGAGAAGCCCAAATCGCAGAATCTGTGTAAACAAGCAGCTTTCTGTTATTAAGGCTTTTGTCATTAAAAACGCAATGCAAAGCATGAGTTGCCAATTCTTTTGGTAATGCGGCTTTAATGTGCTCCAAAATGGTTAATTGCTGGTTGATTTGCAGGCAAAGCAAGGCAATTGTTTTGTTTGGGTAAGATAAAGCTGCCTTTAAGGGCTTTGCGTTTTGTGCCATGTTGGGTGCTAGTTGTTGCTTGTACAGACATCATAGCCGAATTTAGTGGCAACATAATCGACAATATAGGCAGAATAATTCGCCGCGCCTTGATTTTAGCAGCTTCGGCTCATTATCAAGATTAGGCTTTTAATAGAAGTTATTGATCTTACTTAAATAGTTAAGCATTAAGAGATATTGTTTTTATTAACAAGTTATTGACACAGCATCCACATCGCTATACACTTGTCTCAGCTCGAAATTGATTTACCGCTATGCTTATCTCTACGAAGTTTTTCTGTATTACTCGTCCTGTTTATCATTAAGTAACCTTCAAATTTCCCAGCTCCATCAGCCTAACGGCTTTAATTACTCAATACAAAAGGAACACTCATGACAACTGGTACAGTTAAATGGTTTAACGCAGAAAAAGGCTTTGGTTTTATTCAACAAGAAAGTGGTCCTGACGTTTTCGTTCATTACCGCAACATCAGCGGCGGTGGTTTTAAATCTCTGGATGAAGGCCAAAAAGTAAACTTCACTATCACGCAAGGTCAAAAAGGCCCGCAGGCAGAAGAAGTTACTCTCGCTTAATTAAGAAAAAATTAGCCACAGCCCTATCGCACTAAGGTGTGACGGAGCTGTGGCTTTTTTTTGCCTATTTTCCTGTTAATCGTATTTACGATTATTGTAAAGCAATCATCCGCTAGGGTGATGTCCTCTTGGATCTCGGTGCGTCCAATGCACAACACTGCCTTTATTGTTCCATTCGTACTCGCCAGAAAAAGAAATAAGCTCCCCTTCCTGCAAGCCCTCAACTTTAGCCCGTGGTCGTCATCCCGCAATACTTTGGCTATTCGTCCCGCTTGTTTTACCTGAATATTACTTTGCTGATTATCGAATGCTTTCTTAATCGTGTCTAAGTCGGTTAAATCAGAACTCGTGCTTTGTAGTAATGACTTAAGCCCAAAATTATTTCGATTAGATTGTAGAAAAACCGAGCAAATGCCCAGTAAAAAGCAAAATAATGAGCCTTATAAATCGTTTATTAACCGATGATTTCTGCATAGAAGGTGTTAGTTTGATGGATTACTGAACATAATGGCAAGCGAAATTGTGTGTATGACTTGAGATTATCGTGCCTTAGCCCAATATACACAAACGGATTGATTATCAGGCAAAATGTCCTAAAAATAATGGTTGCGTATGTTTTAGCTAATGCAACAGCTTCTGCAATCAGAACAGCGGCTGTTTTATGTACCTAATAAGCCAGACAGTATATAATCAGCCGTTTGATTCAATTTACATCGGAAATACACATGCTGAGCAAGCTGGTTAGATTTGTTTTTGGAAGCCGAAACGACAGGCTTGTTAAGAAAAAGAAGAAACTTGTCAAAAGGATTAATGCGTTAAGCTCAGACTATGAAAAATTATCTGATGAAGCATTAAAAGCCAAAACTGATGAGTTTCGTAATCGGCTCAATAAAGGTGAAAAGCTGGATAGCCTTATCCCAGAAGCCTTTGCAGTAGTCAGAGAAGCCTCTTCGCGGGTCTTTGGGATGCGCCATTTTGATGTCCAGTTTATCGGCGGGATGATCCTCAACGACGGCAAAATCGCCGAAATGAAAACTGGGGAAGGTAAGACCTTGATGGCTACCTTAGCCGCCTACCTCAATGCCTTGCCTGGATGCGGCGTACACGTCGTTACCGTTAACGATTACCTCGCTAAACGCGATTCCGAATGGATGGGCAGGTTGTACGGCTTCTTAGGGCTGACTACAGGCGTTATTATCAGCCAGATGGAACACGATGAACGAAAAACATCGTATGCAGCAGACATCACTTACGGCACCAATAATGAGTTCGGCTTCGATTATCTACGTGACAATATGGCGTTTAACCTTGAGCAAAAAGTCCAGCGCGGATTAAATTTTGCCATCGTTGATGAAGTCGATTCCATCCTGATTGACGAGGCTAGAACGCCGCTGATTATTTCTGGGGCGACAGAAGAAAGCACCGAAATTTACATAAAAGCCAATGCCATCATCCCCTTCCTGATTAGACAGGAAAAAGAGCAAGGTAACGGTGATTACTGGGTTGACGAGAAAGAACGCCAAGCCCATTTGACCGAGAAAGGTCATGAGAATGTAGAGCATTTAATGGTGGAACACGGCTTAATGGCGGAAGGCACCAGTTTATATGATGCGACTAACATCCGCTTGATGCACTATTTAAGCGCGTCCTTGCGAGCGCATACCTTGTTCAAGCGCGATGTCGATTACATCGTACAAAACGATCAAGTCATTATTGTTGACGAATTTACGGGTCGTATTATGCCGGGTCGGCGCTGGTCAGAGGGTTTGCATCAGGCGATTGAAGCAAAAGAGCGCGCTTCTATCCAAAATGAAAACCAGACGATGGCATCGATCACTTTCCAAAACTATTTCCGTTTGTACGAAAAGCTTTCAGGCATGACTGGTACGGCAGATACCGAAGCGTTCGAGCTGAACAAGATTTATGGGCTTGAAGTGGTCGTCATCCCCACGCATCGGAAAATGATCCGTAAGGATTTGGGCGACATGGTGTATTTGACCGCCGACGAAAAATATAACGCTGTTGCAGAAGACATCAAAGATTGCGTCCAGCGTGGACAGCCCGTTCTGGTGGGTACAACGTCCATCGAGAATTCCGAGCGTGTATCGGTTTTGTTGAACAAGCTGGGTGTTAAGCATGAAGTGCTAAATGCCAAGCAGCACGAACGCGAAGCGCACATTGTGCAGCAGGCCGGTATGCCGAGCGCGGTAACAATCGCTACCAATATGGCAGGTCGAGGCACCGATATTGTCTTGGGTGGCAACCTGGACGCTGAATTATCGGCGTTAGGTCCTGATGCCAGCGGTGCAGATAAAGATAATATTAAGGCTGCTTGGCTGGAACGTCATAACCAAGTTATCGCCTCTGGCGGTTTGCATGTTATCGGTTCCGAGCGTCATGAATCCCGTCGTATTGATAACCAATTGCGCGGTCGTTCTGGTCGTCAGGGCGATCCTGGTTCATCTCGTTTTTACTTAGCGTTGCAAGATGACCTGATGCGTATTTTTGCATCCGACCGTGTCGCTGGCTTGATGCAAAAACTGGGCATGGGTAGCGGTGAAGCTATTGAACATCCTTGGGTAACGCGTTCCATCGAAAACGCCCAGCGCAAGGTAGAAAACCGCAACTTCGATATTCGTAAAGAAATTTTAGCTTATGATGATGTTGCCAATGACCAACGTAAAGTGGTCTACTCGCAGCGTAACGAGTTAATGGAAGCTAAAGATATTTCCGACATAGTCGTCGAAATACGTAAAGATGTGGTGAACAACCTCATCACACAGCACATTCCACCAAAAACTATGGAAGAGCAGTGGAATATCAAGGGATTAGAAGATCATCTCTATCAGGAATTCAATACTGAAGTCCCGATTCAAGCCATGCTAGACCAAGACAAAAAACTGCAAGAAGCTGGGCTACGTACTCGGATTATTGAAGCGTTGGGGCAGTTATACCAGCACAAAGAGCAGCAAATGAGTTCAGATGTCATGCGACATTTTGAAAAATCCGTCATGCTGCAGGTGTTGGACAACAGTTGGAAAGAGCATTTAACCGCAATGGATTATCTGCGCAAAGGCATACATCTTAGAGGCTACGCGCAAAAAGATCCCAAACAGGAATACAAACGCGAAGCTTTCGAAATGTTCACCAACTTACTCGACCACATCAAGTACGAAGTCACCCGAATCTTGTTCCGTGTGCAAGTCAGCCAAGAAGAAGATATTCAGGCGATGGACGAGCAAATGCAAGCCCCCAGGGAATTGCACTTTGAACATGCCGAGACATCAGTGTTAGGTGAGTATGATCCAGGAGCCGCTCTCGAAGAAATACCAGCCGCGCCTGCCCAGCCTTTCGTAAGGGAAAGCAACAAAGTAGGTCGTAATGACCCGTGTCCGTGTGGATCAAGGAAGAAGTTTAAACAATGTCATGGGAAGTTGAGCTAGGTTTATAGAGCGTAGTCCTAAAAACCCTCTCCAGAGGGAGAGGGTTGGGTGAGGGGAATTTAATGTCGCTAATCAGAAAGGACGACAATTTTTAAGCATGTTTACGAGCTGAAATGAGATATTTTTCTTGCCTTGTTTAAGACCTATGCGTGGATGAATGTGGAAATAACGGCAATACAACGCGCATAACAGTTAAATGAAAAAATCCTAGGATGTCGCGCCCATCACGATGCCTTTTACAGATTACGCCCATAAATCAATCATTAGAACTCGCAGCATAGCGCGACATTGGTTGTTGGTGAGGGCGAAACAGCATATTTGACGCTCCGAATTGCTAGAGTGTTCTCACCACCACTCTAGCACTACAAAACACTAAACATTTGGGTTCGTTTTTTACAGAAAGGGAAATGCTTAGGGTAATCGGGAATTAACGCCACGGATTCAAATATTACTTATGGTGTCAACGCATTCTGTGCACTATCAACCCTAATTTCAGGCTTGACAGTAGTATTCCTGAGATCAGCTACACCAACGCCGGCGCTTCTTAATACGTTTAATATTTTACTTACCTTAGCTTTAGGCTTATGGGATTTAAGTGCTGCCCATGCTCCAGTAACCAATGGCGCAGAGAAGGAAGCGCCTGCTAACACAACCTTATTCTCAGAGGGGGCAATAGCAAAATAGGGAATGCCGATATTTTGTCCCGGCGCAAGCAGATCAAGGGAGCGAGCGCCGTTTGAGAAGGCGGTAATTGCATGTGTTACAGAGTCTGTCGCACCAACGCTAGTGGCTTCAGGTATACATGCTGGTGAGCTAACTTGGTAGGGAGTGCCATCATTAGCTCTGTCGCAAAGTTTGCCAGCCTGAGCTAGAATCTACTTATTTTAACGGGGGATAATCAAGATAATCAGTTTTAGCGGCGCCCAATTTCCAAAAGAAGTCATGCTATTCGCGGTATTTTTCTATGTTAGGTGTGGTGTTTCCTATCGTGATGTCGAAGAGCTCATGGAAGACAGGGGCGTCAATGTTGATCACGCCACGTTAAACCGTTGGGTTATCAAATGTCCTCCTTTGATAGCTTTAGCCGCCAAGAACCATAAACGAGCAATAGCCGGCTCATGGAGAATGGATGAAACGTACATCAAGGTCAAAGGAAAATGGGTTTATCGCTAGCGTGCCGTTGATAAGTTTGGCGATACCGTGGACTTTATGTTGTCCGAAAAACGCGCTGAAGCCGCAGCCACTTTGTTTTTTAAACAAGCCACAGATAACAACGGTTTCCCAAAGAAAGTGGTGATGGACAAAAGTGGCGCAAACTTCGTTGGCTTAGAGCATATTAACGTCCTGCTGATACTTGCCGGAATAAGCGGTTTTGTTGAAATTATGCAGATCAACTATTTGAACAACATAGTCGAACAGGACCATCGTTTCATCAAGAAAATAACGAAACCAATGATAGGCTTTAAAGCATCCTATTCAGCCAAAGCAACAATCGCTGGAATTGAAAC
>SHZQ01000135.1 GCA_009695535.1 Methyloglobulus sp.
GTTGATAAGGCCATTAGTTGAGCAATCGTGGCTTTGGATAACTTCATCGTTTCTAAGTTCAGGTTGAATGACTTTGGCAAGTACTTTTCCGAGTTCTACGCCCATTTGGTCGAAGGAATTGATGTTCCAGATAATGCCTTGCACAAAAATTTTATGTTCATAAAACGCCAGCAACGACCCCAGTGTTTTTGGCGTTAATTGTTTATATAAGAATGAGTTAGAAGGTTTATTTCCATCAAATACTTTCGATGCAATTAACACGGCATCGGTGCGTTGTTCTGGTGATAGTTCTTGCATTACTTCTTCGGCAGTTTTGCCGCACATCAATGCTTCTGGCTGGGCAAGGAAATTTGAAACCAGGATTTCGTGGTGTTCTGGCAGGTCATAAAAACTGTTTGCTGCCGCGTGAAAGTCACAAGGAATCAGTTTGGTACCTTGGTGAATCAGTTGGTAAAAAGCGTGTTGACCATTGGTGCCTTGCTGCCCCCAGATGATCTGTCCGGTGTCGTAATCGAGTTTTTTACCGTTATTATCAACACTTTTGCCGTTACTTTCCATATCGCCTTGTTGCAGATAATCGGAAAAATAACGCATGGAATAATCATAAGGCAACAGTGCATACGATTGTGCGCCGAAAAAATTGTTGTACCAAACACCCAGCAAGCCCATGATTACTGGGATATTTTTCTCAAAGGGTTGATTGCGAAAATGTTCGTCGGCTTCAAAAGCACCTTGCAATAAATCTTCAAAATTGTCCATGCCGACATGCAGGGCTATGGATAAGCCAACTGCCGACCACAGCGAATAACGTCCACCGACCCAATCCCACAGTTCAAACATATTGTCCGTGTCGATGCCGAAATCCTGCACGAGTTCGGTATTGGTGGAGATAGCCACAAAATGCTTGGCAATCGCTGTCTTATCGTTGACAAAATCCAGAAACCATTTTCGTGCTGATTTGGCGTTGACCATCGCTTCTTGCGTGCCAAAAGATTTTGAGGCGATGACGAACAAGGTGGTTTCGGGCGATAAGGTGTTTAATGTGCTTAGCAGATCTGCTGCGTCAATATTGGAGACGTAATGGACATTCAAAGCTGGTGAACTGGACGGCGTAAGTGCTGCGGAAACCATCTTGGGGCCAAGACTAGAGCCACCTATGCCGATGTTGACAATATCTGTGATGATTTTGCCGGTGTAACCTTTCCATTCACCGGATCGAACGCGGTGACAAAAGCTACGCATCTTGGCTAATACGGCATTGATGTCCGGCATAACATCCTGCCCATCGACAAAAATGGGGCGATTACTCCGGTTTCTGAGTGCGGTATGCAGTACCGAGCGGTGTTCGGTGGTGTTAATCTCTACGCCCGAAAACATTGCCTGGATTTTGGGTTGCAGATCCGCTTGTTTGGCAAGGTTTATCAGTAAAGGTAAGGTCTGATCGGTAATTCTATTTTTAGAATAATCAAATAAGATGTCATTCAAATGCAGGGAAAATTGCTTAAAACGATCTGGTTCCTGTGCAAAAGCTTCACGCATAGAATGGCTTTGGATTTCTTGATAATGTTCTTGTAACGCGACCCAGGCTTTTGAAGTTGTCAGAGATGACATATTTTGGAAGCTCCGTTTGATTATTTCGGCGTTAAGTCTACGAGAAGGGCGGATGGATGGCAAGACGGGAAGATGTAATTGATATAGATCAAGTAGGGCTTAATACTTTGATTGGGGTTCTTTATTTGTCGTGGTTGATGTGCTAGAGTGCAGCCTCGCTATTGACGAACAGAAAATCACAGTTATTTTGTTTGTGTAAACTTAAATTTACAGACTAGGCCGATGTTTTTAAAAAAAACATGCTTAATTATTATAAAATCGGAAGGTATGAGGCATTATGATCACGTCACAATTAGTTAAAAATATTTCCCTTGGAGTGCTTGCAGCACTTTTCTCAGCTTCAGTATGGGCGCACGGTGGCGCTAAAGGAACAGATACCGACCAATGTAAGTTTGAGTTAGAGCCAGACCATTGGATACATTACACCGCTTATCAACCAGTCGCTTTCCCAGCAGAAGAGTTCTGCGCCAGCCTACCTAGAGAAAAAGAAGCGACCATTTTGGTATTCGATTATCAAGACCAAAAATATAAAAACGATACCGTTGAGTTTGAAGTAACCAAAGAGCCAGAAGGTACAAGGGTGTTTTTCCTTGAAAAAGCAAAACATAAAAAAGGTACTGTTGAGTTGAAAATGCCTAATGGTGTGCCAGAGGCTGGTAAATATCTGATTCACATTACTTTGGTGCCTGACCAAGGCGAAAGAAAAGATGTCCACATGAGTTTTTCGTCTGGCGGCGGTCCTGCTGCGTCAAAAAGCAAGATGTTCTTATACCTACTCGCTGGGGCTGCGGGCGCGTATGTATTGTACTTGTACAATGCAACGTTCAGAAGAGAAGTGGATAAGATCATAGGCAAGAAAGAAAAAGTTTAGTTTTATTAGGTGGTTGGTTCAGCTTGAGTTGTTCTAATAGCAACCAGGCTGTGCCAAGCCAACATAGAGGGTAGTAGGGGTTATACGAAAATGGTGAAGTTGTTATCGGTAGGGTTATTGTCTGTTTTGTTTTCCGCAGCAGCGCTGGCAGAGGAAATAGAAGATCATACCAAAATGCTTATGGATCATGGCGATGGACATTTAATGGAAATGTCTGGCGGCATGGTTATGGGTCAAAATACTGATAAGCTGCCAGGCGGTTGCGACAGTATTTCCGAAACCAAGGAAGTTACTGTCCATGCCGGACATAAATATGCTGAGAAGTTTCCTGGCAGAATGTTTGCGTTTGATACTCAGGAATTTGACTTCAAACCCTGTACTAAGCTGACTATACACTTCATCAACGAAGATAAAATCCGCCATCAATGGATGATGCACGGCTTGCCTAAGTACATGTATCCAAGAGGAATGTTTCATCTGGAAGTCTCTGGCCCAGCAAAGATTTCTGGCACTTTGATACTTCCTCCTGGTGATAAAACCTATCTGGTTCACTGCGACATTGCCCAGCACATGGAAAAAGGCATGAAGGCGCAGCTAAAGGTTGGTGGTGGCGACGGTGATTTACCTAGCATTCCAGGTGTGACAGCACCTGTCAATCAAGATGATTACAACGCTGGACTGCCGGAAGTTTTTGCTGCGGCGAAAGTCATAGAGTCGGATATTGAAGCCGCGAATATGGCATTAGCAGCAACAGAGGCTGCCAAAAAAGCCGGTAAAATAGCGGCTTCTACTCAAGCTGATTCGTTTGTTTCGGGCACTACCGTCATCGGCTTGGCGATTGGTCTGATAGTGTGTGCCTTAATGGGTAGAAAATTTCAGGGCAAAAGCGTTGCGGAAGTTACAACCTATGGTTTTGATTTATTGAGAGTATTGATAGGCTTTATTAAGGGCCTGTGTTCGCGAGTAATTAATCTCATCTTTTCATCTAAAAATAAAGTCCTGCCGAGCAAATAGACAGGGTCGGCACAAAAAGCCCTGCAACAGCTTGTGGGGCTTTTTTTTGGGTAAACTTTTTCGGTACTGCGGCCATTAATAATCATGGGACTTTGGGAGTTATTTCTAAGTGCATTTATCTCTTCGACGATTGCACCTGGGGGTTCTGAAGCGGTTTTGGCTTATATGGCATCGACAGGAACTTATCGCATAGAACATCTGCTATTAGCTGCCACAGTTGGCAATACCCTAGGTGCAATGACAACCTGGGGATTAGGCATGTTGGCGGCAAAAAAATATCCACTCGCAACGTTATTATCGGCTGATAAGCAAAAAGCCTTGGCTACTGTTAAGTCAAAAGGACTGTTGGTATTGTTTTTTTCCTGGTTACCGATTGTTGGCGATGCTTTGTGTTTTGCGGGTGGTTGGTTAAAGTTGCCTGTATTGTCGGCATTTTTAATTATAATGCTAGGCAAGTTTTGTCGATACTTAGTCGTTGCTTGGTTGTTTATTTGATATGACCACATTAAAACTAACATTAGCAACGCCACTTTACATTAATATATAGCTATTAATCATTGTGTTACGCCATTTTCCAACACTAAACGTCACTTATTCCCATAAAAGGCGAGATTACTTCATCGCCGTATTCACCTTTGTGTGTGTAGCTATCTGTTTGTTGAGCGATGCACATGCTGCGATAGAAAAACAAAATGCGTTAGGCGTTTGTGGCTGGGTATTTCTTATCGCTTTACTGTTGGGCGAACCCATTGAAGTCAGGGTGCAAGTCGGCATAGCCGTGATTTTTGCCACCATCGGCGAGCATTTTGCCTCGCCCTTCATGGGTGGTTACACTTATCGATTCCATAATGTTCCGGCCTACGTCCCACCCGGACACGGCATGGTTTACTTAACCGCCGTTGCCTTGGCGCGGTCAGGATTATTCCTTCGATATGCACGGGAAATCACCAAGTTTGTAGTCATAGTCTGCGGCGCGTGGTCATTGTGGGGGATTAGCGGCATCCCAGACCAGGGCGATGCCGTTGGTGCCATGCTATTTTGCGTGTTTTTGGTTTACCTGTTTAAAGGCCGTTCACCGATGGTGTATCTTGCTGCTTTCTTCATTACCACGTGGCTAGAGCTTATTGGCACTGCCGTCGGCACCTGGAAATGGGCGGCGATTGATCCGGTGTTGGGTTGGACGCAAGGCAATCCACCTAGCGGCGTGGCGGCTTGGTATTGCTTGGTGGATGCCGTGGCGATGGGCGGTGCCGCGCCAGTTATGAAGGGTGTGAATAATGTTAAAGAGTGGGTTAAATCTGTGAAGACCCGAAAAAATGCCTACCAAGGTGCAGGTAGCGAATAAGCGCGAACAATGCCGTTAACTGAGCTAGAGTTAGTTACAGGGCAATAATCCACCTCAATTAACGAGATGGGCAATCATCAACCAAGAGGAAATGCTATGGAGCGTCGTGATTTTATCAGATTGAGTGCAGTCGGCTTAGGTACAGCCCTCATTACACCGACACTGGTGTTAGCAAAAAATGTTAAACTGCCGCCAGTCAGCGATATTTATTACACCAAAGAATCGCCCGGACGCTGGAAAGACAAGGTTGCCGGGCATCTGCCTAGCATCGGCATAGAAAAAGCCGGTAGCAACATAACCATAAAAGTCGTCACCTCGCA
>SHZQ01000016.1 GCA_009695535.1 Methyloglobulus sp.
AAGCCATCAGCGACCAATTTTTCTGCAATTGCCTTACCGATACCTCGACTGGCACCGGTTACCAAAGCGACGAGTTTAGTCATTGAGCTGCTCCAATACTTTATTTAAGGTCTCTGGGTTATAAATTGCTAAGTGTTCGGCCTCTTTGGCGATGCGCTTGTCCAAACCCGTTAACACCTTGCCTGGGCCGCACTCTACAAAAATAGTTACACCTTTATTGTGCATACACTCAATGCTTTCCACCCAGCGCACTGGTTTATAAAGCTGCTCTTTGAGCGCATTGCGGATAACTTCCGGTGCAACGTGTGATTCCACGTCAACATTATGAACCAGTTGCATTTTCGGGGTGGCAAGCACGATGTCTTGCAGGGCTTCATCAAGACTGTCCGCAGCCGATTGCATCAATGCACAGTGTGAAGGGACGCTAACAGGTAATAACACCGCCCGTTTTGCACCCGCTTCTTTTGCTGCCGAAGCCGCCCGTTCGACTGCCGCCTTGTGTCCAGCAATGACGACTTGACCGGGCGAGTTAAAATTAACGGCTGAAACGACTTCTGTTCCGGCAACATTCGCGCAAATTTCGATTACTTGTTTGTCATCTAAGCCTAGGATTGCAGCCATAGCACCTATGCCTGCTGGTACGGCTTCCTGCATAAACCGCGCCCTGGCTTCAACCAGCTTGACGGCATCTTCAAAAAACAATGCGCCTGAACAAACCAGAGCCGCATATTCACCCAGGCTATGCCCAGCCATCCATGCTGGACGAATGGTACTGTGTTTACACCAGACTTCCCACACCGCCACACCCGCTGCCAGCATGATGGGTTGCGTGTTTTGGGTTTGATTAAGGTCGTCTTCTGATCCATTTGTTACCAAATTCCAAAGATCACGCCCAAGCACAAATGATGCCTTATCAAAGGTTTGCTGGACTTCAGGATAGCTTGCCGCCAATTGGGTCAGCATCCCTACGGATTGCGAACCTTGCCCTGGAAAGACAAAAGCCAGATTTTTTTGTTGTTCACTCATGTGCTTATTGCTGTTTAATATTTGATTAGCGCAGAACCCCAGGTGAACCCTGCGCCAAATGCTTCTAATAAAATTGTTTGTTCGCGCTGGATACGTCCATCACTAACACCTGCGTGCAGAGCAAGTAGCACAGAAGCAGACGACGTATTGCCCTGCTCTTCCAGAGTGACAATGACTTGATCCATGGGCATTTTCAACTTCTTTGCAGTAGCTGCAATAATCCTTATATTAGCCTGATGTGGCACCAGCCAATCGACTTCTGATTTGTCCATATTATTAGCTTCAAGCGTTTCATCAACAATGCGCTCCAAGGTATTGACTGCCATCTTAAAAACTTCATTGCCGCGCATATTGATGGTGCCTAATTCATGCTTATTGGCTTCAGTCGCAGCTTGCGGATTGGGACAATAAAGCATGTCTTCATAACCACCATCAGAATAGATATGGGTGGACAGTACGCCTGCTTCGTCGGATGCACCCAACACTAAAGCTCCAGCACCATCGCCAAATAAGATGCACGTACCACGATCTGACCAATCAACAATACGTGAGCATATCTCAGAACCTACGATAAGCACATTTTTGATAGCACCCGATTTGATATATTGGTCGGCAATACTCAGCGCATAAATTGCACCGGAACAGGCCGCTTGCACATCAAATGCTACACAATGCTTGATTCTCAAGCGATGCTGAAGCAAACAAGCTGTACTTGGATAGACACGATCAGGCGTACCTGTGGCGACAATGATTAGGTCGATTTCATCTGGGCTAATTTGGGCAGTATTTATCGCCTGTCTTGCGGCGATTTCAGCCATGCTGGAAGCCGTCTCATTTGCGCCCGCTATGCGCCGACTCTTAATGCCTGTGCGTTCGTAAATCCAGCTATCAGAGGTGTCAACGGCTTGTGATATATGTTCGTTGGTGCGAATTTCTTCAGGTAGATAGCCACCTGTTCCTAGCACTTTTGCATAACGGGTCATGCGCTTTTTCTCAGGTTCAAGGATTTTTCGACTTGTTCGCCTATCTTTCTTATAACATCTTGTTTTACTTCAAGTTCAGCAAGCTGAATGGCAGTCTTAAATGCCAGTGCATCCGCCCCACCATGGCTTTTAATGACCAGCCCCCTAAGCCCCAAAAAACTTGCGCCATTATATAAGCGGGGGTCGATACGATCCTTAAACGATTTCAGAACTGGATAGGCGATTAATCCTGCCAATTTGGTGAAAATACTTTTAGAAAACGATTCTTTGAGTAAGGTGCTAATCATTTTTGCTGCACCTTCTATGGATTTCAGTGCCACATTACCGACGAAACCGTCACAAACGATCAGGTCAACTTTAATATTACCAGCATTCAAGGAGTTACCTTCCACATAGCCGATGTAATTCAGGGCTGAATTTTCCAGCAGTTTTGCGGCCGCCTTGACTTGCTCGTTACCTTTTACATCTTCCTCGCCAATATTCAACAAGCCGATCTTAGGGTTTTCGATATTTTCGACGGCCTTCACCAACTCATTGCCCATGACGGCAAATTGATACAGGTGTTCTTCGCTGCAATCGACATTTGCACCCAAATCAAGTACGTGAGTATGTCCATAAATAGACGGCAGTGTAGAAATAATGGCTGGGCGGTCAATGCCAGGAATCATTTTTAGCACAAACCGAGCGATTGCCATCAACGCGCCGGTATTGCCAGCACTCACACACGCATCGGCACGACCTTCGTGAACCAGATTGATAGCTACACGCATCGATGAATCTTTTTTATTTCTCAGTGCCTTGGCGGGCGATTCGTGCATTTCAACCTGTTGAGAGGCATGTTGAATGACTAGCCTTTCGTGCGTGGTAGATTGATGTTGGGCTAAATGCTGATTGAGAATGGTTGAATCGCCAACCAATATCAACGTTAAGTCTGGATTGTTTTTTAAACATTCCAAAGACGCAGGTACAGTTACTTTCGGGCCGAAATCACCGCCCATTGCATCTATCGAGATCGTCAAACTCACGCTAAAGAAGTACTCCGAAATAATTAGCTCAGGATAAATTAACGGTAAACCGTCAACGACACACTAAAGTAAAACTGTAGGATAATTAATCTTCAACATCCGTGGTAACGATTTGACGGCCTTTGAAATAACCATCGGGTGTGACGTGGTGACGCAAATGAGTTTCGCCTGTCAATGGATCTTGGGCTAATGTCCTTGCGGTTAAGGAATCGTGCGAGCGGCGCTGACCGCGTCTTGAACGTGATACTTTACTCTTTTGTACTGCCATCGGGGTTCTCCAGTTTGTTTTGGGTTTTAAAATCGGCTAATTTGGAAAAAGGATTTTCTTTTGTCGCCTGAACGGTTTTAAGTAGTGGTGCAGTCTTATTATTAGGTATATTGGGTGCTGCACAATGATCTTTGTGTTTCGGAATGCTGGGCAAAATAAGCAATAATTCATCCTCGATGATGCTCACAAGCGGGATTTTACCTTCTTCAATGAGCAGCAACGGTTCACAATCATCCGGTAAATTGTTTGCTCGTTCCAATGTGCTAACAATGCCTAGTTTAATATCGCTACTTACAGACCATTCCATAGGTTCTAAGCACCGTTGACATTTTAGTGCCAAAACAGCAGATATATGTCCATCAATCATAGCTAACCTACCTTCCCTGCCAAAAAACAACTTAACAGAAACAGTCCCGTCATCATTAGACAGCAAACCAGCCACCCGCTCTAAGCTGCTGACAGGCAATTCTCCTTCAATATTGGCGTTCCTATCTGCCAGTAATAAAGGGTCTATGAATTTTGGCAAGCGAGCTAACATAACCGTAGAATGATATAGGTAAACGGCGAATTCGTCAAATTTACAATTAGGCAAATCAACACTTTGGAGGAAAATTTAGGACTTTTGAATCGTATTTAGTTTGAATAGGGGGCAAAAACTAACTTTCAGAAATCATTGCTACAAATATCTTCAATAATTCAGCCGCATTTGCCATGCCTTTATGCAGGTTTTGTTCAATTTCAGCCATCGTTATCTCACCTTCTGCTTTTCCGGCTGCCCAGTTGGCAATGACGGCAACGGCTACATAATTGATACCTAGCTCGCGTGCTAAAACCGCTTCTGGCATTCCTGTCATGCCGACCAAATCACAGCCATCTTGTTCCATGCGCTTGATTTCCGCTGCAGTTTCTAGTCGTGGACCTTGGGTACAACCATAAGTGCCAATAGGGCTAATTGGTATACCCGCTTGCTTGGCGGCATGGATTAACTTGGAACGGAGCGTCTGACTATAAGGATAGCTAAAATCAATGTGCGTGACTGGCTCACCTTCGTCCTCGAAAAAAGTGTGCTTACGTCCATAGCTGTAGTCGATGATTTGGTCGGGAATGGTAATATGCGCTGGCACCATTTCGGGTGTAATACCGCCAACTGCCGCAACGGCAATAATGTTCTCCACACCAAGTTGCTTTAACCCCCAAATGTTAGCGCAATAATTGATTTTATGAGGAGCAATAGCATGTGGGTTGCCATGTCTAGCAAGAAAAATGACTTGCTTCCCATTTAACTCGCCGATGTTGAAATCTGCTGACGGTGCGCCATAAGGCGTGGCAATTTGCTCGCTTTTTATTATTTTTAAATCAGACAGTTGTGAAAGACCTGTCCCACCAATAATGGCTAAATGATTCATTGCCCTACTTCCTTACAAGCATAAATGCCCGCTGCATTACGTAAATAGCCTTTGTAATCCATACCGTAGCCAAATAAATAACGGTTTTCTATCTGTAAGCCAACGAAATCTGCCTGGATGGGCTTATCATGACCCAGCATCTTATCCACCAAAGCCGCACAGTAAACTGCAATTGCGCCCTGCTCCATGCAGTAATCCCTTATAGCCGCTAAGGTAATGCCTTCATCCAAGATGTCATCAATGATTAGAATCGTCCGGTCTTTTAACGATGTTGCTGGTTTTAACACCCATTCAATCACGCCACCTGAGGTTTGGTTTTGATAGCGACTGGCATTGATTGCATCTATGTTGAGTGGAAAATCTAATCGAGTCAGCAACTTACCTGCGACTACTATGCCACCATTCATTACGCACAATACAAGCGGATTACTGTTTGCTAACCTAGCACTGATCTCAGCAGCCATATTATCAAGCACCGCCTCAACTTGTGCTTCGCTATACAGTAAATCGGCAGTTGCCTGAATATGTAGAATTTCTTTAAGCATAACTGGAAACGAACTCCCTGATTTGGTTGGAAGCTTGCTGCCACTGTTCGGTACTCAGCAATTGCTCACGGTTAAACTGTGGCTTACCACGCATTTTTGATAGCCGCTGCTCTCTGAGTGGGTCGTTAGAAATAGGCAAGGAATCAAGCACTTGTTCGGCTGCGGAGGGATTGTTGCACACTAAAAGCATGTCACAACCTGCTTGCTGCGCGAGCTTTGCACGCTCAGGAAAACTTCCCGCAGATGCCGCGCCTTCCATGCTCAAGTCATCACTAAAAACCACACCATTAAAGCCTAATTCCTTCCGTAGTATTTGCTGAATCCAAAACGGCGAAAATCCGGCTGGATTGGGATCAATATTTTTATAGACTATGTGAGCAGGCATAATAGCTTCCAGACCTTCACCAATCAGCGTTTTAAAAGGCAATAAGTCCTTGGCACGAATACTGTCTAAATCCCGCTCATCAACTGGCAAAGCCAGATGTGAATCTACCGCCACCGCACCGTGACCTGGAAAATGCTTGCCCGTCGCCGCCATACCTGCCGCATTCATGCCTTTCCTGAATGCGCTCGCAAGCACAGTTGCCAGTATGCTTTCGGTGGAAAAAGATCGGTTGCCGATGACACCGCTGATACCGCAATCAATGTCCAGCACCGGCGCAAAACTAAAATCAACGCCGACTGCCAGCAGTTCTGCCGCCATCAGCCAACCTGCGGTTTTTGCCAATTCTGGGCTATCAGCATAGCAACAGGCAGGTGGTAGGCGCGTAAAGCCGTTTTGAAAACGCTGTACTCTGCCGCCCTCCTGGTCTACCGCGATCAAAATTTGTCCGTTTCGGGCTTTACGGATACTGTCAATGAGCTGGGTGAGCTGTTCAGGATCTTGGTAATTACGGGCAAAAAGAATAACCGCGCCGGTATTGGGATGATTTATCACGCCCTTTTCATGGTCGGACAGCGCTAATCCAGCCACATCCAACATAATTGAGCCAATGGGGTAATCAGTAATCATGGTTATATGGGATTTCGATATTGTTGTTTATTGCGATCTGATTGCTGACGTTATACTAATGTATCTGTTGCTTGATTGCAGCTAAAAGATAATTTTGCGGGGAGTTTTAGCAATGAATTGGCAAGCTATTGTAGAAACCATTGAAAATGCAACGGGTGCAAATTTCAAGCTAATAAACGCCAGATCCCTGGCAGGTGGCGACATCAATTCAGCTTATTGTTTGCAAGGTGTAGAAAAATCTTATTTTGTTAAGCTAAACCGTGCTGACACAATTGATATGTTTGCTGCCGAGGCAGCGGGGTTAACTGAACTTGCAGCAACTCATACAGTACGAACCCCCCTCCCTGTTGTACACGGCGTCTCGGCAGCTAATGCTTTCCTAGTGCTGGAATACATAGAATTCGGGGTATCCAACAAAACCTCTGACCGCTTATTCGGCCAACAACTGGCTTTGTTACATCAGCAACAGCAACCGTATTTCGGTTGGCATAGGAACAATACCATCGGTAGCACACCACAACCCAATAATCGTAATGAAGATTGGATCGAATTCTGGCGTACCCAACGCTTGCAATATCAGCTTAAATTAGCAGCCGCAAAAGGCTACTGTGGAAATTTACAGACAAGCGGAGAGCAGCTTTGCGAAAAACTTGTGGGATTCTTCGACGGCTATCATCCCCTACCCTCCTTATTGCACGGAGACTTATGGGGCGGAAATGCCGCAACAGACCGACAAGGCAATCCGGTCATCTTTGATCCCGCCTGTTACTACGGCGACCGAGAAGCCGATCTCGCCATGACCGAATTATTCGGCGGTTTCAGCCAAGATTTTTATGCCGCTTATCGAGAAACTTGCCCTATTGATACGGGCTATACGACGAGGAAAAAACTTTACAACCTTTACCATATCCTCAATCACTTGAATTTGTTCGGTAGCGGTTATTTAAGTCAAGCCGAAAACATGATTTCTAGTTTGTCGAGTGAAATCCGGTAAAGATTAAATCTGTAACTTGATCATAAGGTGGAGTGACAAACCTAGATTTGTCACTCCAAAATACAAGCCACCCAAAGGATTGAAGTCGACAACACCAGCAACGAACACAGGTTTAACCCAATACCCGAAATCCGTTAAGGCAGCAAATACAGATAAGCCCTTACATTTATTCCAATGACCCGCCAACCCCTGCAACCTCATCGCTTTTCACAGGCTGTTCCAATATTCGCGATAACCACAGATCGGCGGCTTTTTCATTGGCATGTAGGATAAGGTTAGGGAAGAACCCGAATACCAGAACCAGTAAGGCTGGTACGCACAAAAGCAACAATTCACGGCGGCGCAAATCCTGTAGTTGTTGCACGGTTTGGTGAATGATTGGGCCGAAGAATGCCTTGCGGGTGAAATCCAGCATATAAGCTGCACCCAATACGGCGGCGGCAAGCGCGGCAATGCCTAGGCTGGAGTGTGCCACTAACGCACTAATAATCAGCAATAATTCCGCCGGAAAACCGCTAGTTCCAGGTACGCCAATACTCGCCAAGACAAATAGAAAATAGAAGCAGGTCAATTTTGGCATGACTTTAGCTAAACCACCCAAATGCACGGCTTCCGTACTACCTAAGCGGTGCTGGATAAACCCTGCAATCAACATTAACGAGCTGGCTACTATCGTAAAGTTGAACAACTGGAATAGCGCACCTTGTATGCCTTGCATATTCAAAGACGCAATCCCAACAATCACCAAGCCGACATGGCTGATGCTGGCGTAAGCCAATAAGCGACGCAGGTTGGTCTGGTACAAGGCAATCAATGCGCCATAAATCAACGTAATCGCGCCTAATACGCCGAGTATCCAACTGTATTCGACGGCGGCAGACGGTGCCAATGGCATGGTGAAGCGGATAACACCGTACGCACCCAGTTTCAAGCCGGTCAAAAGCGCAGCAACTTGGGGTGAGCCTTCCATTGTGGCAGTCGGCATCCAGGTATGGAAAGGGATCAATGGCGTTTTGACGGCGAAAGCCAGTAGCAGCAACAAAAACACCGTGCCCTGCAATTCATCCGGCAAGGGGTTTTCGAGCAAGGTCGGCAAGTCGAACACCATCTGGGCGGCATTACCATTCATTGGTACATCTGTATTTAACGCCAAAATTACAATGGCAATCAATAAAGCAGCACCGCTAAACAGCATGAACAAAGTGTACTTAACCGCTGCCGTGCGTCGGTGCGGACCGATACCCCATAAGCCGATCAAAAAGAAGATAGGCGGTAAGGTCAACTCCCAAAACAGGAAGAACAGTATCGTATCCAAGGCGGTGAACACGCCGATGGTGATGCCTTCCAGTGCTAGTAACAGCGCGTAATGCAATGGCTTCAAGTGCTGCACTGAATTCCACGATGCCACGATTGCCATGAGCGTGACGAGTGCAGACATGGGAAGGAACAGCACCGAGAGCCCATCAACGCCCAACAGGTATTCAACATTCAGGTCAGGTATCCAGCTATGGCGTTCAAGTAATTGGAACTGTCCATCATCAGGGTTAAACCAGTACAAAACCAGCAGTGACAACACTAATTCGATGACGGCAATAAAGGCGGCAATCTTCCTGGCTCGGTCTTTGTCGCCAGCAAATAAAGTTGCCCACGCACCCGCTATCGGCAGGACAACCAGTAAACTGAGCAAGGGAAAATTAGCAGCATTCACTTGGTGGCATCCTTGTCATCAGTAACATCATTTTCGACGGGCGTTATTGCTTCATCTTGTTGGGAGCTGTGTACCGGATACTGGCTAACCAAATCGGCAACACCTTTTTCAATTAACTTAAGCAAAGGCATTGAATTAAGACCCGTGCCAATATGCAAAGTGCAGATAACAAAGGCGATTATCCGTTCTTGGACGATGGTCTTGTCGTTACTGGTATAGTGGATATGACGTTTGGAAGTCGTCAGGAAAATGCGTTGGAATGCCCACAGCAGGAATCCGGCAGCCAGGACATGCCCCGCCAAGATAGTAACGGCAACTGCCCATTCGTGCTCCTCGATAACACCTTCCAGCAACAGATGGCCTGCATCAAAGCCCAAGGAGCCAGGCATAATCATGGTGCTGAGGGCGGTAATCATAAACAGCAAGGCTAAGGTCGTATGGCTGCCAAACAAGTCGCCCAATCGCGGAATCATCGCGGTCCGGGTTTGTTCATTAATCAGGCCTATACTGAATAACATGCCCACAGAAGCCAAACCATACACCAGGGACAGCAGTAACGTCCCTTCCAGGCCGTGTTCATTGAAACTGAATAGGCCAAAAACCAGCATACCCGTGTGGCTGATGGTGGCAAATGCCAATAAGCGGTAAGCATTATTTTGCATAAACGCCAGCAACGCTCCGTAAAAAATGCTGATTAGACTTAGTATCAGGACATAATTTGCCCACTGCTCCGCCACGCCAGGGACAAGCGGGAAAATAAACCGGATCATGCCATACACGCCGAGTTTCAGGCCGATGACGAATACCGTCATGCTAGTCAATTTGCTTTGTTCGGCTAACAACGGCAACCAGCCGTGAAACGGGAACAAGGGCATACGGATAGCAAAGCCATAAAACAGCAGTATAAAAATCAAGGTCTCATCATGCAAATAAGCATTGTTGTTTTTTAGGGTCAGCCAGTCAAAAGTTAATTCATGTTCGGAATCGATCAAACCGAATGCCAACAATAAAAAACCGCATAAAGTCAGGAGCAGGCTGGCGCCAAAATATTGCATTACCCTGACGAGTAGATGGCGTTTTTTCTGGTCTAAGCCCGATAGCCGGGTGACCAACAAAATCGGCAGCAATTCCAAAGCACTCAAAAACCAGAACTGTAATACATTCAAGGCGCAAAATGCGGCAATAAGGATTGTTTCATAGCCGAGTACACAGGCAATTAAGCGGCTATTTCCTGCCGTGCGAGTTGCTGAAAGATAGATCAAAACCAATAATGTGGAACAGGCAATCAGCGGAATGAACAAGATATTCAAGCCATCAACGCCTACGCTGTAACTTAAGCCGAATAAGCTGAATTGTTCGGCAAATTGGATGCCCGTCTTATTGTCATCAAACTCAATCAACAGATATAAACTGAGCAAAACATTTATCAAGGTGGCAATAAAAGCAAACCGCATTGTCGTTGCCGATGAGCGCATAGCCAACACCGCAATCATGGCTAACAAGGGAATCAGCGTGAGTGTCGTTAACATAGGAAACCCGACAGATTCTGACCAAAGCGATACGGGTGTGAGCATAAGCTAAAAAGCTACCAACAAGGTGATAAAGACCAGCAGCACAAGATAACGAGGCCTAAGCACTAATACCTCAAATTTGTTGGCAAGATGCCCCATTTCTCGACCAAAATACAGCGCATCTTTGCTGATGCCTTGCAATACCAAGCGATCTTCAAACCAATGGACTAAACCCGCTATCCAACCTGCAAATGCACCAATCAACCCCGTACCAGTGGCAAAACTGTTGTTACCATTTTCCAGGCTCGCGCCCAAAGTGCGTCCTTCTAGTTGCGCAAGTGAGGATGCCACGCTCATCGCAGGAGCAGGAGCACCCATGAGCCTGTCAACGATACTGTCGTCGAAATAACTGAGATCTCGTGCCAGATGACGCACAGGTTTTACCAATGCCCAATCCGTTATCTGCTCCACCCAAAACCGCTGTATGGATGCCACAAAAAGCCAATGCTTGTTTGCCAGCATTGCGGAAACTGGCTTGATTGGAACATCTTTGACATTATGCATAATTGAAGGCGCTGTAAGCACTAAGTAGCAACGGACGACTGCATGGGCGCACAGATGCCAACTTGCCAACTCCCAAAATCCCAAGCCGCATTCCAAGAACATCAAACCCAACTGCCCAGAGGTGGCAAACACTTGCGAACTTTTTACGTCAGCTTGGGTTAGCCCAATAAAATAGCTGTAAAGGGACGTGGTTGAGCCAGAAAAAATAAGCAAACCCATAACCAAGGGCGTTTGACCGATTAGCGGCGCTAACATGATGATTAGGAAAACACCAGCATGAATCATCACTGCACCATAAAATGCCGCACTGGATGGCGTAGGGCCTTCCATCGCCCGTGCCAGCCAGGGTGAAAACGGCAATTGCGCTGATTTCGCCATTGCCGCAATCGTAAAGCAAAGCCCAATCGCTGTTGCTTCGCCTTTGCTTAAATCCGCTGCTGCCGCATTCAAATCAGCCCAGTTAACGCTACCGGCCCATGCATAACTAAGACCCACTCCCAGTATAAATCCGGCATCACCAATCCGATTGGTAACAAATACCCGTGTCGCATTAGCAACAGCAACTGGGCGGTCGTAAGCATAAGCAATCAACAGGTAAGAACACAATCCGGCGAGTTCCCAGCCCACAAAAGTGCCTAAGACACTGCCTGACAAGACCAGCAATAACATTGCAGAAGAAAACAGGCTAAGGATAAAAAAGAAGCGGTGGAATCCCGCTTCCCTGTGCATATAATTAATCGAAAACCGCATAAAAATCATCAACAGCACAGCAAACAGTGCAGCTAACTTAACGTTAAATCCCGTGGTGACGAAGTTTAAGGCACACTCAAAGGTATCACTGCTCAACCATAACCCCACGTCAAACGTACCATTATTGCGTTGCAGAAAATCTGCACCCAATAAGGCTAATGCCAATAAGCACGACATGCTTATCGCCCAACTTGCAGTAAGTGAGGTAAAAGTCTCGCTGGTTTCGCCTTTGATTACACCAAATAAATGTCCTGTACCAATCATGACAGCGGCAAGAAAAGGCATTAGCGGAATTAAAATAACCAATGCGTCCACTAGGCATTCATCCTATCGGGTTGTTGAATTAAAGCAGAAGGAACGGGTAGAGTCTGTCCGTAATAACAATCCGGCGATTTTGCAAAAATCGGCATTTCTTTATTTTCACCTTGCCAGGGAACAAAGCCAACGCCGCGTTCAAATAGGAATATTTCGCCAGTATCTGGGTCTTTGGTGCTTAACAATATCCAGCCGCCTGCAATTAATTCGCGCAGGCTTTCCTGGCGCGCATAGATTTCCCCAAGTATGGACGTTTTTGCTTCTACCATTAGCTGCAAGCGCATGGCTTCATGGATTTCGATCATCTGGCTGGGCAGGCCGGTACGCAAATCGCTGGTTGCACCTTCCATCACGCCAAATAGTCCAACGATATTGTGTGCCACTTTCGTTCCGCAACCTAAACGGTCATTGTTGACGGTTGAAAAATAATATTCCAAGTTTATTCCCGCACCTACCGGACCAACATTAAGTAAGATGCCTTCCACAATTTTGCCGTCAGGGTCTTGCGTCGGATCATACGAAATCAAAAATACGCGCCGATCAAAGAATGCACCTTGTGATACTGAACGCCGCCCCACAATAGCAGACGCATTGGTGGCATGACCTAGTTCGGGACGGGCTTGGGAGAAATCAGTAGCACGCTCTGCTATATGTACTCGCGCAGCTTTTAATTCTGGATTGCGCGGCGCAGAAGTCAGCCGTCTACAACGCTCATGCGCTGACATGTGCTGGGAGTGATTCAATTGTTGCTGTAATTTTGTTAATGTTTCCTGCCGTTCTTTCGGAATATCATCTCTATCGTACCAGCTAATATCCTCATCGCAGGTATTGTGTTCCGCGCCGATAAACCAGGTGTGAGCAGGAATGTGGATATTACGCTCTGCCAATCCTGCTCTAATTTCAGGCCGGTTTGCCATTGCAGCAAACAACCTCGCGTTAGGCCCTCCGTGCCTTCCGCTACACGCACCACAATCATAAGCGGCTAGATGCGGATTGTTTTGGCTCATAGAACCATGCCCCATTAGTACGACCAAAGGTGCAAAACCGTACGTCAGGCCAGTATTACGTAAAAAACCAGCGACACGATCAACCTGTTCTTGTTCGGTAAAACCCAGTTTAGGCTGTGCTGGTGTAGCAACGGTCGTGTTATCTGTTGATGTAAAGTGGAGTTGCGTTGTTACACTGGATGATAACCAGTTTGTCAGCTTTGCCACTAAACGATGCTGAGGGTTTGGGATTAAGGATTTGCCCAGCAACCCAAGCAACGTTATCGGTGCGATGGCATTGATTATCAACTGAGACAGGATCAAATTTCGGCGTAAACCGTGATACAGTTTATAGGAAAACCACTGGTTCAACTTCCGCCCTTGCTTATGTTGGTGTAATGACTGCTCTGCTCCTGTTCGTGGCTGTTCTTGCACTTCGTGCGCTGGAGTCACCACAATTGGACATAATGGCGTAACTTTAGTGTCGTCTAAGCCTTTGTAATTCATGGCAACACCAAAAAATCCAGCCGCGCCTAAAGTTTCAATAGCGGGATTGAGTTCCTCCAAATGGCGGCGAAAACTTTCCTCGCGGTCATCCATGCAGAAGACGATTTGTGCCTCGGGAGATTCGTCCCGTTTAGACCAGCGACCACGATTGTGATTGGCGCGCAATGCCTGAAAAAAATCTTCCCTGTAATGGCCTTCATAAGCAACCAGCCACACTTTACTGCGTTCCGTGCTAGTAAACTCATCCAATACCGCCAACATTGCGAGCAACTCTGTTTTGGTCAGTTGCTGAATGTGTGTCGCACTCAACCCTAAGTGTTGGCACAGACGAAACAGCCGCCAGCCCGAATTGTTTACTGTATTTTCGGCTTGATATTCAGCCATTGGGCTTTTGTGCCACGTATAAATAAGATCCGCCAGATGCTGCCATTCGGATCGGCACTGCCGTTCTGAGTCTACACGTATAGTCAGTGACTCCGCTTGCTGGGTAAGATATTCCGGCAAAACCCCTTGATACAAATGCTGGCGTACGACAAATTCCGACAGGTTTTTACTGAAATAACTCTGTAATGCGCTGAGTTTGACCTCACATTTCCAGGTATCTCTACAGACCTGATTCAACCAAAGCCTATCGAGTGTCAGGCGAATAGCCAAATAATCCGCCAGACTGGGGATGACCTTATTCGCCGTAAAGTATTTTGGGTGTTGTTGCCGCCAATTAATCATCCCCGACCACCCAGGCAATTCTAGGGCAAGTCTTCTCAAATAGCCTTCCCATTGTGCGTGTGGCAGTTCAAGATATTCCAGTTGCAAAATGATGTTGTCGATTGCATCTTTAGGCAATTCAGCCATGATTTGCGGCCAATCAGGTAGCTCATGCAGAAATGGATACGCATCATATTGGGCTATTTTCTGCCAAGCACCGTACAAACCTAAGTTGCTGCATTCAGGCAACTGCCAGGCAGCAACACCTTCATCTAATGCTGACGCACATATCCGTATTAATTGCGGACGCACGGCATTTAGAATGTCATTCCCGCTTAAAGATAGAATAAAACCGCGTAAGCTGATGCTATCACCCAATTCGGCAAAAGATTGTTGCAAAGCTGTACGCGCAAGCTCCCGCGTGTGTTGGTGGATAGTGGCGGTGTCGCAGGTTTCATCCAGCCAATGCTCGATTTGCTCCAGTGATAGGTCGAGCATATTCTCTGGATGCAGGGTTTCCGATTGCAATTCTAAGTGCGAACAAAGACTTTCCCAAAGTAGCCTGATAGGATTTGCAGTCGCATTATCATTGCTCTTATCCCATTCAAATAGTGCTTTACGGATAGCATCAGGCACATCAGATTGAGCTGTATCCAACGCAGCTAATTCTTCGATGTGCCAATTAAGTTGACTAACACTGATGGCTTGTAAGTCAAATAACAGGGCTGCGCGATAAATGTCCTTACGTGTAATAACTTTATCTTCCAGCTTGCAAACGATTTCTTCGGACTTTAACGTTGGATTCTGCTTGAAAGCTGCCGCCAAATCGGCATCGTTGATCCGGCCTTGCCGATAAAATTCGCGGTTTTTGCTTTCAGGAAGATAGGCAGAAATACCCGTCATTTTTTCTGATTCCGCCAATGCTCCCTCAAACGGCAGGTGCTGATAACCATGCAAGGTGTTGTGATGGACGAAATCCTGTATCGGTGCTTGGGCAGGCAGGACGTGATCTAAATGCGCCAAGGCCTTAGCAATAAGCTCACGACTGCTCAAGTTACCGATTTCAAGTTCGTGATTCTGTGTTGACATATTCACCGATTACAAACCAGTACTTTCTTGGTGACCTAACACAGCCAAAGTTGATGTCGAGAGCTCAATTAATGGTGCGGGAAACAAACCGAATAGCAGTATCCCTGACACCAGAATTCCAGCGGCTATCAGCTCAAAGGGGCGCAAATCTTGGATATGTTGAAGTTGTGGTCGTACCGGCCCCGTAAATAATAAGGCGATAGTGCGTATGGCATAAGCGGCACTAATCAAGATACTTATGCTGAACAACGCCATCAACCATCCCCATCGCTGATAGCCACCGATTAAAGTGTGCAGTTCGGCAATAAAGCCGACCGAGCCAGGCAAGCCCATCGCCGCAAATAAGGTCAGTGTCATGAATACCGCAAAACGCGGCATAACCTGGACAAGAGAGCTGTAATCCTGGATATTGCGGGTATGGGTGCGTTCGTACAACAAGCCCACCAGCAGGAACATCGCACCGGCAATCAGGCCATGTGCCACCATTTGCAAAACCGCGCCTTTCAAGCCCGTCTCGTTGAGCGCGGCGATGCCCAATAGCACGATGCCCATGTGGCTGACTGAGGAATACGCCACCATCGCTTTCAGGTCAGTTTGTCGCCATGCCAGCAAGCCACCGTAAATCATCCCAAATAATGCCAGGAATACCAGTAGTGACTGCAAAACATGGGCGGCTTCAGGCAGCATCGTCACCGTTCGGATCAGGCCATAAGCGCCCATTTTCAGGAGGATGCCAGACAGCAAAATACTAATTGGACTAGGTGCTTCGACGTGGGCAAGCGGTAACCAGCCATGCAGCGGAAAAATCGGCATTTTAACGCCGAAACCGACCAAAAAACCCAGAAAAGCCAATACTTGCAGGTGCTGCGGCATGTGTCGGGCAGCCAAACTCATCTTGGTCATTAACGAATCATGCCCTGGCACGTACTGGTAAATGGCGATCAGGCTCAACAGCATAAACACCGAGCCGCCCATCGTATACAGGACAAAGTTGAGGCTGGCGGCATGTCGCCGTTTGCCACCCCAGCGGTCAATCAAAATAAACAACGGGATTAAGGTAAGCTCCCAAAAGATATAAAAAAACCGCCAATCTTGAGATAAAAACACCCCTAACATGCCAAATTCAAGCATCAGGATACAGATATGGTAGCCTTTGATCTCTTTGGTCTGGCTGAACGAAGCTAATAATGCGACAGAAGTTAGTAAAGTCGCCAGTACTATCAATGGTGCAGATAATCCATCCAAACCTAACGCATAAGCGCCACCTAATTTAGGATTGAGGGTAAAGTACTCACTGAACTGCAATGCCGCATTGCCTTGATCGTATGCTGCGATCACGAAGCAACTGATTAAAAAAGAGAGCGTAGTGACAATGTTGGCTATCCAACGAATGAGCTGGGTATGATGGTTTGGGGTAAATATGATAATTAACGCCCCAACAGCAGGTGTCCAAAGTAGAGCGCTGAGTATTCCCATCGGTATAAGTTGTTCGATTGAATTTGAGCTAATCTTAAGTATTGGGTTATTTTACCTGTTAATCCATCTATTTACCCAGAAAATCAGGCTTAGTCGCAATTATCACGCAGTAATATTACTGTCTGGGGACGAAGCAATAAAATCATCTATGGCTTCAAGAATGTCGTGATCGATAAATTGGGCTCTTTGAGCATCAATAGTGACGGTGCTATTTTCTTCGACCAACAAAATGAATTTTATTAGCAGCACCTTATTAAGGAAAGAAACGTCTTTATTAAGCGTTATCAGGTAATGATTATTGGTCTTGGTCGTCGCAATGGTGGCATGGTAATTCGCCCTAATCACGAAGAATAAACCGATAGCTACACCGATTGCCATGCCCTTTAGTGGCGAAAAAAATAGCGTGCTTAATGAATCATATTTAACTCCGATAAGAATCAGCATCTTAAATATAATAACGCCTACTGCGAGTGGCTATTCTTCCGGTAAGAGGACACAAAAACTATAACACGAGTTCCCCATTAGTCACGGATCTGGCTATTTGAGTGACTTTCTGAAAAAAATCATGAACAGCAACAAGGATGAAAACCAACAAATCGCCAACGCAAACACATCATGACTGAAAAAATGCGCCCCACGTACTTCTTGATTGATACCAAAAATGAATCCTGCAAGCAAACCAACCGTTAAGCCGCGATACTTATATTCCGGCTTTACCAGCAAGAAGAAAAAATACAGGCTAACAAAGGTAAAACCCAGGCCTGAATGACCTGACGGAAAGCAATGGCCCACAGTTAAGCGGTTATCAACCGCATCGAACAATCTGATGTATGGTTTGTTGCCCCCAAATAGCGCCAAATCCCAAGGGCAATAGATGTGGGTATGGCTTTTTAGATAGGTGATAAACAGCGGACCAGCCAAGCTTGTCACCACTAAAAAGGTCAAATGGATGCGATAACCGTAAAAGGCGGATTTAGAACGCCACGATGTCAAGCAGAACAATATTAATCCAGCTCCAATAGCGTAAACAAGATAACGCCCACTCTTATGCAAGACGGCTTGCGTTAGCCATGTATCCCGATAAGACCATTGCTTAAGTTCTGGATTGTAAAAGTGGCTGGCAAGCCAAACATCCAGTTGGGTGAATTCCAGGCAAAGCAAAATCACCACCAAAACAATCAGCGGAAACAAAAGATGGTTATTGACGAAATTTTTTCTGTCGATGGTACTTTGAGTTGGCAAAGCTTATTTCCTTTATTAACAAACAATCGCTATTTGTGCAGATAATCCTTTACGGTTTCTGCTTTGGAACAAGTTACGCCAGCCGGACAGGGCATATTGCCCGTCCGAAGAATTTCAGCGTGGTTCATGAACAATAACACAAGAAAACGTTTAGCACGGGGCTTCAAGCCAATGCCGTTAAATAAGGGCTAATGATAGCAACAATGAAGTGCAAAACTTGCTTTGTCTGTGATGGACAAGTGCAAATCAAGCTTTGCACTCCAAAACATGACTTAACTTAACGACATTAGTTTCAACCCGCCCCGCGTGTGAATGCTGTAAAAATCATTGGGCAACAAAAATAACTTCTCCCACCATTTATAGGTAATTATACCTATTGATTATTCCAGCAATGCTATTTGCTGGATATAACCTTAATCGTAGCTTAAGCATAAAGGTTAGTTCTTTGATCTTGCCCTAATTCCACAGACACCCTGCTAAGCGACTTTTTTGGTTTCAAACGCAATCGGGCTAAGATAATCCAATTTGGAATGAAGCCGTTTGCGATGGTAGTGCACTTCGATATATTCGAACACTTGGTGCTTGGCAGCAGATCGGGTCTTAAAGCGTTCGTCATGCACTGCTGTTACCTTAAAACTGTGGTTCCAGCTTGCCATGGCGGCGTTGTCATAACAGTCGCCTTTCTTGCGCATGCTGCAAACCAGCCGGTGTGTTCTGAACAGTTTCTGGTAAACCGCCGAACAATACTGGCTGCCCCCGTCGGAATGGCCAATAACGCCCGTCGCCATCCTGCGCTTCCATAACGCCATAGTCAGGGCATCACACACCAGCGCTGCCGTCATACGCCCGCCGATTGCCCAGTCAATGACCCGGTGCATAGAGTTCCAATACAACCGCCAGGTACAGCCAGCCTTCGTCCGTCCAGCTATAAGTGCTGTCCGACACCCACTTTTGGCTGGGCTTGGCTGCACTGAAATCCTGTTCTAGCCGGTTGGGCGCACCGGTCCGTCCTTGCTCGTCATCGAAGCCATGCTTTATTGCAATCTCAAGCGCCTGGTTTGATCGCTCCCTAGCAGAAGGC
>SHZQ01000136.1 GCA_009695535.1 Methyloglobulus sp.
AAGCTATTGACCCGCCTAGCAAAAGGACATTTCACCAGTCAAGTTGACGCATTGTTTGATGATGAGAGATAAACAATATTATCTAAGACCGTCAAGTGAGTTAACCCAGATATTTGGGCAGGTACGAAACCCAGTGTTACAGGTGAGGGCTGGTTTTTTCAGCCTAATATTAAGAACCAATGCTGTTGCGTTAATAACTAAGCTCCACTCTTGCTGAACTCCGCATCCCTGTAGGCAGCCCAACAACCTAAGCTCTCACTTAACTACCCTCAAACTCGGTTTGTTGGGGGGTGCTTGCTCCGGCGGCGGTTCGTTGTCGTCGTTGTTTTCTTGGTCGAAAACTAAGCCCTTACCGTTTTCCTTGGCGTAAATTGCCATGACCGCACTTACAGATGCGGCTATTTGCACGGGTCTACCGCTAAACTTGGCGTTGAATTCAATGAATTCATTGCCAAGGGAAAGCGTGTCTATGGCTTGAGGACGCATGTTTAGGATGATCTTGCCGTCTTCGATGTAGCTTGTCGGCAAGTTGCCTTTGTTAGTTTCCGCATTGACCAGCAAATGGGGTGTTAGGTCATTATCAACAATCCATTCGTAAACTGAACGAATCAAATACGGTTTAAGCGGAGTCATTTCGGAAGTTCGGCCATCTCTTTTTCATCTTCGCTGAGGCTGCTTTTGAAAGCAGGTCTGCCAAAAATGCGTTTGGTATAGTTAGTAATAGCATCGTTGGGTGTGATGACATCAATCCCAACCGAAGGTAAGCGCCAAAGCAAAGGTGCAAGAACGCAATCTATCAGGGAGAATTCTTCACTCATAAAGAACGGTCTGTCAGCAAAAATAGGTGCTGCGGCGATTAAACTTTCCCTAAGCTGCTTTTTAGCGCGTCCAGATTTTTTGTCGCCACTCGCCAATATCTCATCCAATAACGGATACCAATCTTGGTCGATGCGCTTAATTATCATCCTGGCATTGGCGCGTGAGACCGGATCCATTTGATGTAGCGGTGGGTGCGGAAAGCGTTCATCCAGGTATTCCATGATGATACGCGAGTCGTATAGCACCAAATCGCGTTCAACTAAGGTTGGCGATACACCTGTGGGATTGAGTTCAAGCAGCTCCTCTGGTGGATCGTTTGGATCATAATATTCAATTTCAGCAACAATAGCCTTCTCGTGCAAGACGAAACGGGCAGAATGGCTCATTGGGCAAGTGGGTGTGGAGAAAAGCGTCATGACGGATCTACGGGAAAAAATATTTGCCACAAATAACAACCTCTTGTAAGCGAGCGGGGCGGTTAAAATGGCGGCATTATAGCATGGAAGACAAGTTTGCTACCGTTTCCTTGCTGATATGCTGGTTGTAGTGCTGGCAATTGGAACATCCTTGTTCCTTAGATGATGTTAGTGTACGTCTTTCCAGTATTCTTTTTTGAGCAAATAGGCGAGGAGTAAGAACATGCTCAGGAAAAATAGCACATATTTACCCATACGCTCCCTTTCCAGCTTGATCGGTTCGCCGACATAAACTAGGAAGTTCACCAGATCGTTAACCATCGTATCAAATTCTTGTTCTGATAGCGCACCAGGAACATTAACGACTAGGCTTTCTATTTCTTGTTTGCCATCGACAGTTTTGAACGTGGCTTTTTGCTCGCCTTGTAGCTGCCAAAAGACATTGGGCATGCCGACATCTTTAAATACTAGGTTGTTGGTTCCTAATGGTTTTTTGGGGTCGGCATAGAAACTTTTTAAGTAGCTATAGATCCAGTCTGCACTACGGGAACGGGCAGCCAGCGATAAATCGGGTGGTTGAATACCAAACCATTTTTCTGAATCATGGGCATTCATCGCCGTATTCATCTGTTGATAGATAGTCGCACCTTGAGGGGCAATATCGGTCAGTACTTTCTTATCGTCAATGCCGAAGTCTAAAGACATCCGCTGGTAGCGTATATGCTTTATGGAATGACAACCTAAGCAATAGGTCACAAAATGTTTAGCGCCACGTTGTAAGGATTCACTGTCCGTAGGGTCAATTTTTGCATGTTGGAGATGGGCGTTTTCTTCGGCAACCACACCAAAAGACAATGCCAACAATAAAATGGTGGTAAAAAGTGTTTTCATATTAATCGAGGCTCGCTTTTATTTTTTTTGTCACTCGTCCCATAACCCTCAGAATTCCTTTTGGATTAGGTCTTCTTCTTAACATGGTAGAACCATAAAAAGACTTCATATCATCTGGATTGGTGACAGCTTTTAGCACAGTCATTTCGTCAAACACTTCCTTTAGGGCAGGTAGGTGATCTTCGAGTGCGGGTTGTTCAGTTAATCGTGTCGGCAAGGGTTTGGCTTTTTCCCAACGGCTATAAATCGGCATCAACAAAAAGAAACCAAAGTAGCCCAAGGTAAATATGCGTGAAAAAATGGTTCCAGTTGGTGTTACGGGTTGCGTTCCCAGATACCCCAAAGCGATAAAGCTGACCACAAGGACAAATAGCGCTTTTTTAAAGATGCCGCCGCGATAACGTACTGATTTAATGGGGCTACGATCCAACCACGGTAATATAAACAGCACAGCAATAGAGCCAAACATGGCGATTACCCCAGCAAACTTATCCGGTATCGCCCTAAGAATCGCGTAAAAAGGGGTGAAATACCAAAGCGGGGCAATATGCTCAGGCGTTCTTAGTGGGTCGGCTGGAATAAAGTTGTCGGATTCAAGAAAGAAACCACCGACTTCAGGCAGGTAAAAGATAATGGTTGCGAAGAAAATCAAGAATACACCCACACCAACGAGGTCTTTTACAGTGTAGTAAGGGTGAAAAGGAATGCCATCTAGCGGAATGCCATTCGCATCTTTGGTTTTTTTGATTTCGATACCATCGGGGTTGTTAGAGCCGACTTCGTGTAAGGCAACAATATGCAGAAACACCAACATTACCAAAACCAACGGCACAGCAATGACATGGAAAGCGAAAAACCGATTTAGCGTTGCATCCGAAACCACGTAATCGCCGCGTATCCACAGCGATAAATCATCGCCAATAAACGGAATAGCGCTGAATAGGGAAATAATAACTTGTGCGCCCCAGTAGGACATCTGCCCCCAGGGTAACAAGTACCCCATAAACGCTTCAGCCATTAGTGCCAGGAACAGCAACATGCCGAAAATCCAGATCAACTCCCTGGGTTGCTTGTAAGACCCGTAAATCAGCCCTCTGAACATGTGCAGGTAGACGACGATAAAGAACGCCGATGCGCCCGTTGAGTGCATATACCGAACCAACCAACCCCAATTGACATCGCGCATGATGTACTCGACCGAATCGAATGCCAGCTTCGCGTCCGGCTTGTAATTCATAGTCAGCAAAATGCCGGTGACAAACTGATTAACCAAAACCAGCAAAGCCAATGAGCCAAAGAAATACCAGAAATTAAAGTTTTTAGGCGCGTAGTAATGCGCCATGTGTTCATTCCAGAGTTTAGACAGGGGGAATCGCGCTAAAACCCAGTTACTGCATTCAGTGATACGATTGGTTTTCATGCGGCTTCTCCTTCTGTGGTTTCGCCGATGACGAGCAGCGTGTCTTTTACGTAGTGATGTGGCGGTATTTCGAGATTAGTCGGTGCAGGCACGCCACGATACACACGACCTGCCAAATCAAATCGAGAACCATGACAAGGACAGAAAAACCCACCTTTCCAATCCGCACCAAGATCATTTGGGGCTATTTCTGGGCGAAATGTTGGCGAACAACCAAAATGCGTACATAAGCCGACGGCAACAAAAATCTCAGGCTTTATGGCTCGTAAGGAGTTCTTGCTGGTAGTTGGCTGGATAGAGTCGCGGGAATGCGGATCGCTCAACTGGTCTTCCAACGTCTTTAAAGTTTCAAGCACGGCTTTAGTTCTATTAAGAATCCAAACCGGTTTTCCTCGCCAGGCGACCCTAATCAATTGCCCAGGCTCCATTTTGCTCAGATCAACTTCCACCGGTGCGCCAGCCGCCATCGCTTTAACACTGGGTTGCATTTGGGCAAGAAAAGGGACGGCTAAATAGCCTGTGCCGACAGCGCCAACGACGGTTAAAGCCGACGTTAAAAACTGGCGTTTAGACTCATTGACGCCTTCAGTATTCATTGTGTAACTCCCGATTATTATTACTGCGCTCAATGCACATTGTTCATAGTTGCAATATACCACTAGAAGCTAGTGGATTTGAAGTGCCAAGCTCAATTAATAAGAGCGAATGGACAATCTTGCCTATTTTAAGCTACTTGGTCGGTATAAAACTCATGGCGGTATTTTCATCCACATTCGGCTTTAAGGGTGAAGTCTGTAGAAAAGCGGCGATTTTGGTTTGCGCGACTTTATTTATAAACGGAATGATCATTTAGCCCCCCCCTGAACGAGACTTGAGCCAGACGGGCATGTTGCCCCGTTCGTAGGGTTTCAACGTGCTTTAAAAGCGTCACCGTCGGCAAAAGGTGCGCGACGGGGTACATTTCTGCCAGACTCATTTCCCGCGAAGGTTCAGTTTGCGTAAGGCGGATTCGGAGCAGAGCGACAATCCGCCGCGCCAAACAATGTACAGCCTTCAACCCTGCAACCCAACCCATGCCAGGATGATCTTGCCCTAATTTCACAGACACTCCACTAAGCGACTCTTTTAGCTTCAAACATTTCTAGGCTGACATAGCCCAATTTGGAATGAAGCCGTTTGCGATTGTAGTGTGCTTCGATATATTCGAACACCTGGTGCTTGGCATCAGATCGGGTCTTAAAGCGTTCGCCATGCACTGCTGTTACCTTAAAACTGTGGTTACAGCTTGCCATGCCAATACGCCTGCAATGACAGCACCCGCAACCAGCCAAATTGGTTCTGGCAATGCCGGTAGTTGTTGGACAAGCAATATTCCGGCAAGAAAGAATAGGATGCGTACAGCCATTGAATGTGCTAATTATTCAGGTTGGAAATCTGGTAAACTGAGTCAAAAATATAACTATAAGAACACGCATGGCTAAGGAATTTATACAAAAATTAATCCACCGATTCATCCCAAA
>SHZQ01000137.1 GCA_009695535.1 Methyloglobulus sp.
TAAAATGGCCGATGCCCTGATGAAATGGGAAACCATTGATAAAGGTCAAATTGATGATTTGATGGCAGGTAAAGATCCAAAACCACCTGTTGATAGCAACGATTCATCAAATAAGCCCGATACAACACCAAAGCAGGACACAACAATAGCATCTGATTTTAAAAAACCGGCCGGACAAGTTTGAGGTGCGCTCATTAGGGGGAGCTTCGGCTCCCCTTTTTTTGCCTAAAATTTAGTGTGCCATATCAATGCGTAGTTTTTTGTATCGCAATGGTGGGTTACACCCAAAGCCATACACTATCAATTCCTTGTGCAAATCTTCAATCGTTTATAATTCAGACTTAACAGCTCGGTGGTTTTTGAATAAAGACCTTATGAACTGTTCAAATTTATCTGGAGTTTAACCATGCTTATTGGACTTCCCAAAGAAATCAAAGACGGCGAATTTCGTGTTGGCTTAACGCCGAGTGCGGTCAAGGCGTTAACTGCTAAAGCCCATCAGGTTTTGGTAGAAGCTGGAGCGGGGCAGGGTAGTTTCATCTCTGACGATGAATACCTTGCTGCTGGCGCACAAATTGTCGCTGATGCACAGGCGGCTTGGGCGGCGGATTTAGTTGTTAAAGTTAAAGAGCCGATAACCTCAGAATATCCGTATTTGCGGCAAGACATGCTGCTATTTACCTACCTGCATCTTGCTTCCAATGAAGCGCTTACCAAGGCATTACTCGCCAGCGGAACAACCGCAATTGCCTACGAAACCGTGCAAAATCAAGCAGGGCAATTGCCGCTATTAATACCAATGAGCGAAGTGGCAGGGCGCATGGCGACGCAAGTCGGCGCAGCTAATCTGCAAAAACATCAAGGTGGACGCGGCGTGCTAATGGGCGGCGTTCCTGGTGTTGCACCCGCCGATGTCACTATTTTAGGCGGCGGCACTGTGGGTGCAAATGCGGCGCGTATAGCCGTCGGCATGGGCGCACAGGTGACAGTGTTGGATGTAAATCATGACAGGCTGGCGTTTTTCGATGACATCTACAATGGACGTATCCAAACCCGCAAAAGCAACCAGTATTCCATTGAAGAAGCCGTCTACCAAGCGGAGTTGGTGATTGGTGCGGTGTTGATTCCAGGTGGCAAAGCACCGTGGTTGATAAGCCGTGATATGCTGCCTAAGATGCGTAAAGGCGCCGTGATTGTCGATGTCGCCGTCGATCAAGGCGGTTGCATAGAAACCACAAAACCGACCACGCACAGCAATCCTACTTACGAAATTGACGGCATCGTGCATTACTGCGTCGCCAACATGCCCGGCGCAGTCCCGCGCACCAGCACGTTTGCGCTCAATAACCAGACTACTGATTATGTTCTGCTACTCGCAAATCAAGGATTAAATGCGTTAATTGAAAATTCGGCACTGCAATGGGGCTTAAATACCTACCATGGACAAGTCACGCATCCAGGTGTCGCAGCGGCTTTCGGATTGGCGCATATAACGCCATCGAAAGTTCTACAAGGTAAAAAACCATAAGAAAATTAGTGGATAGTCAATGTCCTAATAATAAAGTGTGGCAGATGCATTCGCTTAGCTTATTAAAACGGTTGCGAATTCAAGAAAAATATTCGATACTCCAGCTCTTGTTATAGATTGTGTTTGCTGGATTTTACTAACGACGATTGGAGAGTAATTTTTTATGTATAAATCAATTATCCTAGGTCTAGCTGTTTGCGCTATTTCCTTGAATTCCTTCAGCGCATTGGCTGCCAGTGATGAAAAATATCCTGCCTCAAATTTTGAGCCTAGCGTGACCTATTTCGATGAAAGCGTTGCTCAGGCGCAATCATCAGCTACGGATGATAAGTATCCGGCGGCAAACTTCCAACCCAAAGTGACCTACATCGACGAGAATGCCGAGCAAACGCAAATAAGCAAAGCGCCTGTGGTTGATGAGAAATATCCTGCATCAAATTTTGAATCTAAAGTGATTTATTCGGATGAAAGCGCGAATAGCGCGGCATCAACAACAGTCGCACAAGAACAACCCGACCAGTTTGATCCTAATTATCCTGCGGCTTATTTTAAGCCCAAGGTTATTTATCCTTAAGCAAACGTCGATAAATCTTTCGACAAGACTCCAGCACACTACCTGTATTCCGATTCTGACGAACGGTAACTCGTTGATTGCGTTAATTCAGTTTGTAATTTGCAGTAGCGGAGCGCTTAACAGCTTCGTCTTTGGTTAGCTTGTCGAGCCATGATTTGTGAAGGCGGTATTTTCAAATAGTTAGACAGGCAGGTGTTTTCATAACCGACTGAAATAGTAGGGTAAATGATTTAATATTGCCGTAAAACATCGACTTTGATGTTAACCATGTCCCAATTAAACTACACCATCAACGGTAACGATTTACAGCATATCAAAATTATTTTAAAGCCAGATCAAGAAGCCATTGTGGTTATCATCCCATCCTGGCGCCACCAACCGAATCCTAGCCATTGAAAAATTCATCAGAGACAATCCTTGTGCCGATTGTGAAAAGTTGAAGCGGGATAAGAAAGGGATTTTGGCGAGTCTGGATAAGAAATAAGTCAAGGCAAAATAACGTGACTGAAATGCGTAGCTTAGTGGGAACAAAATGGAATCTGGGGTTGCGTGGCTTCGGTTTTCCGTATTATGTTTCACTTATGCGGGCTACTAACCATAGTGGATTTACATTGTTTTACTGTTATGAATGGCGGATTCAACTCCGAAGTGCAGTCCGCCACTTATTAAAATGGCTATTGCAGAAATTTAGTTCATTTTGGTTAGTATTACAAAGTTTGCTACACCATTAGTTAACACAATGCGCAGCACGGTAGGCTGGGGTGAGGAGCGAACCCCAGCGATAATTTCACTAAATCTAGCTATTATGCCCAAACAAGAAAAATACCTCACCATGACCGTCCTTATGACGCCCGATATGGCCAACTTTTCCGGCCATGTCCATGGCGGGTCGTTACTGAAATTGCTCGACCAAGTTGCTTATGCCTGTGCGGCGAAGTATTGTAAAAGTTATGTGGTGACGGCGGCTTTGGATCAGGTGTTTTTCCGCCAGCAGGTACATGTGGGTGAGCTGGTCACTTTTTTAGCGCATGTTAACCATGTTGGGCGGTCGTCGATGGAGATTGGCATTAAAGTAGTAGCCGAGAATCTTCGGACGCACGAAAAGCGGCATACCACTTCTTGCTATTTCACGATGGTAGCACTGGATGAGGACGGTAATACGATAGCAGTGACGAAGGTAAGCTTAGAAACTGATGTGGAAAAACGCCGTTTTGCGGGTGCGGAACTACGCAAAAAATTACGCCAGGAAAGCCTTGAAAAAGTCAGGGCATTACACACAGAGATCACCGAGGAAGAGTCAAGATAATGGGTGCAGTACAAGACAATTTTGAACGCCTGCCGTTAAAGGAATTTGCGGAAAAAGCGTATTTGGATTATTCCATGTACGTGATTTTGGACCGCGCCTTGCCGCACATAGCCGATGGCTTGAAGCCGGTGCAGCGGCGTATTGTCTATGCCATGTCCGAGTTGGGGCTGACGGCATTAGCCAAGTACAAGAAATCCGCTAGGACGGTGGGCGATGTGTTGGGTAAATTCCACCCACACGGCGATTCTGCCTGTTATGAGGCGATGGTGTTGATGGCACAGGATTTTTCCTACCGTTATCCGCTTATCGACGGGCAGGGCAATTGGGGTTCACCGGACGACCCCAAATCCTTCGCTGCTATGCGTTACACCGAATCGCGTTTGACGGCTTATGCCCAGACTTTATTGAGCGAATTAGGTCAGGGTACGGTTGAATGGTCAGATAATTTCGACGGCACTTTACAAGAACCTGTGATATTGCCAGCAAGGCTGCCAAATCTGCTGTTGAATGGCACGATGGGCATAGCGGTCGGCATGGCAACCGACATTCCACCGCATAATCTGGTGGAAGTCGCTGGCGCTTGCATCCATTTGCTTGATAAGCCCGATGCGCCTTTAGAGCAGCTTTTGGAACACATCAAAGGCCCGGATTATCCAACAGAAGCGGAAATTATCACCTCCGCTGAGGATATACAACGGATCTACGTCACGGGCGGCGGTTCGGTTAAGATGCGCGCTAAGTACGAACAGGAAGACGGCAATATCATCATTACCGCTTTGCCTTATCAGGTATCCGGTGCCAAGTTGATGGAGCAGATTGCCGCACAAATGCTGGCGAAAAAACTGCCGATGATCGAAGATTTACGTGATGAGTCGGATCATGAAAACCAGACCCGTTTGGTTATTATGCCAAAATTGAAGCGGATTGATGTCGATGAAGTGATGTCGCACCTGTTTGCTACGACCGATCTTGAGAAAAGCTACCGGGTCAATATGAACATGATCGGCCTGGATGGACGACCCAGGGTCAAGAGCTTGCGGGAAATATTGGTCGAATGGTTGGCTTTCCGTACTGAGACCGTACGTAAGCGTTTGCAATATCGCCTAGATAAAGTGCTGGCACGGTTGCATGTATTGGAAGGCTTGCTCATTGCCTTCCTGAATATTGATGAAGTGATTGCCATCATCCGCTTTGAAGACCACCCCAAAGCCGTTATGATTGAACGCTTTGGCATTACTGACATGCAAGCTGAAGCCATTCTGGAATTGAAATTAAGGCATCTTGCTAAGCTAGAAGAAATCAAAATCAAAGGCGAACAGGTGGAGCTGGAACAGGAAAGGCAGCAATTGGAAGCCATTTTAGGCTCAAAAGAATTATTGAATAACTTGATTAAATCCGAGTTGGAAGAAGACGCAGAAAAGTATGGTGACAATCGCCGCTCGCCTATTGTCGCACGGGAAGCCGCGCAAGCAATGGAAACGACAGCGTTAATCACCAATGAGCCGTTGACCGTTATCTTATCTGAGAAGGGTTGGATCAGGGCGGCAAAAGGGCATGATTTCGATGTGGAAAGCTTGAGTTACCGTTCAGGTGACAGTTTCCTTGATATGGCGAAATGCCGCTCTACACAACCTGTTTATAT
>SHZQ01000138.1 GCA_009695535.1 Methyloglobulus sp.
TGGTAACGCCTTATATCGCCGTTTATGTGCACGAGCCTGAAGCCAACATGACGCTGGAAACGTATTTCTGGATTGCAGGCAGTGGTCAAGGCTTTAACTGGCTGATGTTTGGCAGTGCGACAACTATCGCATTTTCGATGGTCGCACAAATTGGTGAGCAGGTGGATTTTCTCCGGTTTATGCCGGAACTCACTAAACAAAATCGGTTGCGTTGGTGGGCAGCGACACTAACCGCTGGCCCTGGCTGGATTTTGTTTGGTATGTTAAGGCAAATCGGCGGGGCCTTACTAGCCCATCTTGCCATCCGTCATGGCATCTCGCCTGCACACGCCCATGAACCAACACAAATGTACCTGGTTGCTTATAGCAGCCTATTTGAAACCAAGACTGCTTTGGCGGTGACGGTCTTGTTTGTCGTCATTTCACAAATAAAGATCAACGTAACCAATGCTTATGCCGGATCGCTGGCGTGGTCGAATTTCTTTTCACGCCTAACCCACAGCCATCCGGGGCGGATTGTGTGGTTGCTGTTCAACGTAAGCATCGCGCTGTTGTTGATGGAATTCGGTGTCTTTAACGCTCTGGAAAAAATCTTAGGCTTATTTTCCAATATTTCGATTGCGTGGATCAGCGCGGTTGCTGCCGATTTATTGATAAACAAACCCTTGCGCTTAAGCCCCAAAACCGTTGAGTTTAAACGTGCTTACCTGCCTGACCTGAATCCGGTTGGCACTCTCTCTACGCTGTTCGCATCGATTGTTTCAATCTTGGCTTATTTGGGTTTCTTTGGTGCTTATGCCCAAGCGTTCTCGGCATTTATAGCCTTGGGCGTGGCATTCCTGTTGGCACCTTGCATAGCAAAGCTTTATGGTCGAAAACACTATCTGACCCGTTATCATTCCCATAAAAACCAAGGCAAGCTCAGCGTCTGCAGTATCTGCGCTAATTCGTTCGAGCAAGAAGATATGGCTTATTGCCCTTTTTACGGCGGCAGTATTTGCTCGCTCTGCTGCACGTTGGATTCAAGCTGCCTGGATGCCTGTAAGCCCGGCTTCCGGCTGGATGATTATCTGGAAAGGCTTGCAAACACCTGCTTGCCAAAACGCCTGACCTTGACGGCTCGGCTACGGTTTATCCGGTTTGGCTTGTTATTTATGCTCCTTACCATCCTGGCCAGCGCCTTTGTCGGCATTATTTATTATCAGGACTTACTTGGCACGGAACATAATGCGCCTTTGTTTAATCTCTTGCTGTGGAATTTCGTAAAAGTTTATTCTTCCTTACTGGTCTTTATCGGCTTATGTACTTGGTGGTTGATCTTGAATGACGAAAGCCGACGGGTGGCCCACGAAGAAACCGCCAAACAAACTCAACGGTTATTGATGGAAATTGCCGAACATGAAAAGACCGATGCTAAATTGCAGGAAGCCACCAAAGCGGCGGACAAGGCGAACGCGGCAAAAAACCGCTTCCTTAGCAATATGAGCCACGAAATGCGGACGCCGTTGAACAGCATTATCGGATATGCTTATATCCTGCATAAAGATCCTTCCATCCCTGTCCATCGAAGGCAAGCAGTGGAGATCCTAAAACGCAGTGGCGAGCATTTATCATCACTGATTGAAGACATCCTGGACATTGCCCGCATTGAAGCCTGTAAGTTTGATCTCAGTAAAGACATCATTAATTTTCCCAATTTTATTGAACACCTGCTCAGTATTTTTAAGCCCCAGGCGGAAGATAAGGGCTTGGCGCTTAATTGTCAGATCATGAGCACGCTGCCGCAACGGGTGCGCGGAGATGAAAAACGGGTGGGGCAAGTTTTGATTAATTTGCTGGGCAACGCCATCAAGTTTACCGCTAAAGGTGGGGTGACATTCAAGGTAGGTTACAGTTGCGGCGTTGCCACGTTTCAAGTTATTGATACCGGCATGGGTATTGAACCCGAGCAGCTACAAAACATATTCCAACCCTTCACGCAATTGGCGCAGGAGAATATGATTCCTGGCAGTGGTTTAGGGCTGACCATCAGCAAAGTCATGACCGAAATCATGGGAGGTGAATTGGTCGTTCACAGCGTTCCCGATCAAGGCACGACGTTTACCGTACGCCTTTATCTTGCCAGCCTGGGTGGCAACAAAGATAAAACTGAACAACAACACATCGTTGGTTATCAGGAAAGCGTAAAGAAAATACTCGTAGTTGATGACCAACTTGAACACCGCCTGATGATTGCTGATATTTTAGAACCTTTAGGGTTTTACTTAGACAAGGCCGATTCAGGCCAAGAATGTATCCGCAAGGCCCAAGAGAATCCGCCCGACATAATCTTGCTCGACTTGTCTATGCCGGGCATGGATGGCTTTAAAACGGTTGAATGTTTGCGACAAACAGGTTGTACCTTGCCGATTGTGGTCCTGACTTCAAATGCTTACCCCGCCGATCGTGTCAATGCCATCAATGCGGGCTGCAATGATTTTCTGGCAAAACCATTACAAGTGCCGGAATTGCTTGATAAACTTAGGCTGCACCTTGGCCTTAGCTGGCGCTATCAAGATGACAATAAAACTATCGACACTAAATGGCCGCTAGTAAAACCTGGAAACCTGCCGCCTGCGGACATTATGGAAGACGTAGTAGCCCATGTCCGAATTGGTGATCTCTTGGCGCTAAATCATTACTTATCTGAATTAAGCCGAACAAACCCGGAGCATAAAGAGTTTAGCCAACGCCTGTTGTCGCTAAGCAATGAATTCCGCCTTGCCGACATCAAAATGTTAATCAATCTAACCGCCGAGAATAACAATGGCCATGAACAATGAATTTCATATCCAAAATAGCACGGTAATGATCGTCGATGACGCGCCGGACAATCTGGCCTTATTGTTCGACACGCTTTCCGAATCCAGTTATCGGGTGCTGGTCGCAACCGACGGCTTGTCGGCATTGGAACAAATTGGCTACTTTAAACCCGACATTATCTTGCTGGATGTGATGATGCCCGGTATCAACGGCTACGAGACCTGCAGCCGACTCAAGTCTGACCCCAAAACCGCCGCAATTCCTGTGATTTTCATGACCGCACTGAGTGAATTGGATGATTTGCTGCGCGGCTTTGGGGAAGGTGCCGTGGATTATCTGGTGAAACCCATTCGGCCACCTGAAGTGCTGGCAAGGGTTGAAGCGCAGTTAAAACAAGCGCGGATTATTCAGCGGGTTGAAAATGCGCTGAACAATGGCCTTTATTCGGCATTGGCTGTCGACGCTGCTGGCATCATCATTTGGCTGCCTGTTGCCGGATCGCGCTGGTTGTGTGAATTCTTGCAATTGCCGACATTGCCCGAAAACATAAAAGCTGGCTCACCCTTGCCTTCACCGTTATTAGAATGGGTGAAGTCACAGCTTGCCAAACCCGAAACTGTCGAACAAGCTACGTTTGAAAGCACTAAGGGGGGCGCTCACTTCTCCTTAAAACTAACGCCTTGCCATGGTCTGCAAGAATATTTGCTCCTGCTGGAGAAACGCACAGGGGAATGGAATCTCGATGCAGTCAAAAATTCCCTAGGACTTACCTCACGGGAAGCGGAAATTCTCATGTGGATTTCTAGGGGCAAAACCAATAATGAGATAGGGCCTATATTAGACGTAAGCCCCCGTACCGTCAATAAACACCTGGAACATATCTTTGAAAAGTTGGGTGTAGTCACCCGTGCTGCTGCCGTGTCTGTTGCTTTACAACAGACCAGCAACTTAAACTCAATGCCGGAAACCATGCAAACAGAATATCAAAAATCCAGTTTATTCTAAGGGATAAAGTTCATATTCAAGCGATGGAGTTAGCCAAACGTGGCTCGGTTTGTACGATTAAGGATAATGCTGAGAACCATACAGAGAATCACGCCTACCCACTGATTGGAAATGGATGAAAAAATAGTCAATATCCTTCCGTTTCTTTTACTTAACCACGGCCGAATAAACCTATTCCCGGCGTCGCCTATAGCGGACCCCCATTGCCCAGACATATAATGCTTTAGTTTAAGATAGCATCTTGTTTACCGCCTAGCTGAATGGCGCTGTCCCATATTCGTTACGCATGAACCGATGTTTCTGTCGAGCCATACTTAGCTATAATTTGTACACCTCCTCCTATAGCGGTTTGATAAACCCTATCAGGCGCTTTATAGCCTAATGATTGATGGTAGCGTTCTTGGTTATACAACACGAAGTAGTCGGTCAACCCTATTAACAGGCTTTGTACAGTATCATGCTGCTTCAAATAGGCCTCTTCATAGTTAACTGCTCGCCATAGCCGTTCGACAAAAATATTGTCTAGTGCTCAACCACGACCATCCATGCTTATCGTGACGTCATTATTGATCAATACGCTAGTGAAAGCAGCACTGGTAAATTGCGAACCTTGGTCGCTATTAAAGATCTCTGGTGTCCCGTAAGTCTTGATGGCCTCTTCCAAACAGTCCACACAAAACCCAGCATCCATAGTGTTTGATAAACGCCATGACAATATTTTTCGACTATACCAATCAATGATGGCCACTAAGCAAACAAAGCCTCGTGGTAAGCGGGTATTGGTGATGTCTGTACTCCATACCTGATTGGGACGAATGATATCAACGCCTCTTAACAGACAAGGATAAATCTTGTGTTGTGGGTGCGCTTTACTAGTGTTCTGGCCAAGAGCCATGCCGGCTAAACCTAATGTTTGCATCAAACGCTGAGCTCGCTTTCGATTAACTTGATACCCTTATTCACCCAAGTATTGAGCCATTCGCCTCGATCCAAAAAAAGGATGTCGTGTATGCTTTTCATCAAGTAACTGTAGCAATTCTGACTCTTCTTTAGCAACCGCTTTTAACAGACGTTTGTTCTTCGCATACACGACAGAACGGGTGACATGGAGTAGCTTACATTGCCCGGAGATCGTGAGCTCAGCAACCGGCTTTAGCCATGATTGTCGCTCTTTTAAAGACTGATGCCAGACTTTTTTTAAGCCAATCC
>SHZQ01000017.1 GCA_009695535.1 Methyloglobulus sp.
AACGTACATTCAGGAAGCCCAAAAAAATAAGGTTTCGCTGATAAGCTATTTGGCGAATTCAACTCCGAAGTGCAATCCTAGTATTCATGCGGCTTCTTGCTCAGGTTGAGCAAAAAATACAGCATGAGGCGTTTTGTACTGGTGTGGTAACATTATTTATTCTGAAGCCGTCTTAAAAATGCGCGAAGAAGTCGCCACCGGTCAACGGCTACAATTCGCCATGAGCCAAGCTGGTTTGTTTCCGCACATGGTGCGACAAATGATTGCTATTGGTAAAGAATCCGGCTCTATCGATGCCATGTTAGTCAAAGTGGCGGATTTTTATGAATAAGAAGTCGATAACTTGGTTGATAACCTCAGCAGTTTGATGGAACCCATCATCATGGTTATCTTGGGGGGGTTCTTGTTGGTGGTCTGGTGATTGCCATGTGCTTGCCTATCTTCAAAATGGGCGCAGCGATCAGCTAACAATGACTTACTCATCCACAAATTAACGAATAAACGCTCCCACAATAGAGCTTTGCGCGAATTCTGCTCATCATGCAATCATTTGATTATCTTATAGCTTCCCCAGCTCTTTTCTCTGCTATTGCCGGCCTAATTGGTCTATTGGTGGGCAGTTTTCTGAACGTGGTTATCTATCGCCTACCTGTTATGATGCAGAAAGCTTGGCGTAAAGATTGTCATGACTATCTGGGGCTTGACGCACAATCACAAACCGATGAACCGTTTAATCTGGTGCTACCGCTCTCACGCTGCCCCGGTTGCAACACGCCTATTAAACCTTACCAAAATATTCCAGTTATAAGTTATGTTTTTTTGCGCGGCAAATGTGCTAAGTGTAAAAATCCAATTTCCTTACGTTATCCAATCATCGAAGTATTTACCGCACTTACCTCCGTAATAATAGCGTGGCATTTTGGCTTTACGCCACAAACAGTATTTGCTTTACTGCTAACTTGGTCTTTGATCGCATTGAGTTTTATTGATATTGACCATCAATTATTGCCTGATTCAATCACCTTACCTGTGTTATGGTTGGGATTATTTTTAAGCTTATTTGGCTTTTTTACCGATAGCCACACCAGCATTATCGGTGCTATTGCGGGATACTTGGTACTTTGGGGCGTTTTCCATCTGTTTAAATTGCTGACTGGCAAAGAAGGCATGGGCTATGGCGATTTCAAATTACTCGCCTTGTTTGGAGCCTGGCTAGGCTGGCAATTCTTACCCGCCATTATTTTGTTGTCATCGTTGGTCGGCGCGGTGACAGGCATTGCCATGATTATATTTTCCCGTCATGACCGCACCACGCCTATCCCTTTCGGCCCTTATTTAGCGGCGGCTGGGTGGATTGCGCTGATTTGGGGGTCGGACATAAACCAGCTTTATATGAAAACGGCAGGTTTATAATCGGGTGTTAAAAGTAGGGCTTACTGGCGGGATCGGCTGTGGTAAAACCACGGTCAGTAACTTATTTACAGAATTAAATATCCCTGTTATTGATGCTGACGACATCGCGCACCAGTTAGTAGCGCTAGGACAACCGGCATTATTAGAAATTGTCAACGTTTTTGGCAATGCAATTCTCAGCATTGACGGCTCTTTAAACAGAAACTATTTACGCGCCATTGTTTTTTCAGATACCAAGCAAAAACAAAAACTTGAAGCAATCTTACATCCTTTAGTCTTTACCACGATGCAGGAGAAAATTGAGCAGCTGAATAATACTTACTGCATTATCAGCATCCCCTTATTATTTGAGACAGCAAGAAATCGATTTGTTGACCGAATACTCGTGGTTGATTGCCCTATTGAAACCCAGATAGAACGGGTTAAGCGCAGGAGTGACTTTACGGATGCTAGCATTCGGTCAATGATAGCCAGCCAAGTAAGCCGCAAATACCGGCTAAAACATGCCGATGATGTCATCGACAATTCTGATGCCACCGATAGCAAGCTTGCAGAACACGTTAAAAAATTGCACAATCTTTACCTTTCAATCAGCGCATTAGGACAACCAGGCTCGTGAAAAACCACATCATCTATGAATTCCCACTCAATGAACGGATCCGGGTTTTCATCAGGCTAGAACAGCTATTCCAGGAATTTAGCCATTTTTCGTCGGGCTCAACTATCGCCGACAAACGCGCTGCCATTAATGTGTTACTGGATGTTATGTCTATTTTCAGGCGCAACGACCTCAAATCGGAAATCCTTAAGGAACTGGATCGCCATGCAAAAGTACTCACAAAGTATGCCGACAGCCAAAATGTTGATTCCAAACAACTGGAATCCATCGTAAATAACATTACCGAAACCAGTAAAAAGCTTTATGCAACTCCTGGAAAAATAGGCCTTGGAGTTATGGAAAGTGATTTATTTCAAAGTATCACGCAACGTAGTTCAATTCCCGGCGGCACTTGCTCATTTGACTTGCCGGAATTTCATTTCTGGCTGGAACAGGAAGAATCTATCCGTGCCAAAGACCTGGAACGCTGGAGTCTGCCTTTCAACGAAATACGTACCGCGATTGATCTGATTCTGGACTTTATCCGTACCAGCAATGCGCCCAGTGAAGAACTGGCCGAAGCCGGTTTTTTTCAAATCGCTTTGGACAAAAGCCTACCTTACCAGCTTATCAAAGTCAGCATGAATAGGTCGCTGCCATGTTTTGCTGAAATCAGCGGTGGTAAACACCGTTGCTCGATACGCTTCATGGTGCCTTCCGCCGATGAACAACGACCTACGCAAAGCTCGGATGACATACCTTTTGCCTTAACCCGTTGTATGTTCTGATGACCTTATCCAAACAACCGCTATCCGTAAAATGTCCCCATTGTGAGCGTCCCGTATCATGGACGGCGGAATATCCTTTCCGACCTTTTTGCTGTGAACGCTGTAAACTCATCGACTTAGGCGAATGGGCTATGGAAGAAAAAGTAATCCCTGGAGAACCTTTACCTACTGAAAATGATGGGGATGAGAATTTCTTTTTTCAGCGATAAACACCCTGCCCTCTTCTGCAGAATTTCATTGCCAGCCTCAGCAAAAAACTTTTCCCGCATTAAGACGAAGGTTTACCCATCTTTTCTCAGCACATACTAACTCAGTTAATTCAATTACTTACCAATGACCACCATTAATTCCGAAAAACTCTCCAGCGCCCGTTTTGCAGAAGCCACCGATGCTTTTGTAGAAGAATTTACCGCTTCAGTACAGTTTGATAAGCGCATGGCAAAGCAAGACATTCAAGGCTCAATTGCCCACGCCACTATGTTATGTTCGGTTGGTGTTTTGACCACGGAAGAACGCGATGCCATTGTTGGCGGACTGAATCACATCGCAGATGAGATAATCAAAGGCACGTTCATTTGGTCAATCAAACAAGAAGATGTCCACATGAATATTGAATCCCGATTAACTGACCTTATTGGCATAGCAGGCAAAAAGCTGCACACCGGACGTTCCCGTAACGACCAGGTTGCCACCGACATTCGTCTTTATCTTCGCAGTGAAATCAAGCATATAGAAATCCAGTTGCGCCGCCTTCAAACAGCAATCTTGGATTTGGCCGAGCAGCATTTTGATACCATCATGCCCGGCTTCACGCATTTGCAAGTCGCCCAACCCATCACCTTCGGGCATCATTTAATGGCATGGTTTGAGATGTTAAGCCGCGACCATGAGCGGCTGCTAGATTGTGTTAAGCGCATTAATATCATGCCTTTAGGCGCAGCTGCGTTAGCAGGTACCAGCTATCCTATCGACCGCCAGATGACTTCCGATTTACTCGGTTTTAGCCGACCGTCAGCAAACTCGCTCGATTCGGTCAGCGACCGCGACTTTGCGATTGAATTTACCGCAGTTGCCAGCTTGATTATGATGCACTTATCGCGGTTTTCCGAAGAACTGGTTTTATGGGCGAGCGCCCAATTTGACTTTATCGACATACCCGATGCCTTTTGCACAGGTTCGTCCATCATGCCGCAGAAAAAAAACCCTGATGTCCCCGAATTGGTGCGCGGCAAGTCAGGTCGGGTAACGGGTCATTTGATCGCGCTGTTAATGCTGATGAAAAGTCAACCCTTAGCGTATAACAAGGATAATCAAGAAGATAAAGAACCCCTATTCGATACGGTAGACACGCTCATCAACTGCCTGCGTGCTTATGCCGACATGGTGCCGCACCTCAAAGCCAAAAAGGAAAATATGTATTTATCGGCAAAACGCGGCTTTGCGACGGCAACCGATCTTGCCGATTATTTGGTATGTAAAGGCTTGGCCTTTCGTGATGCCCATGAAATTGTCGGACTTGCTGTAAGATTAGGTTTAGATAGCAAACGCGACCTTGCGGAGCTATCTCTCACAGAATTGCAGCAATTTTCATCGCTGATAACAGCCGATGTATACGACGCGTTAACGCTGGAAGGCTCGGTTGCCGCGCGTAAGCACATCGGCGGCACGGCACCAAAAACGGTGAAAAAGGCCATCCATACCGCAAGAGAATCTTTAAAATGACCATCAAATAAACTCTGATAACGACGAGTCTTTTGGTCATAGACGAAATACCGCTTTTTTTGTATAATAAAGGGATTTACAGAAACCCTTAAGCGATTTCGTAATTCCTCATCATCTAATCATTCTGGAGACAAACTCAATGCCTATTAAAGTTGCCATCAACGGTTATGGCCGTATTGGACGTAATATTATTCGCGCACTTTACGAATCAGGTCGCACCAACGAAATTCAAATAGTAGCAGTCAACGACCTGGGCGATACTCATACTAACGCCCATTTGACCCAATATGACACCGTACATGGCAAATTTCCCTTTGAAGTAAGCGTTGACGGTGACTACATCGTCATCAATGGCGATAAAATCAGAGTTTTCTCAGAACGTGACCCTTCTAAATTGCCTTGGGGCGAATTAGGTATTGATGTCGTTCATGAATGTACTGGCTTATTCACTAGCAAAGCCAAAGCATCAGCACATATTGCAGCTGGCGCGAAGAAAGTCATCATCTCAGCTCCTGGCGGTAATGATGTCGATGGTACCATCGTGTTTGGTGTTAACCATAACACCCTGAAAGCATCCGACACCGTTATCTCTAACGCTTCTTGCACCACCAACTGCTTGGCACCTATCGTAAAAGCGTTGCACGACACGATTGGTGTGGATCATGGTTTGATGACCACTATCCACTCTTACACCAACGACCAAGTGTTGACCGACGTGTATCACAGCGACTTACACCGCGCCCGCTCAGCGACACAATCTATGATTCCTACCAAAACTGGCGCTGCCGCTGCGGTTGGCTTGGTATTGCCTGAATTGGCTGGAAAACTCGACGGTTTCGCTATGCGCGTTCCGACTATCAATGTTTCCATCGTGGATTTGACTTTCCAAGCCTCAAGAAACACGACCAAAGAAGAAGTAGACCAAATACTTAAAGCCGCATCAACTGGGTTCTTGAAAGGTATTCTGGAAATCAACGAAAAACCATTGGTTTCAACTGACTTCAATCATAATCCAGCATCATCTATTTATGAAGCAGGGCTAACCAAAGTTATGAACGGCAACTTCGTAAAAGTACTGTCATGGTATGACAACGAATGGGGCTTCTCAAATCGTATGCTGGATACGACTGTTGCCTTGGTTAATGCCAAATAGTTTAACGCCAAATAGGCCACTGTGAAATAACGATATATTACTAAAACTGAAATAAAACCTAATGTTAAGACGAACCAAAATTTTAGCGACACTTGGGCCAGCTACTGATAAACCCGGCGTACTTGAAGGATTAATTAAGGCGGGGGTTGATGTTGTCCGCATGAATTTCTCGCACGGTTCAACCCAAGACCACCTCGACAGAGCTCAATCGGTCAGGGAGCTCAGCCAAAAACTAGGTCGGCGCGTCGGTATTCTTGCTGATCTGCAAGGCCCTAAAATACGCATCGCTCGCTTCACAAACACCAAAGTGGTGCTAAATGAAGGTCAAAATTTTGCTTTAGATATTAACTTTGACCCAGCAGCAGGAGATAACACCCAGGTCGGCATCACTTACGAACCGCTGGCTATGGAAGTTAAGCCGGGGAGTCGGTTGCTCCTAGATGATGGTCGTATCGTACTTGAAGTCGTTAATGTCGAAAACATGCGGGTCAATTGCACTGTGGTCGTTGGTGGTGATCTATCCAATAACAAAGGTATTAACCTGTTAGGTGGCGGTCTTTCTGCGGCGGCATTGACAGAAAAAGATAAGGAAGACATCAAAGCTATCGCACTGATGAAGTGCGATTATGTGGCGATCTCTTTTCCACGGACTGCTGAAGACCTGAACGAAGCCCGTCGCCTACTGGTGGCCGAAGGTTGTCATGCAGGCATCGTCGCTAAAGTTGAGCGTGCAGAAGCTATTGTTCCAGACGTAATGGATGAAATTATCCTGGCATCTGATGCAGTGATGGTTGCTCGCGGCGACTTGGGTGTTGAAATTGGTGACGCTAACCTGCCTGCCGTACAAAAACTACTTATTAAGCGCGCAAGGGAACTGAACCGCGTTGCGATTACCGCGACGCAGATGATGGAGTCGATGATTGACAACCCAATCCCTACTCGCGCTGAAGTATTTGACGTTGCCAATGCGGTATACGATGGTACCGATGCCATCATGCTATCGGCTGAAACCGCATCAGGAAAACACCCGATTAAAGCCGTTGAAGCGATGAACAGAATCTGCCTTGAAGCTGAAAAGCAAGCCAGTGTTCGTGTTTCCGATCACCGTGTGGATATTCAGTTTGAACGCGATGACGAAGCCATTGCTATGTCTGCCATGTACATGGCAAACCATACTAAAATCAAAGGCATAGTCTCGCTAACCGAATCCGGTTCAACGCCCTTATGGATGTCACGAATTAGTTCAGGCATACCCATTTTTGCATTCAGCAGCTCGGAAGAAACTTTGGGTAGATCCACCTTGTTCCGAGGTGTGTTTCCTATGTTCTATCGCATCGACGAAAAGTTAGATCAAGCCGAATTTAACCGCAGCCTCGTCAAAGAATTAAGAAAATGGAATCTTGCTAAAGATGGTGACAAATTCATCATCACCAAAGGCGATTTGACGGGTGTTAAAGGCGGCACCAATGCGCTTAAAGTGATTGTAGTTGGTCAAGGTTTAACACCTTAACAATCTCAAGAAGATAGTTTTAGAGCAAGTAAATCGCTTGTACGCACCATTAACGCCGCCAAAGGTGCGTACAACGCACCTTACTTAACTTAATAGACCCTCACCTCGCCTCGGATCCTCTCCCACAGGAGAGGGGGTATGTTTTCTGGGTAATCCCCCTACAATGCCTCCAACTGGGCATAACTCAGCATCAACCACTTTACCCCGGCTTGCTTGAAATTAATTTGCGCCCGTTCTTGTGCGCCATCCCCTTCAAGCTGTAACACCACGCCCTCTCCAAATTTGGCATGACCCACGCGCTGCCCAAGCTTAAACTGCCTACCCTGCGCCATTAGATCGGCAGATTTTGCTATCGCTTGTGGACGGCTAACCGTGGCTCGCATCCTGACTTCCTGAATACACTCGGCAGGAATTTCCCGCAAAAACCGTGACGGTCTGGGATAACTTTCCTTGCCATATATCCGCCGTGATTCAGCATAAGTTAGATACAATTGCCGCATTGCGCGGGTCATACCCACGTAGCAAAGCCGTCGCTCCTCCTCCAATCGGGCAATATCATCCGAAGATTGCTGGGAAGGGAATAAGCCTTCTTCCATGCCGACCAGGAACACCAGCTTGAACTCCAGGCCTTTTGCGGAATGTAAGGTCATTAACTGCACGCAATCCTCAAACTCCTCCCCTTGCATGTCACCCGCTTCCAATGACGCATGGGCGAGAAATAAATCCAGTTCACTGAGATTTTCTTCGCTTTCCTGCTCGAAATCAAAAAGCCGCGCGGCATTAATCAATTCATCCAGGTTTTCCAGCTTTTCTTCACCGCGATCACCTTTTTCGTTTTTGTACAATTCGATAAGACCGCTTTGCTCGTTAACCGTCTGTACTTTTTCGTACAACTCCAAGCTTTCAGCTTGGGTACTTAGCCTATCAATCAGCTCCAAAAAGCCGACCAGCGCATTTTTTGCTCTAGGGGTAAGCGGTTTTTGCTTAAGCAGCGTGATAGCTGCAGACCATAACGAAATACTTTGATCCTTGGCAATTAAGCGGATATCGTCGATGGCTTTAGCACCTAATCCTCGTGTTGGGGTATTGATAACCCGTTCAAAAGAGGCATCATCGTCGCGGTTGGACATCAACCGCAAATAAGCCAAAGCATTTTTAATTTCAGCCCGTTCAAAAAACCGTAGCCCACCATAAACCCGATAAGGCGTACCTGTCGCCATCAGTTTTTCTTCAAATTGGCGGGATTGGGCGTTGGATCTATACAAAATGGCAGCATCGCTACGTAATCCACCTTCGTTGACCCAATCTTTAATCCGGTCAACTACAAAATAAGCTTCATCCAGTTCATTAAAGGCGGCATACAAAGAGATCAATTCGCCTTCACCCGCCTCAGTCCATAGCTCTTTGCCCATCCGGGCTTCGTTCATGCTGATGACTTTGTTGGCTGCATTCAAAATGTTGCCAGTTGAGCGGTAGTTTTGTTCGAGCTTTATCACTTGATGATTGGGATACTGCTGTTGAAAGCTGAATATGTTTTCAATCCGCGCGCCTCGCCAGCCATAAATCGACTGGTCATCATCGCCCACGACAAACAGATTATCTTTGCCGTCTGTCAACAACCGCAACCAAGCATATTGGATAGTATTGGTATCCTGGAATTCATCGACATGCACTTGCAAAAACCGTTGTTGATAGAATTCCAGTAAATCGGCATTGTCACGCAGCAACTCATGCGCTCGTAATAGCAATTCGGCAAAATCGACTAACCCAGAACGATCACACAGTTCTTCATAAGCCTTATATACCGCCAGCATTTGCCGCTGGAAAACATCGCCAGTTTCTAGCTGATGTCGCGCGCGCTTGCCTTCATCCTTTTGGGCGTTGATAAACCATTGAATTTGCTTGGGCGGCCATTTGGTTTCATCCAGGTTCATGCCTGCCACTAAGCGTTTGATAACGCGCAGTTGGTCAGATGAATCCATCACCTGAAAAGTGTCCGGCAATTTTGCTTGCTTGGCATGTCGCCTGAGCAAACGATGGGCAATGCCGTGAAACGTGCCAATCCACATCGTGTGTGTCGATAAACCCAACAAATCTTCAAGCCGATTACGCATTTCCTTTGCAGCTTTATTGGTGAACGTAACCGCCAAAATACCATGTGCGGACACACCTTCCGCCTGAATCTGCCAAGCGATACGATGCACCAAAACACGGGTTTTACCACTACCCGCACCAGCAAGCACCAATACCGCATGATTAGGCGCAGTCACTGCCGCACGCTGGGCATCATTTAAGGGATCTATGATTTTTGTAATATCCATGTTATTGCTTGCACTTTTTTAGGAGCTGTGTATATTGCCAGTGATTCTGGCGACAGAATAACGATCACCCGACCGCATAATAAAAATTAAACCAAGAGGAGATTACGATGAGTTTTGATTATAAACGTATGATGAAGTTTGAACACAACGTGGGCGAAAAAGAAAAAAAATACCGCTTATATGCCGGTGCAGCACTGCTGGTTATTTCGCTATTCACCGCCGAAATAATCTTGTTACTGGCTGGATTGGTACTGGTTGCTACGGGTTATACCGGCTGGTGTCCTGCCTACTCTGGCTTAGGCAAAAATACTTGTACTGCGGCAGATACCGTCGCAGCAGTAGAAACGCCTAAAGCCGAAGCCCCAAAATCTGAAACGCCAAAATCCAGTAAGAAAGCGAAATAATTGCAGTAAATGCTTAAGGAAACTACAAGGACGTAGTTTTCATCAGACCCAACTTAATCTTCCTTGCGGAACTCCCCTTCCAACGCATCCTTCTCTTTAGGCTTACCCCATTGGTAATGCCCTCCGGTCTGAACCAGATGGTTTTCGATAATATATTGCGCGATTTTCCTGCGTAGCTGTGGAATCAAACAAGCAAAACCCACTATATCGGTAATAAATCCAGGTGTTAACAGCAACGCGCCACCCACTAGAATGATAGGCCCTTCAATCATTTCATAAGCCGGAATCGTCCCTTTTGCCAGATTTTCCTGCAACCGTTGAAAAGTTGCAAAACCTTGTTGCCGCAACAACCATGTACCCAATACCGCCGTAAAAACGACTAGAAATATAGTTGGAAACGCGCCGATTATCCCGCCGACTTTCAATAGCAGATAAATTTCCACAAAAGGAATGAGCAACACGAGCAAAAAAATACTTTGGAAACCTTTCATAACTCTCATACACTGACAGATGTTGGTACAATATAGGGCTAAATGGCTGCATTTCCTAGTATAAATTCAGGTTGATGCGCTGATCGCCGTCACGTAACCGCACAATGGCACAAACTATCATCACACTCTGCACTTGTCCCGACAAGGAAACGGCGGAAAAAATTGCCCGATTATTGGTGGCAGACAAGTTAGCGGCTTGTGTGAATATTTTGCCTAATATTACGTCCATTTATTCCTGGCAAGGTCAGATTGAGACGGCTGATGAGCATCTGCTCATGATTAAATCGCCCCAAACCAACTACCAAACTATTGAAACCGCCATCCGCAGCCATCACCCCTATGAACTTCCTGAGATTATCGCTGTTCCAATAGAGCGCGGCTTACCTGAGTACATTAACTGGATTAATTCATGCCACGCTTCAAAATAATCTTTATCTTTTTGCTATCGCTGCTTAGTCAAACGGTCTACGCCATTGAAAGAAACGCGCTATTACCGCCTGAGCAAGTGTTTCAAGCCACAGCAAAAGCAGCCACTCCAAATAACATTGAGATTAGCTGGACGATTGCCAAAGGTTACAGTCTATATCGCAAAAACATGCGCTTTGAAGAAAAATCGCCGGATATTCAACTGGGCAATCCTATATTTCCCGCCGGAAAGCTTAAGCATGATGAGCTATTGGGTGATATTGAACATTATCGGGATCAACTGAAAGTCATTTTGCCTGTAACTGCTTCTAAAGGCTCATCTGTTCAACTTATTATTCATTATCAAGGCTGTGCCGACATCGACGTGTGTTATCCGCCGCAGGAAAAAACACTGGATGTTACCCTTCCTGCATCCGTTGTGGCTGCCAATATTTCGCCTATAGACAGCATGGTGAAGGGAATTTCGAGTTTGAGAACTAATCTGTCTCAAGCTGAATTATTACCACCCGATCAAGCCTTTCAATTTACTGCTACTGTAAAAGATCCTAACACCGTACATGTTAGTTGGCTGCCAGCAGAAGGCTATTATCTCTACCGCGAAAAATTCAAATTACTATTAACTGGATCGGACAAGGTTAAATTAGGCGATTATGTGATTCCACATGGCGAACCCAAGGAAGATGAAGCTTTTGGTCATGTTGAAGTGTTTCACAGTGAAGTCGCAGTTGATGTCCCGCTAATCCGCACTGATTCCGTAGCGCAACACTTATCGTTGAAAGCTAATTATCAAGGCTGTGCTGACCGAGGCGTATGTTATCCGCCGATGGACAAAACGATTGAATTGGATTTGCCGCAAGCTACTTCGGCATCATTAGCAACTGCATCCGGTAACGCGGTTAAGCAAAATGCTCCGCTTTCTGAACAAGACAAAATCACACAATCGTTGCATAACGATGGCTTATTTGCCGCACTCATCAGTTTTTTTGGCTTTGGTTTATTGCTTTCACTTACCCCTTGCGTATTCCCGATGATCCCAATTTTGTCTGGGATTATCGTCGGCAAAGGTCATACAATTAACACGTCACGGGCATTTTTCTTGTCATTAAGCTATGTCGTCGCATCGGCGTTCACTTACACCACCTTTGGCGTGTTAGCGGCATTATTCGGCAGTAATTTGCAAGCCGTTTTCCAAGAACCTTGGATTATCGCCACGTTCAGTGGCATTTTCGTCCTGCTTTCGCTGTCGATGTTCGGCTTTTACAGCTTGGAATTGCCAGGCTTTATCCGTGCCAAATTACATAATTCCAGCGAAAAACACCGCGATGGTTCATTGCTAGGTGCTGCGATAATGGGCGCATTGTCCTCATTAATTGTCGGGCCTTGCGTTGCTGCACCGCTGGCAGGTGCGCTTATCTACATTGGTCAAACCGGCGATGTCGCCCTAGGTGGTAGTGCGTTGTTTATGATGGGCATGGGCATGGGCGTTCCGTTGTTGGTTATGGGCGCATCTGCCGGAAAGCTCTTGCCCAAGGCGGGTACATGGCTGAATGCCACCAATGCCGTGTTTGGCGTACTGATGCTGGGCGTTGCCGTGTGGATGCTGTCGCGCATCTTGCCGCCCGAAATCACCATGTTATTGTGGGCGTTGCTACTTATTCTTCCCGCTATTTACTTGAATGCCGTTGATTCCTTGCCTGAGCACAGTTCCGGCTGGCGCAAACTTTGGAAAGGCGTGGGTATAACGATGTTGGCTTACGGTTTATTGCTACTGATCGGCTTTAGCATCGGCAATAGCAATCCACTGAAGCCTCTGCAAGGTTTTGGGATAACAGCCGCAAAAGCCAACGATGAAGGTCTCCGGTTTGAACGAGTTACTTCCCTTGTCGAATTGGAAAACCGGATAAAACAGGCTAATGCAAACAATCAACCCGTAATGCTGGATTTCTACGCCGACTGGTGTATATCCTGCAAAGAGATGGAAGCCTACACCTTTACCGATGCCCATATTAAGCAAACCCTGGCTGGTTTTGTATTATTACAAGCGGACGTAACTAAACAATCGGAAGCAGACAAAGCTTTATTGACGAAATTCAACTTAATCGGCCCACCTGCCATCCTGTTTTTTAACGGTAATCAACAAGAAAACAAAGCGTTGCGGGTAATCGGTTATCAAGATGCCAAAACCTTTTCTAAAACCTTACAGCAGGTGAAACCATGAAGCGATCAATTTTGATAGTTACCGTTGCTATCATGGCTTTCGTAGGTGGCTTAAGCGTACGCAATCTATTGTCATCGCAACTAGACAAAACAAAGGTCAGTGAGGAAAACCAGCAAAAGCTAACTGAATTCAGCTTACCTAATTTATCCGGCAAACAACGCAACATTAAGGAATGGCAGGGTAAAGTCCTGGTCATCAATTTCTGGGCGACCTGGTGTCCGCCGTGCCTAAAAGAAATGCCCGAATTTGAAGCGTTGCACACAGAATACGAAAAGAAAGGCCTACAATTTATCGGTATTGCCTTAGATGATGCCGAACCGGTCAAAGAATTCATCGCCAGCAAAAAAATTACCTACCCTATTTTACTGGGCGAAGATCAAGGCACAAAACTAGCCCATGATTTAGGCAATATCGTCAATACCGTGCCTTTTACGGTAATCGTCAACAAGCAAGGGCTGGTTGTTAAAAGCCAGATGGGTGAGTTGTCGCGTAAGCAACTACTGGAAATAATTACCCCTTTACTTTAAAAAAGTAGCGCATTAGCGATTTAAGATACAAAACTGCTATCACCCTCGAGCGGTAAATTCCACAATAATCAATCTCCCCTAGCCTATATTGCATTTGAAGAATCAGATGCTAGACATCAATAAATGTTATATTATAACATTACATTAAAGCTAGCTATTCATTTGCAATACACCTTACTGAAGCAGCAAGCCACAATCAACTTCACCCGTTAGAACACGATCATACCAGCTGTATCAGCAAGGCATTAAACACTGCTGAACATTTGTGTCTGGTACGTGGCGTACAATTGACCCCTATCCGTCAACAAGTCTTGGTATTGATTTGGGACAGCCACAAAGCCGTCAAAGCTTATGATCTGCTGGATCGAATAAAACCTCAGCAAAATGCCGCAAAACCCGCAACGATTTACCGTGCGCTGGATTTCTTGATCGAGCAAGGCCTTATCCACCGAGCAGGAAGTCTCAATGCTTTTATCGGTTGCAGTTGCTCAGATCATCAACATGAACTATTACTGCTAATTTGTAAGCATTGTAATGAAGTCGAAGAGCGCGCTACTCCTGATGTTATGCAAGCCCTGTCGCAAGAATTTAATCAAGCTGGGTTTACTGCCCACAGCAAAGCCATAGAAGCGCACGGCATCTGTGGTAAATGCAGCGATTTTCATTCAATATCTTGAATACCTTATGAACAAACATCTGCTCATCTGTTTAGCTTTTTCCACAATAAGCCCATCGGCTTATGCCTATGAAGACAATCCGCAACAACTGGAAGAAGTGGTTGTCTATGGCGCCTGCATCAAACAGGCGGCAGCTAAATCAGCTAGACCCACGACATTATTGTCCGGCGATGAATTACGCACAAAAGTCGGCCAAACCATCGGCGATACCTTAAGCAATGAATTGGGCATCACCAACCAATCGTTTGGCGCGGGTGTCGATGCACCGGTCATTCGTGGCCAATCGGGATCACGGGTGCGGGTACTGCAAAACAGTTTGGGCAATAATGATGCGTCATCCTTAGGCTCCTATCATGCCAATGGTGTTGACCTCATCATTGCAGAACAGGTGGAAGTGTTGCGTGGATCTTCCACCTTACTGTACGGCAGTGGTGCAATCGGCGGTATCGTTAACGTGATTGATAACCGCATTCCTGAGCAAGTACCCGACAAACTGATTGGCGGTGCTGGTGAGCAGCGTTTTGATTCTGTGACTAATGAAACCTCCAGCGCTCTCAAGTTAGAAGACGTCAAAATGGGCCTGCTTATCATGTGGATGGTTTTTACCGCGACCAAAATAATACCCATATCGGTGGTAAACCAATTGACGAAGCCGCCGTTCGTTCTGTTGACCACAGCTTTAACAGCGCGACTATACTGGATAATCCCGAAGGTCTGATTAACGGTTCGCAAGCCCGCACACGTGGCGGTTCGGTCGGTGTTGCAAAAATTGGTGATGCTGGGTTAGTAGGCGTTGCCATCAATAGCCTGGAAAAACTGTACGGCATTCCGCCCGACGGCAAAAGCAATGATCGTGTCACCGTTGACCTGCGCCAAACCAAATACGATTTTAAAAGCCAACTCAATAATCATTTTGCTTAGGCTGAAGAACTCCGTATGAAGTTTGGCTATACCGATTATAAACATGTTGAACTTGATAATGGCACACCAGCGACGACCTTCTTAAACAAATCCTACGAAAGCCGTTTGGAAATTGAACATCAGCCTGTTGGTATCGTTAAAGGAACGATAGGCTTCCAGTCAACCAACAGCCAATTTGCCGCGCTGGGTGCGGAAGCGTTAGCGCCTAAATCGAATATTGACACCTATGCCTTATTTGCGGTAGAACCGTTTGACATCGGCGCAGTCACTTACGATTTTGGCGCAAGAGGCGAATGGCAAACGATTAAGCCCGAAAACCGCAGCGACTTCACTTACCTGCCGATCAGCGGCTCGGCATCTGCCTTATGGAAAATTAACGAGCAACACCAAGTCAGTTTAAGCCTTACCCACCCTCAAAGATCACCACAAGCACAAGAATTGCTGACTAAAGGTGTGCATGAAGCCACGCATAGTTACGAAATAGGCAATAGTTCGCTCAGTAAAGAGCTGTCTAACAACCTGTATTTGGGCTATCACTTTACCGCCGATTGGATGACGGCGGAAACCAACTTGTTCCATAACTGGACTAGTGACTATATTTTTCAACAACGTAGCCGCGATGTTTTTAATGAAGATACTGGAACACGCGGAGCAAGTTGCCCGGTCGGTGCCGCCTGTCTGCCTATTTTAGAAAACCGTCAAGCTGACGCCACTTTTAAAGGCTTTGAAGCCAAAACCATTTTCCCTTTGATGCAAAACAGTTATGGTGCAATCGAGCTGACCTTATTCGGGGATTACACCCGTGGCACATTTGACCGAGGCGGCGATGCCTGTATGCCGCCTTTACGTTATGGCTTGCAGTTAAGCTATGAGAAAGATGATTGGTCAACTAATGCACGATTGACTCGCGGTGAAGTACAAACCAACGCCGGCGCGAATGATACGGATACCGATAGTTATTTGTTACTGAATGTGGGGGCGCAATATCGGTTGACTGAACTTCATGATGCTGAAATATTGTTGTTTGCCAAAGGCAAAAACCTGTTGGACGAAAATATCCGAAATTCAACCTCATACTTACGTAATTTCGCACCTGAACCAGGGCATAGTGCTGAAATCGGTCTGCGTATCAGTTATTAAACTCTACTCGACAAAAAATATAACTTGTTCACATAAGGGCGTCTCTAATAATCTCCCCTCCCTCTGGGAGAGGGCTAGGGTGAGGGAAATAACCGCTCGATTTTGAAACTCTAATCACACCAAATGTAGCAAATCCCGATGCTTACGCACTCTTACCGATGCAATGCAAAGGAATGAGGCGAACGCCGCCGCCATGATGTAAAAGGCAATCGGTGAATAAGAGCCTGTCATCGTAATCATTTTAGTGACTAATATGGGCGCGGTGCCGCCGAAAATAGCTGCCGCCAGATTACAAGCAAGGGACATGCCCGTGTAGCGAGTTTTAGTCGGAAATAGCTCGACCACCAAAGTAGGGATGGGGGCAATGTAAGAGCCTAAAATGACTGCAAACAGGAGTTGTGCAGTCAGTACAGCAGCAAAAGTATTCTGCTCCAACATGTAGATGTACGGTATAGCGAATGCGATATACGAAATTAATACAACTTTTAACACGATTTCTCGGTCTTTATTATCACTAAGCCAGGCTGAAATCGGTGCGACAACCATCATGGTCAGTAAGCTAAGTGAAAATATCAGCAGGGAATCAGAGGCTGAAAATTTCAGAAACTTAACCAAAAAGCTCGGCATAAAAACCGTTTGGATATAAAACGGTATGGTCACTGCTAAGTAAACGCCTATACCCAATAAAATTTCCTTGTGGCTTTTCTGCAACGCCTCTTTAATGGGCGCATCAGAGGTATGTCCGGCTTCTTTGGCTTCCATAAAGACCGGGCTTTCATCCAGTTTGGTACGAATATATAGACCGACAATACCAATAAAAAAGCCCATGATGAACGGGATACGCCAGCCGTAGCTATCAAAAGCTTCCGCTGGCATAAAATGCGCCAATGCGGCGGCGATCATCGCTCCGCTTAGCAAACCGATCAGCATACTGAGTATGGAGAAGTTACCCATTTGGTTTTTATTTTTTGTGGAAGCATGCTCCACTAAGTATACGATAGAGCCGCCGAACTCACCGCCAATAGCAACGCCTTGTACCAAGCGAATCAGCGTTAACAATACGGGCGCCCATAGACCTATCTCTTGGTAAGTCGGTAGCAACCCTATACATGCCGTGGGGAAAGCCATAAGCAAAATCGAAAGTGCGAGTGCATTTTTACGCCCGTACTTATCGCCAATATAACCGAAAAACATCGCACCCAAAGGCCGCATGAGAAAACCCACGGCAAATATACCGAAGGTTGCTATCAAAGCGACCGCATCATCACCAGGAGGGAAAAAATGTTTACTGATAAGCGCGGTAAATGTGCCGTACAAGGCATAGTCGTACCATTCCAAGCCATTGCCTATCATAGTAGAGGCAATGACTTTTTTAACTTGTGACATTTGGAATCCCTGTATTTACGGTTTTTAATCAAGTGTTTGTTTGAGCTTTTAAGCCAAAATCTTAAGCTGATTATCCTGAAAAAATTAATCTCACTGTGGGAGAATGGTCAATAGCAAGACTTTAACCATGAAATTTCTGATTATTGTAATAACATTTCCTATTAGTGTTTTAGGTGTTTAATTGATAAATCCAGCTTAACGCCGCCGCCTGCACTACAAGGTCACCGTCATGCTACGAAACCCGTTTGCACCTACCAATGTGCCATCATCGCTCAATAACTGCACACAGTTGTCGTTACCTGGATAAAAAAGCGCTGCTTCAATGTTATAGCCTTCCAACTCGAACTTTTTCAATTTGTTGAGTTTTCCTGATTTGCTGGACCACTTATACAGCTTGCCCTCTTCTTTTTTATGGTCTTCAGTTGCTATATTTTCGTGATACGGTCCTGCTACGATCAGGTATTTATGGTTTTTGTGGCGGGTGATTTCCCGAATGCCAAAGCCGTCCAAATCCAGTTCGATGGGGTCGCCAAATTTGGCTTTCAGACCGTGGATGACTTCAAATGGATTTTTTAGTTTAACGATTAAGGCTTTGCCATTTTCCAATCGGCCTTTCTTGATATCGCCGCCATTCAATGGACTCCTGAACCCAATCAGCAAACCATTATCGGGTGTGGATGCAAGCCCTTCAATGCTCAACCCACCCAATGCCTTGGCCTGTGTTTTCTTCGCCTCGCCCAAATGATACGCATTAAAACGTGAATCATCCTGCAAATCCGCAATCAAGGCCGTATAGATGTCGCCTGCGGCGGTGACAGTGAATTTGCCGCTTGCCCCTGGTTTGATATTGACTGCTAATAAGCGATGTCGAGCCTCCCTATATTCGCCCGTCCTGCTACTGGAATGAGAGCCTATCCAGAAAACTGTCCCCTCGATTTCCGCTGCGCTTTCTAGATCGATTTCCAAATCTTCACCATCCCCGATTGCGCCTTTAAATACTGCACTCAATTTGACCGTTTGCAGCGGCCTATCAAGGACATGACGGTCATAGACCCGCAATAGGTTATCTTCATCATCAGCAACAATGAACACGCTGTCATTGAGTGCAACCGCACCGGATGGGTTGGCGATGCCCAGATATTTTTGTGCCACAATGTCATCAGTTTTCAT
>SHZQ01000018.1 GCA_009695535.1 Methyloglobulus sp.
CACCGCAGCCTTTCTCAAACGCTATTGCCAATGGGAATCGTCAGCCTTGGAAACCGTTGAATCCTTGGAGCAACTCCGTATTCTTTGGCGCGGTGAAGCTATCAGAGTTAAAGTCGTCGATAAAACACCAGCCGCTGGGGTTGATACGGCAGAGGATTTAGCAAGGGTTGAGGCGTTAATAAGATTGTAGTTTAGTAGGATGCAATACAGACGTATTACGTTTTATCATCGCGCCTGTTCCAGCTTCCCTAAGTGTAAGAATACATTAAGTTTGTGATGTAAACCGCTATGAACCTGTGCTGTATGTAAGAGAGCTGGCCCACAGCGCTAATGCAACAACACAGACTTCAAGGATCCGAATACTGAGATCATGGCTGACCTTGCCCAATAATGTGAGCGTAGCGATGCCGACTGCGAGAATCGGAATACCCAGAATAGTCCCGTACATTGAAGGTGCAATCCACTCCTAGCAGGATTCATTACATCTCGGCGTCCAAAAATGCCAAAGTAAGACACTTACGCACATGGATAAAAGTATGTAAAACGTCGATAGAGCGCGAGATTTAGTCATTTTTCTTCCCAGGGCAGTAGTTTTATTGCTGCAATACGTAATGACGGCTGCCCCATGTCTTCCGCGTAGATGTGGTGAACAAAGTGAACCGCTTCAATCACTAAATATGAATGATGCGGTTGGTATTAAGCCTCTGGCACAGGCTCATAGCCTGACAAACCTAGCCACTCAACACGGCGGAAACCAGCATCGAAAAAGTATGCCACAGCCTCACGAAAGACAGGAAGACTGAACTCCATAGGTGTAATGCCCGACGTAACGTGTCTTGCTCAATGTGCAGGAAGTACACGGCATCTGGCTCTGACACGTAAGTGCGAGCGACCACGAAGATTGAAACATCTGAGAAGCTGTAGAGATCGTATTCGTATCGCCATTCGTAGAGACCATCGGCATCAGGTTCACTGGCATCGACATGGTGAGTCTTTTCAATGTGCATTTGAGGGCTAACGACAAGCTAACCGATGCTGCGCGGCTTTATCTCGCAGCATCCAGCGACTGAAAGGAGTGAGGTTGAGCGGCAGCTTACCATTACCACGTGCCTTGCTCTTTGATGAGCACTTTCGAACCGCGGCTTACTGTCAATGTACCGTCGGGTGTAACTCTGTATGCGACGTTGCCATTTTTGAATTCGTAGCCTTCGTGGCTGCAAGGAGTAACTAAATCAGGGCGCATGTGCATAATTGCTTTGCCCGTGAGAGTGATTGACTGTCTGTTTTTTCTGTTTGTGCCGACGTAAGTTATATGGTTACAACCGACTTCACCTTCTGCACAGTGTTCTATAATCTCGATAACATAGTAGGTGTGGTGAGACGACTAGGCTCACCCCCCCTAACGCAATACAAACACTAGGAACTAGAGTGGCCAGTAAATAGGTTTTATAGATCTTGTGCCGCCTAATACAAAACTATCTGATCAAGGCTTGAGAAACCTTGAAAACACATAAAGTGCCAAGTATTGTTAATATTATCCAACCATATTAGCCAATAATAGTAGAAAACTACACCTTAAATTCAGACCGATCATGCCCTTTATTGAGTAAGGCTTGCATCCATTTCGGTGTCATTCCCCGTCCTGTCCAGGTCATTTCAGCATCCTGTGGGTGACGGTATTTAATAGCGACTTTAGAAACAGCGCGAGGAGATTTTTTTCCATTCTCATGTATTTCTACGGTAGCATCTATGGATGCCGACAGTTCTTTAATCTTGGCAATAACTTCTTTTCGCTTACTAAGTTGCTTGTTTTTTAAGGCATTTTCTGCCTTTTCGATAACTGCCTTCAGTTCTTTTTCCGAAAGATTTTGATAATCTGACATTGCACCTATTCCTCAGAGATATTTTTATAGCTTATAAGGTGATAGTTATTTACCACCCCAATATATTGCATTAATTAACTAAAACTTATTTTAATTCTAAATTGAAACTTTGCTCGGCTAATTTATTTCTTGATTCGTCCACCAACCTGACTATCCAATCATTATTTGTTGTATAGGTAATCATTTGTTTGCTTGCGGTACGCCAAGGATCGGCAGATATATTCACCTTTTTTCGAGATACAAGTTCGCCATTTAACCACCACTCATGGAAAACAGCTTTACCTTTCATGCCCTTTAATTCAATGAAATAATGAATCCATAAGGTTTCTTTTTTACCTATTTTTATCGGTAAGGCTATCGTATTAACCGGTTCGCTTTTTTTAATTTCACGGGTTAATTGCGCCCTAACGACTAGGTTACTATTGTCAACTTTAGCTGGTTCTGTGGTTTTAATAGCCGCTACTGGCTGGCTTTTAATTTCAGCCGCTTGCTCCGGCAAAGCCAGCTGTGTGCTGGCATCAACTTTTTTCTCGTCGCTGTCTGTGAAATAAAACAAGGTCATCAGCATCAACAATGCACCACCTAACGCCAATCCTATTCGTTTGAAATTCCATTCCGTTATCATGCCTGAAGCCGAAACGGGCTTTCCTGATGTTTTTCCAGGCGTAGAGTATTTAACTTTGATGACGATATTTTTATTTTCTGGCATAAATGCACCAACCCTGTCAGGTGAATCAAAACGATAATACTTTAAAATCAAACTATAGCATAGTTTTTGTCGAATAAAATGTTATACCTTGTTAATATATCAGCATATATTTAGCTTTAGAAAAGCTGTTAGAAATAATCTTTATCTGATTAGTTAGCAAGATATTTTCTGCCAATCTCGTATTCATTGGTAAGGCTTTAAGCCTATTTATAGCGCAACGGTCTTTTGGGTAGATCATTGCCGCTTATTAAAAACATTAAAATGAACTTTCTTTGGCTTTTGAAGTTCTTTTTGTAAGTAGCTTTCGCAGAATTATGTGGATATATTAATGTCACTACTTAAATTTTTTCAAGATTCTTCCTCTCTCAACGGCGGTAACGCAACTTTTATTGAAAACCTCTATGAGCGGTTTCTGGAAGACCCCGAATCGGTTGAACCTGGCTGGCGCACACAATTTCGTGAGTTACATAAGATACATAATGGCGCGACTTATGAGATTGCACACAGCCCTATCGTAGAGCGTTTTGGGCAACTGGCTCTAAAACCGCAGAGCAGAATTGCACAACTCCAAGGCTTTACTGAAGAAAGCGTTAAAAAACAATCTGCTGTGGCACGGTTAATTAATCATTACCGCGTTCGTGGCCATCAGATTGCCAGCAATAATCCACTGGGTGCTGACATTCCCTATCCTACTGACATGGATTCCGCTTATTACGGGCTATCCGAGCTGGATATGGGCACTTTGTTTGACACCGGCGCTCTCTATGGAGCCGACCGACTGCCATTACGGGAAATCATCAGCCGTCTTCAAGAAATTTATTGTGGCAGTATTGGCTCTGAGTATATGCACATCGTCGATACTAATATTAGACGCTGGGTGATTACTCGCATTGAAAGCTACACGGCCGACCTAAAAATAGAATCGGGAAAAAAACTGTGGCTTTTACAATTACTAACCGCTGCGGAAGGTATTGAGCATTATCTACAGAATAAATTTGTGGGTCAGAAACGCTTCTCACTTGAGGGCGGGGAGTCATTGATTCCTATTTTAGATGAACTTATTCAAAATTCCGGCACTAAAGGGGTAAAGGAAATCGTTATGGGCATGGCGCATCGTGGCCGTCTTAACGTTTTGATCAATATCTTAGGCAAAAGCCCTTCCAGCTTATTCAATGAGTTTGCGGGGGCAACTTCACCCTCACCCGGTGTCAGTTCAGGTGATGTGAAATATCACATGGGCTTCTCATCCAATATTGATACACCAGGTGGCGCTGTTCATTTAACGTTGGCATTTAATCCATCACACTTGGAAATCATCAATCCGGTAGTTGAAGGTTCGGTAAAAGCCCGCCAGGATCGAGCTGGCATCGACGGAAAAAACACGGTGATCCCCGTGCTAATTCATGGTGATGCGGCATTTTCTGGGCAAGGCATCATCATGGAAACCTTAAATATGTCGCAAACCCGTGCGTTTAACACGGGCGGCACTGTCCATATTGTCATCAATAACCAGATCGGCTTTACTACCAGTAATCCACTCGATGCACGTTCAACCCTTTATTGCACCGACGTAGCCAGCATGATCCAAGCACCGGTTTTCCACGTCAACGGCGATGACCCAGAAGCAGTCATGTTTGTGACCAAGCTGGCACTTGATTTCAGGATGACCTTTAACAAAGATGTTGTGATAGATCTTATTTGCTATCGCCGCCTAGGTCACAATGAGGCGGACGAACCAGCTACTACCCAGCCATTGATGTACAAGAAAATCCGCAACCATAAAACAACACGCAGAATTTATGCCGAAAAGCTAATCAAGGAAAATACGGTTACAGATAAACAATCAACCGCTATGGAAGCGGCTTATCAACAGCAACTTGAGGCCGGCGTTATCGTTTCAAGACCTGTTCTTGATAGCAATATTTATTCGTATAGCGCTCAATGGAATAACTTCCTTGATCAAGATTGGGATGCTCCCGCACGTACATCAGTCTCTATTAACCATTTACGTTTTTGCAATGACCGGATGCTACGCCTACCAACTGGTTTCGAGCTACATCCAAGAGTTGCCAAAGTGATGGACAACCGCCGCAAAATGGCAGCAGGCGGAATGCCTTTGGATTGGGGTTTTGCTGAGAATATGGCGTATGCTACTTTGCTAATGGACAAATTTCATATTCGGCTGACCGGACAGGATGTTGGGCGAGGAACTTTTGTTCACCGTCATGCTGTGCTGCACAACCAAATAAATAATAGAACCTATAAGCCACTTAAACATCTTGATAAAGATCAGGGTCGCGCACAAATTTATGACTCTTTGCTATCTGAAGCAGGTGTCTTGGGTTTTGAATACGGTTACAGCACAACAATGCCGAACACTTTGGTGATCTGGGAAGCTCAATTTGGTGATTTCGCCAATGGCGCACAAGTGGTTATTGACCAGTTTATCAGTTCGGGCGAAACTAAATGGGGTCGTTTATGTGGACTTGTGATGCTACTGCCCCACGGCTTTGAAGGTCAAGGTCCAGAGCATTCTTCGGCTCGACTGGAACGTTATTTACAACTCTGTGCTGAGCATAACATCCAGGTGTGTAGTCCGACTACGCCAGCGCAAATTTTTCACTTATTGCGCCGTCAACTCATTCGCTTTTTCAGAAAGCCGCTAATCGTGATGAGTCCAAAAAGTTTATTAAGGCATAAGCTTGCTATCTCGACGCTTGAGGATCTGACTACCGGAGAATTTCTACCTGTTATCGGTGAGCAGGATGCTATTGATCCCAAGCAGGTCACGCGCTTGGTATTTTGTGCTGGCAAGGTCTATTATGATTTACTAGAGGCGCGAAGGCAAGATGGGTTAAAAAATGTCGCTATAGCCCGTATCGAGCAACTATATCCTTTTCCGGCAGATCTGTTTAAGGCAGAAATTGCACGCTACAAGAATTTGAAAGATTTTGTTTGGTGTCAGGAAGAACCACAAAACCAAGGCGCCTGGTATCAATCAAAACATCATTTTAGCGATAATTTGGAGACTCATATCAGTGTAACTTATGTGGGGCGTGAAGCATCGGCATCACCGGCTGTCGGACATTTTCATGTCCACATAGAACAACAAAAAGCTGTTGTACAAACTGCCTTATACGGCAAACCTTCAGGAAAATAACATGAACATTGAAGTCGTAGTCCCTAACTTACCAGAATCTGTCTCTGACGCAACTGTGGTTGTGTGGCACAAACAAGCTGGTGAAAGTGTCCAGAAAAATGAAAACCTTGTTGATTTAGAAACGGATAAAGTTGTTTTGGAAGTGCCTGCTCCTGAATCTGGCATCCTATCAACTATCCTCAAAGAAAGTGGTGCGATTGTTAACGGCGGTGAGCTTTTGGCTACCATAGAACCACAAACAAGCCAGACTATAACTGCTGAGAAAACAATACCTACTGCTCAAAACGCGGCAATTCCGTTAAGCCCTTCGGTACGCCGGATAGTTCATGAAAACACCCTCGATCCCGCGTTAATCAAAGGCAGTGGTAAAGATGGTCGCCTCACTAAAGGGGATGTTTTAGATCATCTTAATAAACAACAACCTACAGAAACAAAAGTAGCCACTGTAACACCTGAAGTCAAACAGAAGCCAATAGAAGTCGTTGAGCTAGGAATTACAATTTCTACAGGGCATCGTCCTGAGCAGCGCGTTGCAATGACTCGATTAAGGGCAAAAATTGCCGAACGCCTACTTCAAGCACAACAAAATGCAGCGATGTTGACGACGTTTAATGAGGTCAATATGCAAAATATTATTGATCTTCGCAGCCAATACAAAGCGCGATTCGAACAAAAACATAATGCAAAACTTGGTTTTATGTCATTTTTTGTCAAAGCATCAATCGAAGCTTTAAAACGTTTCCCTGCTATCAATGCTTCGATTGATAATACGGACATTATCTATCACGGCTATTATGATATTGGCATTGCCATCAGCACACCTCGTGGCCTTATTGTTCCTGTACTACGCGATGCAGATCAGCTCGATTTCGCAGGCATTGAAAAAAGTATTGTTGATTTTGGCGAGAAAGCCCGCTCAGGTGCGTTAAGTTTTGATGACTTGAAAGGAGGAACATTTACAATCACTAATGGTGGAGTTTTTGGTTCCATGCTATCAACCCCGATACTTAATCCACCTCAATGTGCAATTTTAGGTATGCACGCCATTAAAGATCGAGCAGTTGTAGAAAATGGTCAAATAATTATAAGGCCTATCATGTACTTAGCTTTATCTTATGATCACCGTCTTGTTGATGGTCGCGAAGCTGTGCAATTTTTGGTCACCATAAAAGAGTGTCTTGAAGCACCAGCTCATTTACTCTTAAACATATAATGTATGCCTAAAATTAAAGCCAAATACGATGTCATCATTATAGGTGCAGGCCCTTCTGCTTATGCCAGCGCCATTAGATGCGCCCAACTTGGCTTAAAAACGCTTTGTGTTGATAACTTAGACAATAACTCATTAAGCGGTGCGTTTTGCAATGCCGGGAATGTTGGCATGATAACCTTATTAGAGTCTGCAAAACTTTATGATACGTTGCTTAACGACATTGATTCACACGGCATTTTTGTTGAAAACGTATCACTTAATTTACCTAAAATGATACTTCACAAAGACAAAATACTCGATGGAATCAGCCAACAGGTTACAAAAATATTTGCAGAATACAAGATAGATTTCATACATTCAAAAGCGCAGCTAATTGCACCAAATATAATAGAATTAACTTCAACTCACAATCCAAGCCAACAAATCCATGCCAAGAATATAATTTTAGCTACTGAATCCATTCCAATATCCATACCTTGCACACCTATCGACAATGAATTTATTCTTGATTCTTCGGCTGCTTTAAATCTTAATGAATTACCGAAACGTCTGGCGATACTTGGTGCTGGCGTAATTGGGCTTGAATTAGCTTCAATCTGGAACAGGCTCGGTGCAGAAACCCTTTTATTAGAGGCACAAGAGACATTTTTAGGTTTGTCGGATAATCAAATATCCCGCCAAGCTTATCAAATATTTACCGCACAAGGTATAGAGCTACGCTTGGGGGCGCGTGTTGTTTCAACAAAAATTCTTAATAAAAAAGTATTCATTGAGTATCAGGACGCTGATGGAGCACATACTATTTGTGTTGATAAACTTATCGTCGCTTCTGGTCGCAAGCCAAACTCAGAAAGGCTTTCTGCACCTGAAGCAAATTTATTGCTTGATGAAAACGGCTATGTCCACGTCAATGAAAATTGCCGGACTAATTTACCGGGAGTCTACGCCATTGGCGATTTGACCTTGCATGGCCCAATGTTATCTCATAAAGGCATGGCAGAAGGAGTTTTTGTTGCTGAACAAATTGCTGGTGTTAGTGGCTCCTCAGTAAACTATAACATTATTCCAAATGTTATTTATACTGAACCTGAGATTGCTTGGATTGGTCAAACCGAACAGGCACTTAAAGCCATAGGCGATTCAATAAACATTGGTATTTTTCCATTAAGTATTAATCACCAGCCTAAATCTGCTCACAAATCAAATGGGATGGTTAAAGTAATTGCTTGCGCTAATACGGATAAATTACTTGGCGTACATATCATCGGGTGTCACGCATCTGAATTGATCGCTCAAGCAGTGCTTGCTATGGAGTTTTCAGCAAGCAGCGAAGATCTCGCAAGAACTATTCATTCACACCCCAGCTCTGCTGAAGCTCTTCGTGAGGCTGCTTTAGCTATTAAAAATAAAAGCTTGCACTCCTAACTAGGATTACATTTAACAATCAGCTTTTCTTCACCTTTACTCTGCAAAACAAAGATCTTTATTATCCAGTAATAACTGGCTATTTCAGAATCTTCTTTACCAGCCTTAATTTCATCAATTTTTTGTTATACCAATCTCCCCCTCATCTTAGCCTTCTCCCTTTGGAGAGGGGAGCAACGAGAACATATTGGAATTGATTTTTCAGCTCAATATCTACATTGCGTGATGATGAAATTTATCAGCTTATATAAATCAGGCAATAAAAAACCCCCACCACCTTGCGATGATGAGGGTTTCAACCCCAATATATAACAGGTTTAACCCTGTTACATATTATTTATTTAGATAAATGATGGGATTAATGGAGCATCGATGGTAACCATTTGACGGTTGCCAGCTTCATCAGTGAAGAACAGTAAGCCAGCAAAACGGCTATCTGGATCATAGATTAAGTCAGCTAAACGGTATACTTCCCATGCTGCATCAGAAGCAGTTACTTCCATAGTTCTTGTTTGACCTGGAGCAAGTGGGCTGTTATCGCTAACAGTCAAACCTTCTTCAGCCAACAAGTCATCTGGGTAACCTGTATCATCTTCATGTACTGCTGGATCCAAGAAACGAACAGAAGCTGTCATAAATTCGCCTAAACGAACTGATGAATCACCGTTGTTAGTAACAGTCAGCGTCATTTGCATAGCACGACCTGGTACACGATATGTTGCGCTATCTACTTTAACAGCAACTGTTCTTGCTGGCATTTCAATAGGTTTCATACCACGCAACAAACCAGCTTGCAGAGGAGTTGTGATTGGATACTGAGCGTTTGTGCTTTCCATAGTGACAGCAACAATTGCCAAAGTAGCAACCATAAATCCAATACCGACTTTTTTGTCCATTGCAGAGATCAGTGTGTCATGTTTACCTGCTTCACAAGCAATCAAACGTGGAACAAACACTGGTTTACGTGCCCAATAAGCAATGTAAGCAATACCAAAAGCGTACCAGAAGGCATGCCAGAAGTAGATATTGCCCAGATTCCAATTTTCAAGATCGATAGTTTGACCTGTCAAAGTGGTGATTGGGTTGGTGAATTGGCTCATAGAACCAGTAATGGTTACCCATTTACCTGGACCGATGATTGGACCACCGTCTTTTACGTTCATCATGGAATGGACGTGCCAGTCACCAGGACGACGAGCTTTCAACAATACTTTAAATTCGTATGTTTCGCCCAATTCCAGTGTCACAGAACGTGGTACCAATTGACCGCCAATCCAAGAACCAGCACGGATAAATACTGGACCAGGAATACCGATGTTCAAGAACGAAATTTCTGGTTTGGCAACAGTTTCTGGCCAGCCAGCGAAAACGTGGAATTTACCAGTAACAGTCATTGTGTCATTTACAGGCACAATGTCTTTTGACCAGTTAAGGTCATACCAGTGAATTGTACGCATACGCATGAACGCAGCCTGAGACTTCTCACCGTGTGCAGAAGCAGTTGGAGCATAAAACATCGCCGCTGTTACAGTAACCAGCAGTGCGACAAAGGATAATTTAGCTATCCCGTCTTTTATTAATTTCATATATCCTCCTCTATAATAGAGAATCTATAGTTTTTGAGTATCTAGCTACAACAAATTATATTAATTGTTGTAACAAGCTTTTTTTTATTATTTATTCTAAAACAATTCTTCTTAAGAACCTTTTGTGAAAGCAGTGCTTCCAAACCATCTACCAAAGAAGTGCCACAAGAAATAAACGATGATACTCACGAAACCAGAGAAGAACGCTGATACTGGAGCAACGTCTTTACCGAAAGTTCTCAGTGTACCTTTTTCAACCATACGGATGTATTCTGGCATACCGGTTCTAACATAATGGTAACCTGATAAGTCAGCCAAAGTCATCATCATACCGTTGTATTCAACAGGTAAATGCAATGGAGCCATAACTGGCCAGTTGCCTGGGTAGAATAACAGACCAAAACCCAAACCGCCGATTACCGCTGTCAACTGCATACTGCCAGAAACCAACAGTACAACGTCTAATACGATAGCGCCTGGTATGAGTTGTGATGGGAATACGAAATTAATAGGGAAGTATGTCCAACCCCAGAAATTGAAGTATCTGTTAACCCATTCACCGAACAACAAGCCCATTACAGAAATAGTTGCACCGAACGGTATACGATAACGCCACCAAAGAACTGCTTGAACTGCCGCTGGGAAAGTAATACCCATGATAGGTAAAACAGTTACCCAAAGACGTCTATCTTTCCAATCAGACCAGAAATCCCAGTCACCTGCTACAAGCATAAAGTGAACGTGATAACCGCCTAAAATAACAAAAAACAATGTGAACATAATTAGCCAATCGAACGTACGAGAAACTTTTACGGCTTCTGCGCGTGAACGTACAGCTGATTGAGATGCGCTCATTAGCTTACCTCCTAAAGGATTTAAATTATTTTTATTTAACTACCATCTATTCTCGGCTGCTTTGCCCTAAAAGAACAAAGCAGCCAGGGAGATAGTAATTACAACCAAAGATTTAGCTTATGCTAAGTCTTTTTTCAGCAACTTAGCAAGTGCTGCGATTTCGATGTTCAATACACCTAATACACCCAAAGCTGACCATCCGAAGAATACGAAGCCGTAGTGTAAAGGAGCAACAAACAATTCTTCCATAAACCAGAAGGTATGACCCCATTCATTCAAGCCTACGTTTGGCAAGATCATGAATGGACCAACTGTAGCAACCATATATTGAATAGAGTTACCTTGTTGGTAAGTTGGAAGTCTGGTTTTAGCGTACAAGAAAGCAGCACCACCAGTGATGATGTATACTGGGTAGCTCAAATAGAACTCGATTACGTGACTTGGTGTAAAGTCAGTATCGCGAACGATTGTTTGATGCCATGTGCCATCTTGTTCTGTGAAGTAGCTAGCGCCGAAATAGATCGCTGTACCGTAGCATACCAACCATGTCCAATGTGTGAAGTGTCTTCTCAACTCTTCTCTTGGTGTGATTGACATAACCTTACGGTCACGAGTTTTCCAGAGATAACCCCACAGGATGCCTGCAGTACTTACTTCTAAAACGAACTCAATGTAAAGAAAGTTCATCCAATATGTTTCGAATTCAGGTGCGAAAGAGTCCATACCGGCTGACCAGCCATAGACACCTTCATACCAACGAACCCATGCATAAAACACGCAATACAACGCAACACCGAGAAACAAGTTTCTTTTGTTTAATAACGGTGCTTCCGCAGCATCAGCTTTTACTGATTCAGTTGTAGCTGCCATTTCTACCTCCTAAAAATTATCAAATCCCCAAATCGTAAAGACCTAGGGGTCAATTTATCCCTCCCTTTAACCACCGTTAGCTTGAAACACTCTCACGCCAACAATGTCACCAAGTCCGTTCAGTGAGCTGTAAGTCTACCAGTTCGACTAAACGTGTCAAGTCTAAATTATCGGGAATTTGCTTAGTTTTTAAAGTCAGCATTCAGCAGCCGCAATCGACCTAGCTAAAAACTTTGAAAAACTTATATTTCTGATACACTGCGAGGTGTACTAAATTAATCAACATAACCCACTAAACGCTATTATTATGAAGAAGTTCTCCATTTTATACTTGATTATCGGCATTGCCGTTCTAGTCTTACTTACCCAGAAAGTGATACTTCCTTTAGTCAACGATGTCATCAAATCTGACGCATTTCTTGTAGACAGCAAAGATCAGGGCAGTCAGTTCCCCATTTCCAATCCTATGACTGACCTTGCATTCATGCACTGTAACAACTATATAAAGTCAGAGCTTGGATCAGATACCTCAATAACTTTCTCAGAAAAGCCAGCTAATGTATGGAGTCTTGGCAACTACCAGTATGTAGTGAAAGCTGAACTCAATATGACCAATGCGGCTAATGCAGCCACCAAAAAATACGCCTGTCGAATCACCTATGATAATAGTGATGATACATCTGGCTCTGCTGATTTTGATAACTGGTCAATAATTGGTATAGACGGTATAGACGGGGTTTAATATTGATGGAGATTATGTAATCCTTGCTCTTTGACTATAGCGAGGATTACTTTAACCTTGAAAATTAGTTCACATGAACTTGTCATAATTGCACTTACACCACAAAGAACAGTTTTTTTAGCCTCAAAAGCGTCCTTAGCTCAACTTAATTAGCTTTGAATTAGGCGGCTCGCAAAGAGGTAATTCAGTAATAAATCCAAACAATTATTGCAGCACACTAAGTTTTTCTAAAAAACTACTTATCATCAAGCCTACTGTTACCTAAACCAAAAGACTCAGCCAACATCAGCATCACGCCTAAAGTTATCGCCGAATCGGCAATATTGAACGCCGGCCAGTGCTGGGAATTGTAGTAAACATCCAGAAAGTCGATGACGTAGCCGTATGCCAAGCGGTCGATTAAATTGCCGATTGCCCCGCCTAATATCAAGGATAACGCCACGGCGAGCAGAGTTTCATGTTTTTGTAACCGTGCTAACCATACCGATAAAACCGCACTGATGACCAGCGCCAAAATCGCAAAAAACCACCGCTGCCAACCACCCGCTTCGCTCAGGAAGCTGAATGCTGCGCCGGTATTATGCACGTACGTTAAGTTAAAATATGGCATCAGCGGAATGGATTCGTAAAGCTGCATGGAATTATCCACAGACAGCTTGCTTGCTTGATCCAGGACAATTGCCAGCAGGGAAAGCCATAACCATTTCAACATACTCGATCTCATGCAAAGCACCTGGTTTCGCCATCGCCAGCTACGTTTGACACGCAACGACCGCACAATTCTGGATGTTCTTTATGTTCACCGACATCATAGCGTTGATGCCAGCAGCGGACGCATTTAGGGTGTTCGGAAACCAACACTTTTAGTCTTACGCCTTCGATTTCAGTCTGGATGGCATCAGCAGGGCTGAATTGCTCGGCGATGACGGAAGCATTAGAAGTGATAAATACGAAATGTAGCTCGTTTTCCAATTTATTTAACAACTTAAAATAGCCATCATTACAGTAAAGCTCAACTTCTGCATTTAATGATGATCCGATGTCGCCTTTAGTTCTGCTTTTTTCAAGCTCTTTGCTGACTGCTGACCTTATCGCCATGATTTGTTGCCAAAACTCACGATTCATCGGCGTAGCTGCATCAAGCTCAACCAAGCCTTCATACCATGTTTCCAGGAATACCGATTCACCCCGTTTGCCCGGCATATACGACCAAATTTCATCAGCGGTATAGCTAATAATAGGCGCAAGCCAACGCGTTAGGGCTTCCAGCACATGATACATAGTAGTTTGGGTAGAACGCCGAGCCAAGCCATCAGTTTTAGCAGTATATTGCCGATCTTTGATAATATCCAGATAAAAGCCCCCCAGGTCTATCACGCAAAAATGATGGATTTTCTGGAAAATCTGCTGGAATTGGTAGGCATCGTAAGCGGCGATGACTTCTTCCTGCAAGAGATAAGCCCTGTCCAACATCCAGCGATCCAGCGCCAATAAATTTTTGGTGGCAACAAGATCCTGATCTGGATCAAAATCATTTAAATTAGATAACAAGAACCGCGCAGTATTTCGCAAACGACGGTAGCCATCGGAAGTTCGGCTAAGGATTTCGTTGGAAACCGACATTTCGCCGCGATAATCCGTGGAAGCTACCCATAAGCGCAACACGTCCGCACCCAAATCTTTCATGACCGACTGCGGCGCGACGACATTGCCCTTGGACTTGGACATTTTCTTGCCTTCGGCATCCACGGTAAAGCCATGCGTCAACACCGCTTTGTAAGGTGTGCCTCCGTTTTTGGCGATGGAAGTCAACAGAGAAGATTGAAACCAGCCACGATGTTGATCTGAGCCTTCCAAATACAAATCGGCTGGGAATTGCAGTTGATCGTGCTTATCGAGTACGCAGGCGTGAGTTACGCCGGAATCAAACCAGACATCCAGGGTATCGGTCATTTTTTGGTATTGTTCGGCTTCTGCTCCCAACAAGTCAGCGGCATCCAATTCAAACCAGGCATCTATGCCTTTTTGTTCAATAAGTTTAGCGACTTGCTCGATGAGTTCGCCAGTGCGGGGATGTAAGTCGCCAGTTTCCTTATCGACAAAAAACGTAATGGGTACACCCCAGGTACGTTGCCTGGAAATACACCAATCTGGACGGCCTTCCAGCATACTTTCTATCCGCGCCTGACCCCATTCTGGAATCCATTCAACACGCTTGATTTCGCTCAGTGCTAGCTCACGCAAGCCCTTCTGTTCCATCGAAATAAACCATTGTGGCGTTGCCCTGAAAATAATCGGGGTTTTATGTCGCCAACAATGGGGGTAGCTGTGCAGGATGGCATAATGATGGAGCAAGCTGCCTTTAGTCTCCAATACCTCCAAAACATGAGCATTGGCATTGAACACATGTTCGCCAGCGAACAGCTCAGTGCTAGGCAAGAATACGCCATCGCCACCCACGGGGTTTTCAACGGGCAGGTTATACTTTAGGCCGACTGCATAGTCGTCTTGACCATGACCTGGTGCAGTATGCACCGCGCCAGTACCCGCTTCTGTGGTCACATGGTCGCCGAGAATAATTGGCACTTGCCTATCGTAAAAGGGATGTTGTAGATTCTGATGCTCAAGCGCCGCGCCCTTGCAATAAGCGATGACCCGATAATCAGTGATTTCATAGCGCGACATGACATCTTTAAGCAAAGCTTCTGCTAACACCAAGCGCTCTTTGTGACCGTCTTTTTCGCACTGCACCACGGCATATTCAAGATCGGCATTTAGGGCAACCGCTTGGTTGGCTGGCAAGGTCCACGGCGTGGTTGTCCATATAACTACGGATAACTTACCTTGCCCTTCATGTTCCGGCACATGGTGGCAGGCCGCCATAAAGCTGGTTTCATCAATGACCTGAAAACGCACATCTATTGCGGGTGAATGCTTGTCTTCGTACTCCACCTCGGCTTCCGCCAGGGCGGAACCACAATCCGTACACCAATGCACAGGTTTTGCACCTTTAGCGATATGTCCCTTTTGCGCGATACTGCCTAAAGCCCGCACTGTATTAGCTTCAAAAGCAAAATCCATGGTGAGGTAAGGCTTATCCCAATCGCCCAAAATACCTAGCCGGATAAACGCTTCTTTTTGGATAGCGACCTGCTTACCTGCGTATTCGCGGCAAGCCTTACGAAAGACATCCGGCGCAACCTTTGCACCCGCCTTGCCGATTTTCTTTTCTACTTGCAATTCAATCGGCAAGCCGTGGCAATCCCAACCCGGCACATAAGGCGCATCGAATCCGCTTAAGGTTTTGGATTTGACTATGAAATCTTTCAGTACCTTATTGACCGCGTGGCCGATATGGATCTCGCCATTGGCATAAGGTGGGCCGTCATGCAGGATAAATTTGGGACGGCCTTGGGTGGCGTTCCTGATGGCTTGGTACAAATCGCCTTCTTGCCACTTCTTTAACCGCTCCGGCTCGCGTTGCGCCAAGTTACCTTTCATGGGGAACGCGGTGTTGGGCAAATTGAGTGTACCCTTATAATCTACTGTCATAATCCATTGTCTTCTATTGTTTGTGCGGCGAAAATATTCTTGGCTTCTGCCACGTCAGCTACTATCTGTTCTTTCAACTCATCCACGGTTCGGAATCGTCGCTCAGCCCTGATCTTCTGTTTAAAATGCACTGTCACCTTATTGCCGTAAATGTCTCGGTCAAAGTCGAACAAGTGGGTTTCCAATACGACCTTATTGCTGCCATCAACCGTGGGGCGGACACCAATATTAGCGATACCCTCGATTTCCAATCCATCTATGCCTGTCATAGTGACAGCAAAAACGCCACTGATGGGGAGATTTTTTCTCGCCATCCCGATATTAGCAGTCGGGTAACCTATCGTCCTGCCGCGCTTGTCGCCGTGGATAACGCGTCCACATATCGAATAGCGATGACCTAACATGGCTTCAGCCTGCTCCAGATCACCTTTAGACAGGGCATTTCTGATTAAGGTGCTGCTGATTCGCTGGTCATTAACCAGCAATGAACCGGTATCCTCCGCCGTAAAACCGCGTACCTCGCCCTTTTCTTTTAGTAGCGCAAAATCGCCCTGCCTAGCCTTACCAAAACGAAAGTCATCGCCAATCACCAAATGTTTGACATTCAGACGTTCAACTAATATCTCGTCGATAAACTGCTCGGCATCATAGTCAGCAAGCTGTTTATTAAATCGCACTATGACTAAATCATCAACGGGCAGTTTCGCAAACTGCGTGACTTTCTCCCGTAAGCGCGTCAAGCGGGGCGGAGCTTTATCGCGTAAAAAATATTCTAGCGGCTGTGGTTCAAAAATCAGGATGACGATGGGTAAGCTTAGCGATTTGCCACGTTCCGCCAACTTATCTATCACGGCTTTGTGACCTAAATGTACGCCATCAAAATTTCCTATGGTCAGGATGCAGCCATTTTTGAAGGCTTGCGAACGCGGTATTCCCCTAATTAAACGCATGAATGGCTAATTAAATCAAAAGCTGGCGATTTTATCACTTGCGCCTGTTAAATGCCTTAATCTCAAGCCAGATAAGAGTAATGTCAGCGCATACACGATGCCCCCGATGCTTATCCATTTGAGCATATTGATTATTCTGTCTGTAGTACCCCACTGATTCCACCAACTATCATCGACAAAATAACACAAGCAAACCGCCATCACCGTACTTGCCAAAATAACGCGAATTAAAAACAACAACCATCCAAGGTCCGGTTGATAAACCTTATCTTGCACTAATTTTTTCAACAACAATGCCGCATTAAGCAACGCACCTAATGATGTCGCCAACGCCAACCCAGCATGAGCTAACGGAATGACCAGCACATTTAACGCCAGGCTGATTATCATCGCAATTATGCCGTATCGAACGGGCGTGTTCAGATCATGACGTGAAGTGAAGCCGGACACCAGGATCTTGAGAAACAAATAGCCCAACAAACCGACCGAATACGCTTTTAGACTTTGCCCTGCTTTGTGGACATCGTTTACGGTGAATTCATTATATTGGAACAAGGTGGACAGCATCGGTTCAGCAAGGACGAACAAACCGATAGTAGCAGGCATTCCGACCAACAGCACCAAACGCAAGCCCCAATCCAGCGTCGCGGAAAATGCTTGTGGATTGTTTGCAGCATGATTATTGCTAAGCTTAGGCAAGATTACCGTCGCCAATCCTACTCCTAAAATCCCCAAGGGAAATTCCACCAAGCGGTCTGAATAATACAACCAGGACACGCTACCGCTCACCAAAAACGAAGCGACCAAGGTATCCAGAAGCAAATTGATTTGCGTGACTGATGCACTGAATACGGCGGGTAGCAGTCTTTTTATTACCCTGCTGACATCAGTATCTTTCAATCTAATCGTTAACTTGGGGAGTAAATCTAAACTTATCAAGCTGGGCAGTTGAAACAAAAGCTGCAAAATACCTGCCGCAAATACGCCCCAGGCCAGGGCCATAATCGAAATATCCATCAAGGGCGCAAGCCATAAGGCTGCGGCAATCATGCTGATATTGAGGATAATTGGGGTTAATGCGGGAATAGCATATTGCTCATGGACATTAAGTACCGCACCTGCAAACGCCACCAACACAATACATAAGCCAAATGGCAACATAACCCGCAATAAAGTCACCGCCAGATCATATTGCGTACCCTGCCAAGCAAAACCGGGAGCCAGCACCAAAACAAGCAAGGGTGCTAAAACCATTGCGACCAATGTAATCAGCAACATCCATGCTGCTAAGGTGCCAACTGTTTTACCAATGAATTGCTTTAAGGCGAGCTTATCACCTTGATGGTTAGCCATAACTGGCACGAGGGCGTGGGCGAACGAACCCTCTGTAAACAGGCGTCGCAAAAGGTTCGGTATTTTGAACGCCACAAAAAAAGCGTCGGTTGCCACATCCACACCAAAAAGTCGGGCAATCAACATATCCCGAACAAATCCCAAAAGTCGGGAAACCAATGTCATACTGCTGACGACAACGGTCGCTT
>SHZQ01000019.1 GCA_009695535.1 Methyloglobulus sp.
TGCGCAAGAAAGGCGACTGTTATGACAACGCCGCCATGGCAAGCTGGAACCACAGTTTTAAGGTAACAGCAGTGCATGGCGAACGCTTTAAGACCCGATCTGCTGCCAAGCACCAGGTGTTCGAATATATCGAAGCGCACTACCATCGCAAACGGCTTCATTCCAAATTGGGTTATCTTAGCCCGATTGCGTTTGAAACCAAAAAAGTCGCTTAGTGGAGTGTCTGTGAAATTAGGGCAAGATCAGTGAAGCTTACGATAAAATTTGGAAACTCTAAATCGGATTCGTTTATCTTTAACAGAGGCTGCTATGTCAGGGTATTTTTTGACGTTGCTTGACGCTTATCTTATGCCGGATGTGACATACAATGCCATTTGTGAATCTTCAAGCGATAGATTTTTAGATATTGCTATTACATAAAGACATAAGAATGACCAACGAATACAACGCCTCTGCCATTGAAGTCCTGACCGGACTGGAACCCGTCCGCAAACGCCCTGGGATGTATACAGACACTACGCGTCCTAACCACTTGGTGCAAGAGGTGGTGGATAACAGCGTGGATGAAGCCATCGCAGGTCATGCCGATACAATTGATGTAACACTTTACAAGGATGGCTCGGTTAAGGTTAGCGACAACGGGCGCGGGATGCCGGTGGATAATCATCCTACCCATAACATTCCCGGCGTGGAGGTCATCATGACCCATTTGCATTCGGGCGGTAAGTTTTCCAACAAGAATTACCAATTTTCCGGCGGTTTGCATGGCGTGGGCATCTCCGTAGTGAACGCCTTGTCGCAAAAGCTGGAGGTGGAAGTTAAGCGCAACGGCAAGGTGTACCACATGGCTTTTGCCGACGGCGATAAGAAGTCGAACTTGAAGGAAATCGGCACGGTAGGTCGCAATAATACCGGTACGACTGTAACCTTCTGGCCGAATGAAAAATACTTTGATTCCAGCAAGGTCTCGGTCATAAAACTCAGACACGTCCTGCGGGCTAAGGCGGTGTTGTGTCCAGGCTTGAAAATCAGCTTGAAGGTCGAACATCCTGAGGAAGAAGAAACCTGGCTTTACGAAGACGGCTTAAAGGAATACCTGCTAGACAGCGTCGGCGACATTGAGTTCTATCCCGAACCGCCGTTTATGGGCAATATGTCAGGCAATCACGAAGCTGTCGAATGGGGCATCCTCTGGGCGACTGAAAACCCGCCTGAAATGCTCAACGAAAGTTATGTCAACCTCGTGCCTACCATACAAGGCGGAACGCACGTCAATGGTCTGCGTGCAGGTTTGACCGAAGCCATGCGCGAGTTTTGCGAAATCCGCAACCTACTGCCGCGCGGCATTAAGGTTGCGCCCGAAGACGTGTGGGAAAATTGCCATTATGTGTTGTCGGTTAAGCTAGAAGACCCACAGTTTTCCGGTCAAACCAAAGAAAGATTAAGCTCTAGAGAATGCGTCACCTTTATTTCTGGTGTGGCTAAAGACGGTTTTAGCTTATGGCTAAACCAGCACCCAATGGAAGGCGAGAAAATTGCCGAAATCATCATCGCCAGCGCCAACAAACGCTTGAAAGCGAGCAAGGCGATCATCCGCAAACGCATCACATCAGGCCCTGCGCTGCCAGGAAAATTGGCGGACTGCACCGCACAAGACTTAAACCGCACTGAGTTATTTTTGGTAGAAGGCGATTCTGCGGGCGGTTCCGCCAAGCAAGCGCGGGAACGCGATTTCCAAGCGATCATGCCACTACGTGGCAAGATATTGAACACCTGGGAAGTTGAATCCAATCAAGTGATGGCTTCACAAGAAGTCCACGATATTGCGGTTGCTTTAGGCATTGAACCGGGCTCCAATGACTTACAGAACCTGCGTTACGGCAAGGTTTGCATCCTGGCCGATGCCGATTCCGACGGCAGCCATATCGCAACCTTGATTTGCGCGTTGTTTTACCAGCACTTTAATGCACTGGTTTCAGCAGGTCATGTTTATGTCGCCATGCCGCCGTTGTATCGGATTGATGTAGGAAAACGGGTATTTTATGCCTTAGACGAAGCCGAAAGGCTCGGTGTTCTCGACCGCATTAAAGCGGAAAAAATAAAAGGTGCAATTTCGGTGCAACGCTTCAAAGGCCTAGGAGAGATGAATCCTTCACAACTTCGGGAAACCACGATGAATCCAGATACAAGAAGACTGGTGCAGTTGACCATAGAGAGCACTGACGATACACGAGGGCAACTGGATTTGCTACTCGCCAAAAAACGTGCGCCAGATAGAAAAATTTGGTTGGAATCCAAAGGAAATTTGGCTGATGTTGTTTAAGTGCTTAATGGTTTACGTTAATAGCACCTGTAGTGGCTATAAAATGTTAGCTATTTTCCGGTAAACTACCCGCTTGTTTGCGCCTCAAAATACTCATGTCATGTCTCAAAATTTTACATTAGATCGTGATTACGCCTACGAATCCTTGAAGATTCCGCCCAACTCCATTCAAGCCGAGCAGGCGGTTTTAGGGGGATTGATGCTGGATAATCAAACCTGGGATTCAATCTCCGATAAAGTGATTGAAACCGATTTTTATCGCAGGGATCACCAGTTAATATTCCGCACCATAGAAAAACTGGCGGATCAACAGATACCATTCGACGTAATTACCATATCAGAAACCCTGGAAGCAACCAGCGAACTGGAAGCCGTGGGCGGCTTGTCTTATTTGGGCATGTTGGCAAAAGATACACCCAGTGCGGCTAATATCGTCAATTATGCCAATATTGTTAGGGATAGGTCAGTGCTTCGGCAATTGATTCATGTCGGTACAGAAATATCCGATTCAGCCTTTAATACCGAAGGACGCGACACCGCTGATCTTTTAGAAAACGCAGAACGCGAAGTATTTAAAATTGCCGAACAACGCCAACGGGGGCAGGGCGGTTTTATCGGGATTAAATCGCTGTTGGCTAGGGCGGTTGATAAAATTGAAATGCTGTTTGAACAGGGTAGCAATATCACCGGTGCGGCGACCGGATTTACTGATCTGGATGAATTGACCTCTGGATTACAACCTGCTGATTTGATTATAGTTGCTGGTCGCCCGTCTATGGGAAAAACCGCAATTGCCATGAACATAGCTGAAAATGTCGCCATTAAAGGCGGCAAACCTGTTGCCGTGTTTAGTATGGAAATGCCGGGCGATGCACTGGCAATGCGAATGATGTCATCGCTGGGACGTATCGATCAGCATAAAGTCAGGACGGGCAAGCTGGAAGATCACGAGTGGCCGCGCTTGACATCTGCGATTAGCTTATTAGGCGAAACCAAGCTGTTCATCGACGACACGCCTGCACTAACGCCAACTGAAGTGCGCTCAAGAGCAAGGCGTTTAACGCGAGAGCACGGGCAATTGGGCCTGATTGTGCTGGATTACTTGCAGTTGATGCAATCGCCATCCAGCGGCGATAATCGTGTGCAGCAAATTTCTGATATATCCCGTGGCTTGAAGGCATTAGCCAAGGAGCTGAATGTTCCGGTCGTGGCTTTATCGCAGTTGAACCGTAACCTTGAGCAACGCCCCAACAAGCGACCTATGATGTCCGATTTGCGGGAATCAGGTGCTATCGAGCAGGATGCCGATTTGATCGTGTTCGTCTATCGTGATGAAGTCTACAATGAAGACAGTCCAGACAAAGGCATTGCCGAGATTATTGTGGGCAAGCAACGTAACGGTCCATTAGGAACCGTGCGCTTAACCTTCCTTGGGCAATACACGCGATTTGAAAATTATGCGGGAAATTCCTATAGCACTGGGGATTATGACTAGCTTCGTAGAAGTGCAAATCTAGGAATAGTTAATCCTTCAGTTGGTATTTCCCATAGCTTTTACCCATAAACCATGATTCGTCGTCAATTTTTGCAGACATTAGGCTTGATGGGAATTGTACCCGGACTCGCTTCCTGTTTTTCTTCCATTCCTGATACGCTTTATCCTTCATCGGATTTCGGTAATGTGACTTTGCTGCATATTACCGATTGTCATGCCCAGTTACTGCCGGTTTATTACCGAGAGCCTTCGACTAATATGGGTATTGGCGGGTCAAACAACCGAGTTCATCACCTAGCAGGAAAAAAATTCCTGTCTTTTTTCGGCATCAAGGCGGGTACAAAAGAAGCGTACGCTTTTACGCATTTGGATTTTGCCGAAGCGGCGGCAGTCTATGGCAAGATGGGCGGATTCGCACATTTGGCGACTTTGATTAAACAAATCAAGCAATCAAGTTCGCATGGCAATTTTCTGTTGCTGGATGGCGGCGATACCTGGCAGGGATCGGCGACTTCGTTATGGACGCAAGGCGCGGATATGCTGGCGGTTTGTAATCTGATCGGTGTTGATGTGATGACTGGACATTGGGAGTTTACTTATGGCAGTACGCAGGTTTTGGATAATATCAAGCAATTCAAGGGCGAATTTATAGCCCAAAACGTGTCACTTACTGAGGAAGCGCAGTTTGCGTCCGGTGCAGAATCGAATTTGGTTTTTAAGCCATACATCATTAAGGAATTCAATAATGCCCGTGTCGCCATCATTGGGCAAGCCTACCCTTATACACCAATAGCAAACCCAAAACACTTGATTCCTGATTGGCAGTTCGGCATACAAGAACAGCGTTTGCAACAAACAATTAATGACATCAAACGGCAAAAAAGTGCCGATGTGATAATCCTGCTCTCCCATAATGGTATGGATATTGACCTGAAATTAGCTAGCAGGGTTTCCGGCATTGATGTCATTTTAGGTGGACATACCCATGATGCTATTCCTAAGCCAATCTGGGTGCAAAATAACACCAGCAAAACTTGCGTGACCAGTGCGGGAAGCCATGGTAAGTTTCTGGCGGTGCTGGATTTGGACATAAGGCAAAACCGATTGCATGATCTGCACTATCGCTTATTGCCGGTATTTTCTAATTTGCTTGAGCCTGATACGGAAATGCAGATGTTAATCAATAAGCTACGAAAGCCTTATAGTGCTAAATTACAGCAGCCTTTAGCCGTAGCCGATAAGCTTTTGTATCGGCGGGATACCTACAAAGGGACATTTGATCAGCTAATTGTAGATGCCCAATTAGCAATAAATGATTGCCAGATTGCGTTATCGCCGGGTTTTCGTTGGGGTACAACATTATTGCCAGGACAGCCAATTACCTACGAAGAGGTGATGAATCAAACCGCAATCACTTATCCAAACACCTCGCGACGACTGTTGTCTGGCGGCGAAATAAAAGCCATCCTGGAAGATTCTGCGGATAATTTGTTTAATAAAGACCCTTATTATCAACAAGGTGGCGATATGGTGAGAATAGGGGGCATGAGCTTTCATTGCCAACCCGATGCAGAATTTGGGCAAAGAATCAGCCAAATGCGATTAAGTAATGGTAGCTTGTTAGATGCAAACAAACTTTATCCAGTGTCTAGTTGGGCATCGGTCAATCAAGTTGCCGAAGGCAGACCGATGGCTGATGTGTTGGTGGATTATTTGAAACAGCAGTAATAAATTGATAAAAGGCAAGCTGAGGAAAACACCTTTGTTTGATTTCCTGTTATGCGTAAAATAAATTGAGTGTCAGTGAGATTCAGCTAGGCATCAAAAACGTAAGATTATGCACACAACATTGATACAAATGTCTTTGCTTATGGCTGGCGGAATCGGCTGGCGTATCGTTAAACCGACGGGGCTAGGCGCGGAGCAAACCCGCACAGTGTTGACCACTGCGGTCTATTATTTCTTCTTGCCAGCTATGGTTTTGGAGGTGTTATGGACTGCGGATATTGGTGTGCATTCTTTGCAATATACAATTTTGGCAGTCAGCAGCGTCCTGTTTGGCATGGGTGGTTTTTGGTTGATTGGCAAACTATTGAAGCTGGAACACCGATGTTTGGGGGCGATGATTTTGGCATCAGGGTTTCCTAATACGACTTACCTGGGTCTGCCAGTGCTAGAGCAAACATTCGGTAGTTGGGCGCGTTCTGTGGTTATCCAGCTTGATCTGTTTGCGGTCTCACCCTTATTGTTTACCTTTGGCATCATTATGGTACGTCATTACGGTACGGAATCTTCTGGCATTCGCCAACCGGTATGGTCATTTCTGAATGCGCCGCCATTTTGGGCAGCAGGTATTGCGGTGCTATTAAACCTGAATGGCGTGCCAGCACCAGACTGGTTGATGGGGACATTTAAGCTGTTATCAGCAGCCGTCGTGCCGTTAATGCTATTTTCATTGGGTTTGGCACTCAGTTGGCAAGCCGTTAGAGTGCGGAATATCCCTTATATTGCTCTTGTCGTAGTTATCAAAATGATCTTAATGCCCTTATTTGCAATCTTGCTGGTCGATCACTTGACGATGGCAAATAACTACAAAGCCGCCGCCGTGCTGGATCTTGCCATGCCCAGCATGGTGTTGGGTATTGTGTTATGTGATCGCTATAAGTTGGATAGCTCGTTATACGCAATGGCTGTTACTGTCACCACAGCACTCAGCCTAGTTGCCTTGCCATTCTGGTATCAAATTTTGATGACGATATTTTAATCATGAACCCAAGTTTTGAAACTTTCTCGCAAGGTGAAGAAATCATCACCGGACAAGTCGTCGATACCAATGCCGCATGGTTGTCACAGCAAGCCGTAGCGTTGGGCTTTACCGTTACCCGTCATACAGCCGTAGGCGATAAGCTGGAGGATTTGATACAGTTATTGCTGGACATTGCAAACCGCGCCGATTGCTGTATCTGCACGGGCGGATTAGGACCAACCAGCGATGATTTGACCGCTGAAGCCGTTGCCAAAGCCTTTAACCTGCCTTTAGTATTCGACGAGATTGCCTTCAGTCAGATTGAGCAGTTTTTTGGTAACAGAAACCGAGCCATGCCAGAATGCAACCGCAAGCAAGCCATGTTGCCGCAAGGCGCGATTCGTCTGGATAACCGCACAGGTACGGCTCCTGGCTTTGCTCTGCATTTAGGGCGGTGCTGGTTTGCTTTTGTGCCGGGTGTGCCGCCCGAAATGCGGACTATGTTTCTGGATCATATCCAAGCGATGTTATCTAACCAATTTACCTTACAACCCAGCCGATTAATTACCATTAAAACCATTGGTATGGGTGAATCAGATCTCCAAGAACGGATAAACAGGATAGCTATTCCAGCCAAAGTCCAGCTAGGTTTCCGCGCTGAGATTGGTGAGGTGCAAACCAAGCTGTTATTTCCGAACGATTATCCACAAGCACAACAGGAAAGCTTAACAAATGAAATCGCCCATGCCATAGGCGATGCGGTGTACGCGATTGAAGGCTTAAAACGTCAATCACACGACCAGCAAACCGTTGATCTCATCTCAGTAATAGACCAGTTGATGATAACGCAAGGCCATACGCTTGCCGTTGTGGAAACCATCAGCCAAGGCTTACTGGCTGCGAAATTGGTCGGAGTATCTTGGCTGCTCAGCGCTAACTACGAGCAATCATTAGAGAAATTAACGCAACGGCTTGAAATTAGCAATAATCTCGATGACATGATGGCAGCTGCCAAGGCAATAGCCGATGCGGTACAAAAAAGTACCGATGCAGATATGGTTTTAATCCAGCTCGCTTCCGCTGGGTACTATTCAAATCCGCATAATATTGACTCAATAACTGTGACTAATGCTTTGTTTGTTAAAGGTAAAGCTTACTATACTGTCCGAATCCTTACTGGTGACATCAAACGCAAACAGCAGCAAGCAGCATTATCGGCTCTCGATTTATTGCGGCGTTATTTGCAAGGCAAAGACTTAATTTAGAGACGTAGGGTACGCATCGCGTACCCTACGTCTCTAAAATACTCAACACAACTGCAAACAATCCAAACATCAGACAAAAAGCACAGCCAGTGTTTCAGGTATAATGCCTATTGAATTTATCTTTACTAACTTACCCAATGCCCTTATTACGTCTATCAAACATCGCCATTGCTTATGGCACGCACGCTTTACTCAACAAAGAAAACTTCCAGTTAGACATCGGCGAAAGGGTAGGGCTGTTAGGGCGCAACGGCGAAGGCAAGTCTACTTTGATGAAAATCATCGCTGGCAACGCACTTCCCGATGGCGGCGACATCTGGCGTGAACCGGAATTAAAACTGGCATGGCTAGAGCAAGCACCGGAATTGCCGGATGAAGCGACCATCTACGATGCCGTCGCCAGTGGCTTAGGCGAGTTGGGTGACGTGATTGCGCGTTACCATGCCTTATCATTGACGATGGATTACCACGACAACAAAGCCTTGCAAGAACTGGGCGACCTACAGCACAAGCTGGAAGCGCTGAATGGCTGGCATTTCAACGCCAATATAGAAGCCACACTCAGCAAATTGAACTTGCCTGGTGAATTGAAAATCAAAGACTTATCCGGTGGTTGGAAACGTCGTGTTGCGTTGGCAAAGGCCTTGGTCATTGAGCCGCAAGTGCTGTTACTGGACGAGCCAACCAACCATCTCGACTTTGAAAGCATAGCTTGGTTAGAAGAGCAATTGCTTAACTTCGCTGGCGCAGTGCTGTTTGTCACCCATGACCGTGCATTTTTACAGAAATTGGCAACTCGGATTGTCGATTTGGATCGCGGTTATTTGGTGTCCTGGCAAGGGACTTATGATGATTACCTACGTCGTAAAGCAGCGGCGTTAGAAGACGAAGCTAACCAAAATGCCGAATTCGACAAAAAACTAGCGCAAGAAGAAGTGTGGATCAGACAAGGCGTAAAAGCTCGGCGTACCCGTAACGAAGGTAGGGTAAGGGCATTGGAAGCATTGCGTAAAGAACGGGCGCAACGCCGTCTACAACAAGGCACCAGCAAACTTGGCTTAAGTACTGCCGAAGCATCGGGTAAAAAAGTTATTGAAGTCAAAGATATAGAATTTAGTTATCCTGAGCGGCGAATTATCAAAAATTTCTCTACGCTCATCCAGCGCGGTGACAAAATCGGTTTGATTGGCGCAAATGGTGCAGGTAAAACCACTTTGCTTAAGCTATTACTCAAACAGCTAGAGCCAAGTAGCGGCGTGGTCGAACATGGCACGCGCTTGGAAATCGCCTATTTCGACCAATTGCGCGACCAGCTTGATCCCGAAATGACAGTTGCCGATACCGTCGGCAATGGCAGTGATTTCATTGAAATAGCTGGCAACAAACGCCATGTTATGTCGTATCTTTCCGATTTCCTATTTGCTCCAGCACGCTCACGTTCGCCCGTCAAAAGCCTGTCCGGTGGTGAAAAAAACCGCTTGCTGCTGGCGCGATTATTCACCAAACCCGCCAACTTCCTAGTGATGGACGAGCCAACCAACGATCTCGACCTGGAAACCTTGGAGTTATTGGAAGAAAAGCTCGTCGATTACAGCGGTACGCTATTATTAGTCAGCCATGACCGCGCCTTCCTCGATAACGTCGTCACCAGCGTGTTTGTACTGGATGGTTCTGGCAGTGTGGAAGAATTTGTCGGTGGTTACAGCGATTGGCAAAGCCAGAAACTAGCCGCAGTAAAAGCCGATCCAGCTAAGAAAAACCAAGATAATAAAAGAAAACCAGAATTAAGCATCGAAGACGTAAACGTCCCAAAAAATCCAACTAAAAAAAAGCTCAGTTTTAAGGAGCAGCAAGAGCTCAGCAATCTACCCGAACTGATCGCCCAGCTTGAAGCCCAACAAGTTGAATTGAATAAAAAAATCAGTTCCGCAGATTTTTATAAAAACGACCAAACCATTGTTGCTAACACCTTAGCCGATCTGCAAGCCGCCGACGCCAAACTGGAACAAGCTTTCCAACGCTGGGACGAGCTTGAAAGCTTGCAATCAGCATGATTAGGGATAAAAGGCATTGCAACTTTACGCTTTCTGGCTTATCCTTCCCCGCCTTGCCTACGTCCAACAGGTAGCGGTTTAAGCTATATTTTTTGATGGACTTGTGGCTTCATGCCTGTGATTGGAGTGCAAACCTAGGTTTGCTCCTCCACACTATCAATTAAGGTACAGATTTTACCTGCTACAGTCCCTAAGCACTGGCAAGCAGTCAAAGCAATACCGGAGAGATGGCCGAGTGGTCGAAGGCGCACGCCTGGAAAGTGTGTATACGGCAACGTATCGAGGGTTCGAACCCCTCTCTCTCCGCCACCTATATAAGTAATTGATTTAATAAATATTATTTCAATATAGCCTCAGAAATAACAGTATTTTGCTACACAATACTGCTACACAGAGGCTGCCTTCATGGCAAAAATCCCCTATCTTTATCGACGAAATAATATCTATTATTTCCGTCTTCGTGTTCCGGCTCAACTTCGAGCATCTCTTAAAGTAAGTGAAATAATCCAAAGCTTAAAAACTGAAAGTCGAGCCGAAGCTATCCCTTTAGCCTTAAGATTAGCTGCTAGTGTCACAGTCACATTGAATGAGTTTAAAACGGCTAATAGCAGCTGTATAAGCCACTTAGAAGTCATTAGGTTAGCATACGATACTGTGCGGAATGATGGCGCCAAAAGTGGCGCTAAAGGCGCTATATTTAGCTTAGATCAATCTCAATCAACAGTGCCTTTGCTGTCTGACGTAGTTGATGGTTTTTTAAAGCGTTATGACCCCTCGAACAAAGCTACACTCACAAAGTTAAATGCAACTTTACCTATATTTGTTGAATTGATTGGCAACAAGGCAATTAATCAAATTCTGCAAGCTGATGTAAATTCCTACTTTGAGGAAGTTCAAAAGTTGCCTGTCAGACGTGATGCTAAAATATTCAGCAGTATGTCCTTCAAGGAAATAATTGCTACTACTACTGGCTCATGCATAGCCGAAGGTACGTTTAAAAGCACTTACCGTGCCTGTGTTAGCCTTTTTATCCAGTGGGCAACAGTTCATTACAGAGATCAGGGGTTTCCAGATTTAAGTGTGAAAGGCGGAGTGTATCGTGGAGCCCGTTCTGGAGGCGTAAATAAACAGCGGGCGATGAAGTTAGATGAGTTGCAAACGTTATTTCGGCATAAGCAAATGGAGCGCTATGCATCGAATCAATGCACCGCTCATTATTATTGGTTACCTTTGATTGGTTTGTATACTGGAGCAAGGATAAACGAAATATGCCAACTAAACCCATTTACAGACATAGTTCTGGATAATGCATCCAGTGATAACTTTTATAGTGTAACCAACTATAGCCTAACTGCAAATCACAACTAAAAGAGTTCAGTGATGTTGATTTTTTGCTGGCAGTATTAATAACCATTGCTTTAGACTATGAGAACATATAGCTTCGCATAATGTATATTATGTTAAATTAATATAGATTTCTTTAAACGCTTGTTCCACCCACTGTAATACTATCAATCTTGATCGTCGGCTGACCTACACCTACAGGTACGCTTTGGCCTTCTTTACCGCAAGTGCCAACACCACTATCAAGTTGCAGGTCATTACCGACCATAGATACTTTGGTCAACACATCAGGGCCGTTACCAATCAAGGTTGCACCTTTGACTGGGCGAGTGATTTTACCGTTTTCGATGAGATAAGCTTCACTGGCGGAAAACACGAATTTACCTGAGGTAATATCCACCTGGCCACCGGCAAAATTCTTCGCGTAAAGGCCTTTTTTGACGGATTTGATAATGTCTTCAGGGTTATCTTTGCCTGGTAACATGTAGGTATTGGTCATGCGTGGCATTGGCGCGTGTGCGTAAGATTCACGCCTGCCGTTGCCTGTTGACTTAACGCCCATCAAACGCGCATTAAGTTTATCCTGCATGTAACCTTTAAGAATGCCATTTTCAATCAAGACAGTGTTTTCTGTCGGCGTACCTTCATCGTCGATGCTTAAAGAACCGCGCCGATTTTGCAAAGTACCGTCATCGACGACTGTGCATAAGTCGGAAGCAACGCGCTCACCAACGCGACCGCTGAATGCTGATGTGCCTTTACGGTTAAAATCCCCTTCCAGCCCGTGTCCTATGGCTTCGTGCAGTAAAATCCCAGGCCAACCTGGACCTAATACCACGGTCATATTTCCGGCGGGGGCTTCTCCAGCTTCTAGGTTAATTAATGCTTGCCGAACCGCTTCACGACCATAACCTAATGCAGTATCTTCATCTATAAAATAGCTGTAATCGGTACGACTACCCCCACCCATGCTGCCTTGTTCGCGTTTTCCGTTTTCTACCACGATGACAGACACATTCATCCGCACTAAAGGCCGCACATCGGCAGCGAGCGAGCCATCTTGACTGGCAACCAGAATACTCTCGTGGACACCTACCATGCTAACAATGACTTCTTCGATCCGGCTATCTAGCTTGCGAGTTTCGGTATCTATTTTACGCAATAAGTCGATTTTTTCTTGATCGCCCAGGGATTTTAAGGGATTAGCCATCGCGTAATAACGCGGCCAGTTGGCTATTTTCGGCAACCCCACTTGTGCTTCTTGACCTAGTCTGACGATGGCTTTGACGTTATTGGCCGCTTCCAACAACACAGGTAATTCAATGCGGTCGCTGTAAGCAAAGCCGGTTTTTTCACCTGCCACCACCCTTACCCCTGCGCCCTGCTCAATATTGTGGCTGCCTTCTTTGATAATGCCGCCTTCCATCACCCAAGATTCTGAGTGACTGGCCTGAAAGTAAATATCAGCAGCATCAACAGGCACGCTGAGCAATTGATTCATGATTTTTTGAATATCGCTGTCCTGCATCCCAGTAGGGGCGAGAATAGTTTGTCGTGCTTGGGCCAATAGTTCCATCTAATCAATAATTTTGGGTAATATGAGAGTTGTGTATTAAGCTGAGACTTGACTTGCATGATAACGTTCATTCATCTTTCAAGTCATCGCGCAGGGTGTCATACAATAATTCGATAAGTTTCGGTGACTGATCCTGAGAAGTCTCGTCACCTGCATTTTTAGGATTTTCCGAGTCAGTTTGCTCGTCCTTGCTTGCCAAGCTTGCCGTAACGCTGGTTTCTTCGCCTTGTGCTTCAACTTTCAGTAAATAAGTCGGTTGATTGCGCTCATCACCAAAATACGAACTTGCTTTACCGAAAAAACCGGTATTGTAGGCAACATAATAAAACCCTTTGCTGCGGTCTTGGTCTGTTACCTTAAGGTCGTTGTGTTGAATGGCACGATTTAAAATACTCCACGCTTCATCAAAGCTGCGTTTTATTTTAAATTCCGAAGACGCGCCTTCAGCCCTATAAATATCAGACTTTAGGCCTTTTCCGTGCCGCCTTATTATTGGAGCTTCTACCTCGTTGGCAGCAACTTGCTCCGCAGTTTGCTTATTGATAGGCAATTCGGGCGGTCTTTCGAGATTGGCATTATCCTTATATCGACCACTATCCGTTGTACCACAGGCTGACAACGATAAGGTAAGTAGCAGAATTGATAGGGTTTTCGGCATATTATTCACAGTTAAACCGACGATGGTTAAGTACAGGAAATGCGCTACGCACTTTAATCAACTTTTCAAGATCAATATCCGCAGCAACAAAACCTGCGCCGGTTTTATAGCAATCTAACACCATGCCCCACGGATCGATAATCATGCTATATCCGTAAGTTTTACGGCCATTAAGATGAAAACCACCTTGATTTGGTGCTATGACGTAGCATAAATTTTCGATAGCTCGCGCGCGCAATAACACCTCCCAATGCGCCGACCCGGTCTTTGCTGTAAATGCCGATGGAATCACCAGGATTTCCATGCCTTGCATCGCCATTTTACGGAAAAGTTCTGGAAAGCGCAGATCGTAACAGACGGCAATGCCCAACTTGCCAAACGGCGTTTCCAACACAACGGCTTGGTCACCCCGTTCTATACTGTCAGATTCTCGATAAACTTCATCCGTGCCCGGCACATTAACATCGAACAGATGGATTTTGTCGTAACGCCCTGCCCGTTCACCCAGATCGTTATAAATAACACAAGCAGCACGAACTTTATTGTCATCATTACCAGCAATAGGAATCGTGCCGCCGATAAGCCACACACCATATTTTTTTGCGGTTGACGATAAAAATTTTTGGATAGGTCCCGTGCCATCAACTTCCTTAATCCTGATCTTATCTATTTCCTTGTCGCCCATCATGGCAAAATTTTCTGGCAATGCGACCAGTTTTGCACCCGCTTTGACTGCTTCGGCGATTAGCTTTTCGGCTTCCAGTAAGTTGGAGCTAACGCTAGGTCCTGATGCCATTTGAATGGCTGCGCACTTATTCATTCACATAACCTTTTCATTTTTGTTGTTCTTGTGCATCCCACGGAAAATCGGTAATACTCTTCCAGGTTTTTTGAAACAGCCCGTCATTTTTGTGCAGCGAACTGATTTTGACATCGTTCCAGCCGCCTTTCACCAAATATTGCGTTCCTAAGAAAAAACCTTCCTGGTCTTTTCCAGTCAAAGACTTGCCAAGCAAAGCAGCTACATTTCCCATAATTGTACCAGCAATAGGAACGGCATCTAAACTTTTGGGAACGACTTTAATAACGTAGTCAACCGTTTGTTTGACTAGATCGGTATCGCCGGTAATGGTGATTTTGGCAGGCACGGCATTAATGAATAAATTTTGGGTTGTGGCTTTACCATTCAGTAGATCAAAGTGTCCCTTGATACTATTGAAAGCCAAGCCTTCCTCATAAATATCGCTGAAATCCAGCTGTAAGCGTTTAATCCATTGTGCAACAGCCAGAATTCCCAAAACTCGACCAAAACCTGGGTCAATACTCAAGATGCGACCATTTTTAAGGTTGACATCCATATCTCCTCGTAAATCGGGCAGAGCCATTTTCCACGGCGGGGTATTCCAATTGAATTTAAAATCAATTACCCCGCTGGTCTCACTTATATCTTTGGTAATATTGAGCTTATCAAATAAATGATCGGCTCTTTTCATATTAAGACGACCTGCAAGATGGGTGATTGATGATGCTCCATTGTCTTTCCAGCTTCCCATGGAGGTCAGTTTTTCATCAGCACCTTCTAAATCTAGGTGTTTGATAGCTAAGCCTTGCGGAGTACGCTTGGTTTCCAGCGTCAATTGCCCTAGATTGTGAGACTGCCACAAGGTTTTTTTACTGTGGATATTAAGTAGCGGTTTGGCTCCTGAATGGGTAACGGTATGCTGAAAAGTTAACTGCTTTAAGGCCGATAGGTTTAGCATATCCATATCCAGATTAATAGGATTAGCTCCCTGAGTATTCGTTGGTAACTGAAATGTTCCTTTCGCTAGGCTGCTATCAATTTCTCCCGTCCAAGAATCTGGATTGCGTTTTAAGTCTACCTCAAACACCCCCAAACGGGTTTTCCCCCACAACGCCGACGAGCTGCTAATTTTTATTTCACTAATATCGAGACTGGCATTGCTGGCTTGTTGTTGAGTCGCCGCTAAATCCAACCAATCCTGCAACGGCAGTTGCTCGCGATTTATTTCCAGTTTTATGCCAGCAACTGACCGTTGCCTCGCCTCGCCCATACCCATTAACACATGACCGGAATTGATTTTCCGATCCTTAGTATTAAGGCTTATGGCTGCTTTTAACTCATTGTTGTAATTCAATGCTATAGGCATTGTCAGTTCGTTACTTAAGTTGAATGTCAATGCCGTGGGTTTTTTTTCAGCTTTGGTTTTGGTTAAGGTACCTGGAAACTGCAATGCCACGCCTTCCAAAGTCGATTTAATGCTCACTTGGATAGGATTATTATCTGCATTCGTGCCGGGTATTTGTAGTTGAAGTTGATAATCGCCCTCACCTTCTGCCTTTTTTGATCCAGACCAAGCAAACAAATTTTCTATATCGCTAACTGCTGTCTTACCGTCCACGTTGATCAATGTTTGCTGATCTTCTTGAGAAACCTTGACTTTAATTGGATGCCTTAGTGCAACTGCTTGAACACCCTCACCATAAATTCCTAAACTATTGAATTTTAAATCACCTCTTATATTATTAATTTTTAGTTTCAGTCGATTAACGGTTAACTGAGCGTTATTTAACTGAACATTACCATCGACTTTAATTTCGCGTCCTGGACGCAAGGGTATCGTTAAATCAAGTGCCAGCTTGCTTGTTCCTTGTAGGGTTGTGTGCGTAGTCACGGGTGTCGCTCGACTCGCCAAAGGTGATTGTTGCAACACAGCCAGCATCTGATTAATATCGCCCTGCCCTGCTCCTTTGATGGTTAATTGCTCATCAACACCCAGATTGGAAATCAACATATCTGCTTTGCTGATGTCAATCTTGCCAATTTGACCGCGATTAAATGCGCCTTGAATGCTGTTTTGTGCAAATAACAGTTGACCATTTATGCCTGAAATGTGCGGCCAATCGGGATGAAACTTTATTTCGACTTTATCAAGATCCAGCTTGGCTTCAAATATGCCATTGCCACTGGTGAACGGGAAATCGCTCGCCTTACCATAGAATAACAAATCGCCTTTTGTTACCTGCCCCGCGACAAACGCGTTGCTCAACCAAGTTTTTAGCTTATCTTTCATGATTTGCGTGGGCAGATAAGTAGCAATTTGGCGTAAATCATTGCTATTGAATGCGCTTTGTAGGTCGATAAACGGGTTTTCTTCGGTTTTTGGGAGACGGAAAAATAAGCGGCTTTGACTTTGAAATGCCGGACAATTAAGTGCAATTGATGGGCTGGAAAACGCCCAATGATCTTCAGTTTGTTGCCATGCCAGAATACCGTTGAGCTGATTAAGCAATATCGGCTTGGTGAATAAGTTGCTTGCTTTAATGCGGACTTCTTGAGCGGTTAATTCGATCTTACCTAAGGCATCACTACCCTTTACCTGTCCGCTGATATTTTCAATGCCTGGCAATGAAATTCCTGATGAAGTTATTACGGGATCAATACTTAAGGAGTCGAACCAGCCCGCTACAGCTACGCTTTTTTGATTGGGTTCAGCGTATAAGGAAAAATCCCTTAGCAATCCGGCAATATGGGATTGATTCAAATCTTGGGCTTGCTGCTCAGTTAAGGGCGAAAAAAACTGTAATAACACCGATGTTTCAGCCAAATCCAGTTGCTTGGCATACATTTTGAGCTGTTGAAATTCAACATCGCCAGCGATATTAACAATAGCATCCGGCCATTTTTTACTGGGTTTTTTACTGGGTTCTGATGATTCCAGCAAAAACCGTTTGATGTCTACAAACCACTGTTGATCTTGTATCTGCGCGTTAAATTGAGTATTCAGATTATTAACCGGAAAACTACCTTTGCCTTTACGTGCAAATATGGTCTGTCGCAATTGTATATCACCCGTAACCGAGATCAATTGTGCTTGTTGCCACTGACTCCACACCTTGAAGTCGACAGCACCTGTTGTCATGCTAATGTTTAGCGGCAGATAGGTGGAAGCTAGTTTGTGAAGCTTGGTATTTTTACCTTCAGCAAAAAGTGTGCCTTTAATATCAGCAGGTTTATCTGCTGCGCCTTCAAAATCCACCGCTATTGTTAACTCATCACCGTATTTTTCGGGCAGTTTGGTTATCATATTGATGCGATGATGCTTACCATTGTTCATGACGACCAAATTGACCGCATCTAAAGCTAAGGTTGCCCCACCTTTTTGCTGATCTTGCCAGGTGATGTGGCTTTGTAGCATCCGGTATTGCCGTCCTTGGAGCAGCCAAAGTGGTTGTCCGTTACCTGCTTTTAAGCCCTCAATGGCAATTTGCCCATCTAGTTTCCGAATGACTGAAAATCTTGCGCCTACCAAGGTAATCCAGGACGATGACAACATATTGCGGCTAAATAAAAATTCACCCAAGTTGATGCTTAATCGAACTTCTTCGAGCTGAATACTGGATTTTTCTGTGGCTAAAATTGAAGCAATTGTGATGTCTTTTAAAACCAATTCGGGACTAACGCCACGCATCTTAGCGCTCAAACTTCCCAACTTTACTGGCGCACCGACTAACAGGCTGATACGGTTTTCTAAATTGGCTTTATAACTGTCAACACCTATTAACGCTAGTCGTATACCGCTAAGGGTGATTGCCACTATCAACAATGACCAAAAAATAAGATGCCGAGTTGCCCGTTTAACGTGATGAATCATGACGGGTTAATTATAATAGTCAATGTGTGAGTTCGCGCAGTGTGAAAGCGTTAAAGAAACAATGAAAGCGTTAAGTATCGAGTGTGCAAACCTAGGTTTGCACACCAATTACAGCAGCACCACATCATACTGTTCTTGATTGTATTCAGATTCTGCTCTGAATTTGATCTGTACGCTCAAAAATGACTCCAATTCCGCCAACATGTCCGCCTCCTCATCAAGCAGCAT
>SHZQ01000020.1 GCA_009695535.1 Methyloglobulus sp.
CAATAGCTGTTATTCAAACTGGACACCAATACCCTACCCGTACGTTGACTGGGCGCATGGATAAATTTATCTTCATTAATAAAAATGCCCACATGCGAGTAGGTTTTGCCGCTGATATTAAAGAACACTAGATCGCCAGAACGCAGCTCATAATTAGGAACGGTTGGCAACGCAGAAGCCATTTCCCGCACTGTACGCGGCAACCAAACTCCATGCCTGCCGAAAACATGCCTAACAAAACCGCTGCAATCAAAGCCCTCCTCCGGCGTTTCCTTGCCATAGCGGTATGGTATGCCTTGCAAACTCAAGGCATAGTTAATTAGAGGTTGCTGAGATTGCAGTTGAGGTTGTATTTCTGGTGTGCTGGCACAACCTATTAATGCCATCACCGCCAAAACCGGAAGGATTCGAACTAATAGGTATCTGCGCAATAGCACTGGCAAGTTGTGAATCCGCATGATGCTACCGTCATTAATGAGTGGTCATTTAGGTTTCTGGAAGCCATAAATATAGTACATTAACAACCTAAGCCTACTCAGCACTTCTGCGGTAGCGGTTTCAACCAGGGCAAATACATTACTGACGCGGCATTGTTGGCTTAAACGCCGCAGATACCGGTAGGTAGGCAAGGTGTTTACGGTGATGTCGCGCTCGGTTTGTATTGCAAAATTGGTTTTTGCAGCCAATTGACGGTAATCCTCCACGCCGCACAAAATATTACATTTACCATAAAAACCATCGCTCACGGTTTGAGGCAATTTGATTTTGGTGAACGGCAGCAACACGGGCTTTGGCACAAAATCAGATAATGCCAAATAGCCGCCCGGCTTAAGCACTCTGAAAGCTTCCTTGAAAAACTGCTCGCGGTCAGGAAAATGAAAAATACATTCCACCGCCAACACCACATCAAAGGACGCATCCAGCAATGGTAAAGCACAAGCGTTGCCTTGCTTGAATTCGATGATGTTGCTGGCGACTGGTTTAACAATCTCGCGAGCTCTTTCCAATTGACGTTCATCGAGATTAACACCGACCAAGCTCATTCCTTGATAATTCTCATTGATATGGGCAATCGTACCACCAAAGCCGCAGCCCACATCGAGTACGCTTTGGTTGTTTTGAATATGTCCCGCCAAGCAAACCTGGCTGCTGAGGTCTTCCGATGCCTGGGCGAACTCTTCCGTAGTCAAGCTTGCTTGTTTTGGTCGCTCCCAATAGCCCCAATGCACATGCCGACCAAAGCTTCTTTCGACAGCAACATTACCCTCTTTCAAGGCGGTCAGTAAATAATCAAAATAAGGTAGGCGGACTTGCTCAGATTGCGGAGTATCTAACATCTCCGATGTGTTTGGTTGCACTTTGTTAGTCATTTTTAGCTTTAATTACCCGATTAGCGTACAAGCCTAGCTTATTTTGATTGATTTCGGTTATTCATCACCTTTTGTGACAAGGTTTTTACGGATTGGTGCAATGCGAAAAAATATCATAATCCGCCTCGTAAGCGCTGGTTTTAATACCCAACAACCCTAAAACCGAATGAAATAAATTATCATGACTATATGCGGTATTTTGCTGCCGCTTTATACATTCGCTATCAAGCCCGAAACTCTGGCTAAAATCTTTAGACAACCACAGGATGAACGGGATATGTTTTTGCTCTTCCGGTGCGAAAGAATACGGTAAGCCATGCAGGTAAATACCATTCTCACCCAAGGACTCGCCATGATCGGACATATATAACATGGCAGTGTTGTATTTTCCGGCATTATTTTTCAATAAGTTAATGACTTCAGCCAGAAAATAATCGGTATAGAGGATGGTATTGTCATAAGCGTTAATAATTTCAGCCTCTGGACAATCTTGTACTTGGTCGTTGGTGCATTCTGGCGTAAACACCTTGAATTTCTCAGGATGCCGTTTGTAATAAGCTGGACCATGACTGCCTTTTTGATGTAGGACAATAACAGTATTATTCGTTATCTTATCAAAATAGCTTTGCAAACCCTGCAACATCACCTCATCAAAGCATTCGCCGCCAACACATAAATTCGGTATTTTGAGGATTTCGGTATTTTCCGTGGTCACTCGTTGACATACGCCTTTGCAACCGGAGTTATTGTCTTTCCACAATACGTTGACACCTGCATGTACCAACACATCCAACAAGTTCTCGTTTTGTTTAGCATCAGAATCACTGAAATGATTCCGCTTAAGATTAGAAAACATGCACGGTAAGGATGCAGCCGTCGCGGTACCACAAGAGTGGGTATTGGGAAAATTAATGATGTCTTCTTTGCTTAAGCGCGGGTTAGTTGCACGGTTGTAACCATTCAAAGCAAAATTTTCCGCCCTCGCCGTCTCTCCCACTACAAGTACGACGATAGATTTTTTACCACGCACTTGCCAGGTTTTGATTTCTTTGGCATCGGCTCCCAAAGCTTTAACTTGAACAGCTTCCGTCTGCATTGAACCCTTTAAGTACTTAACAAAGGAATAAACCGGATAATTAGGGTTGATTAAATAACGTAAGCTGTGGTTATTTCGCAGGACAAATGAAAAATCTTTGTAATAGGTGAAAATCGTTCCGCCCAACAGCACAGCAGCAATTCCAATGATTAGCAATCGACGAAAAACTTCCGATAAAAAAGGCTGGTATTGGATTTCCGTACGATAAACCCAAATAGCGGGCAATATGCCCAGAAAGAAAACATGCAGAAATAGCTTTAGGTTAAATAATTCGGTCGCTTCTTTAACGTCTGTTTGCATTAAGTTCTGGATCATGGACGCGTCAATCACAACACCATAAGTGCCCATAAAAAAGCTGACCACCGCAGCCACAACCAATATCAGCATCAACAAGGGCTTAAATAACGGCTTAATACAGGCTAACAACGATAGGAGCAAGAAAAACAGTAGCGTCAAACTGGCGTAGATAGCCATCTCGAATGGCAGATTGCCATGTCCTGATTTATTGATAGCAGCCAATGCCGCTTTGAAAAAAGTGTTGTTTTGGACAACGGTAAGATACAGGGCACTGACGAGAGCTAGAACAGAAGCGGAAAGCTTCGGTTTGAAGATTTTTTGAATAATCACACTACGCTGCCTATAACCTAAAACATTCTTGAGAGCCACCTGTTATCTGGGGAGTAGCCTAAAAAACTACCCTAAAAATAACAGCTAGTCATGCTGTATTATAAGGTTAAAGCTCAACCTGTCGGTGTGTTTTTGTAATCCCCTTGCCACATAATATGAATATTACAACATTGCACCATTTTTCACCTCCTTCCTTATTTGTATTATTACTGTAACAAGGTAATCAGATCACTTTGTTATAATGTCAAAAACAATGAAATATTATCGATCATGGCGTTGTCATTGTTGGCCTCACAACCTGCAACGATGACTACCAAATAACAACTGAAAAAATTGCGAACCATGATAAGCAACCTATCTGTTGACCTTCAGCCTAACAGTTTTCGCTCTCTGTTTTTATTCGTATTTACGCTTGGCAATTATGCCTTAATGTATCTAGCCAACATAGTCTTGGCGAGGTCGTTAACCGTCAGTGATTTTGATGATTACAGCGTGGCACTGTCAGTTGTGACCATACTCTCAACGTTGGCGACTTTAGGGCTGAAAAAATATGCGTTACGTGCAATAGCATTGTTCCGAGAGCGTCAGGATTGGCGAAAATTTCGTGGCTTCTGGTTATTTTGCTAAAGACAATCAGCGGATTTAGCTTGTTATTGTTTGGGTTGTTGAGCATTGGTCTGGAAACCATATGGGCAATACAGCATATCGATATTCATTTTGCCATTATTTTATTTGCTGTGTTTTTACCCATCGTTGCGATTACCTTGTTTTTGGTTGAAGTCATTTCCGCACAAGGCGCTCATGTATTAGGCATCACCATCTATCGATTATTTCTGCCCTCAGTATATTTGCTATTAATTGTGAGCTGTTCTTTTGGGAAATTCCAATTGTCCACATAGGTAACCGTCCTTTGCTTAGGTTTGGCATGGATGCTCACGTTAATATTAATCTGACAAGCAGCCAAATGGATAACAAGCAGCGAAGTCTGGCAAGCACTGCCATTAATAACGGGTAAAAAATGGCTTAGTCGTTCATTACCACTGGTAGTCAATAGCTTGATGCTGACAGTGATGACAAGTAGCGGCGTAGTTATTCTGGAACTGCTATTTCCATCTAGATTGGATGCTGATATTTACGCCGTTGCCGCACAGACAGGTGGCTTTATTTCATTAGTCGGTACGTCTACCAATCGCTATTATTTGCCGAAAATGGTTGTCTTGGTTGAACGTCGCAATAAATCAGCCATACAGCACTTAATCAATCAACGGTCACTAATGATTGGCGGTCTGATTTTTACCTTATTCCTCACCATTGCTTTATTCGGACAACACCCGTTGGCTTTGTTCGGCAGTCACTTTAGCGTGGGCCATATGACTTTGGTGATTATTGCGGTGGGTGCATCAATCAGTGCTTTGTATGCTGATATGCCCTGCTATCTGCAATATATGGGATTTAACCGGATCGTATTGTGCTCGACTTTATTGGCGATGCTAGCCATGGTCACACCGGCTTTCTTACTGGGTAAAAGCTACGGAACGCCTGGAGTGACGATAGCTTATATGATGCCCGTAGTTTTCTTGTTTATCGGTTTTCGATTTATGGTGGCGCTGCATTTTAAGCGGTTTTAACGCAATGAAAAATTATATTTCTCCTATATACCAACGTTGCAACTTTTAAAAAATCAGCACCAATAAAAGCAACTTGTTGCTAAAAAGTGAATTAATCCCACTATGCTTTTCTCAATAAAATAAATAACATCCGATACTGACTTATAGCGGTTTGTATTAAAAGCAACATAATTATCATTTTGTTGCTTTGTAACACAACTGTAATATAAATGTCATAAGTCTGTCACATTACAACCTTATGCTTTCAGCAGTTTTTATCAACTGAGAGCAATCCATGAAATTATCCAAACTTACCTTTGCAGTCGCAGCCATTTTAGGCACTAGCGTAGCATCTACAGCTTATGCCATCGATCTTTATGTTGATGTGAAAACCAAACAAATCTATGCAGAACCCGGCCCACATAGACAGCTTATGGGTGCTTTTGAACGAGTAGAAGACAAAGCAGTTTCTTCACCCGCCGACATTGCTGCTGTGCAACAAGATTTGGAAATGAAAACCAATGAAATCAAGGCACTGAAAGAACATGTCACAGAAATTGAACAAGTAAAAGACAAAATGGACAAAAAAGGCTTTCAGGTTGAGTCATCCGATAAAAACTTCAAGTTTAAACTGGGTGGACGTATTCATGCCGACTCTTCGTTTTCTAGCGGCGATAATTTTGCGGGATCGAACGATGCCAATGACGGCACCGAAATACGCCGTGCACGTATGCGTTTTGAAGGCGTTTTTCATAAAGATTGGCTGTTCAGAACAGAAGCCGATTTCGCTGACGACAACGTAAGAGTTAAAGATGCTTTCATACAATATCTAGGCTTAAATAAATACGCAATTATTACAGCCGGTCAACAAAAACAAAACTTTAGCCGCGAGTTACAAGAAAGCGCCAACGACATGATGTTTACCGAACGGTCGTTGATGAACATCCTAAATAATCCAACTGTTGATCGCGCTATCGGTCTTAACTTTGAATCATTCGGTGAAAACTATGTAGCAAAACTGGGTATTTTTGGCGATTCGATTACACCAGCAAGAACAGGTACAGCCACTGAGATAAAAAATGCGGCAGATGAAGGCTGGGGGATTTCCTCACGAGTCGTTTACAATCCGATAATCGACAAAACCAAACTAATCCATTTAGGCGTTGCTGGTAACTACCGAATTCCTGATGATTCAAAGGATGTTGCAAAAGCGAAAGGCTTGCAAATGGTTTATGAAACAACCAATATGTCTAACTTGGACTTGATAAATCAAAGCATCAGCAAAGTAAATGATATCAAACAATTAGGACTAGAAGGTGCCGGAATGTATGGGCCGTTCTCAGTCGGTGGTGAATACACCCGCATGTGGGTTGATCGCAATGGCGGCGAAGACAACGTAGCATTGGACGGTTGGTATGCTGAAACGGCTTATTCCATTACAGGCGAGTCTCGCGGCTATAAAAACGGCAACTTCGGATACCTGGATCCTGCCAAACCGTTCAGCTTGAAAAACGGCGGCTGGGGCGCATGGGAAGTAGCTACCCGATATTCTGCTGCTGACCTGAACGATGGTACATTTAAAGGCGGTGAATTATCTAATATCACAGTCGCTTTAAACTGGTACATCAACAGCAATTTCCGCCTCCAGGGCAATTATACCCGTATGCTGGATATTAAAAACTCACCATTGACTACAGCTTCTGGCTCTCCGCTAACTGGAGATAACTCAAGCTTGGATACCTTTATGATACGCGCTCAAGTGGCCTACTAAACCGTTTAGATCGCAATCTTTAGCTAAAAAGCCGCACCGGAATCCGGTGCGGCTTTTTTTTTGGGCAAGATTTCATATATCATAGCCATCTTACAAATGTCGGCTTGTACAGATGAAAAGAATGAATAACTTGAGAACGAAGACTAAATGGAGCACAACTTAAATCATTAATAAATCTCTTTATTCCTAAGCTTGTGAAATTGGCAGGAGTAAATTAAGAACCATGCAAACCAGGCGCAAGTATTTCAGACTCGTCAGATGCACCGTATACTATTTTAATTGCTTGCTGATACTTGCTATCAGTATAGTGATTTTGAAAAAGATGCCGTGCAATATTTTTAGTTAATTGAAAATAATAAGGCGTGCAATAGCAATGAGTGAGCAATTTAAAATTATTTATCCGTAATTTCCTTATTAATTTCAATCAGATAGTTTCCAATAATTGACCAACGGTACGAAAAACATCGGCAAATGTGGCTTTGGTCAAACGCTTGGTTTGAGTGTTGTATCGGCTGCAATGATAGGAATCAATCAGTTTCCTTCCATTAGGAAGAAGATGAAAGGCATTATGTCCAAATTTTGCAGCACTTATTTTGTAGCCGTAAGCCTTTAGCACGGCTTGATGAGCTATCGTTCCTAATGCCACTATTACAGCCCGTTCCGGCAATGTTGCCAATTCCGACGCTAAAAACGAATTACATTCAGTTATCTCTTTCGGCATAGGCTTGTTTTGTGGTGGCAAGCATTTTACAGCATTCGTTATTCGGCAATTCCGCAGCTGCAGCCCATCTGTTAACGATTCGGATGTGGGTTTATTGCTGTAACCAAACTCATAAAGCGTTTCGTAAAGTAAGATGCCTGCATGGTCGCCGGTAAAAGGTCGTCCCGTTGCATTAGCACCGTGCATACCTGGAGCTAAACCAACGATTAACAATTCCGCATTTGGGTCACCAAATGGCGCGACGGGGCGGGCATGGTAGCTTGGATAGGTTTGTTTGACTTCACAAAGGAAATTAGCCAACCTGTCACACTTTTGGCAATCTTGATCGAATATCGTATTCGTAGTCATCTTATCGGTCTAGTTTGAAAAAATTCAGCTTTGGCTTTGATCAGAAAGTACCACACTATAGATCAGGTTTGCTTATAATTCTGAAACTTGGCTAAGTAAACTTTTATACCTGTTAAAACCGATGCAAAACAACGCGATCACCGTATTTGGTGAAGTTCTGTTCGACCATTTCCCAGATGGCACGAAGGTATTGGGCGGCGCACCTTTCAATGTCGCTTGGCACTTACAGGCTTTTGGACAACAACCGCAATTTATCAGTCGCGTGGGTGCTGATACGGATGGCAATCAAATACAGACAGCCATGCAATTATGGGGAATGAATCTGGGCTTTTTGCAGCAAGATTCAACCTACCCAACCGGACGGGTACAAGTGGCTATTCAACACGGTGAACCGAGTTACGCTATTTTACCCGACCAAGCCTACGATCATATTGAAATGCAGGGTTTAAATAGCATTAGCCCTATCGGTATCTTATGTCATGGAACACTGGCTGTTCGCTCCGCTGTATCAAGAAAAACATTGGCCGCACTAAAAACTCTGCATCAGGGCAAAATTTTTGTTGATGTCAATCTGCGGCAACCTTGGTGGAACAAAGCCGAGGTCCTTAGGTCTTTCAACGATGCTGATTGGCTTAAGCTGAATCTTCAGGAGCTACGTGAGTTAAAAGATGATGTGACCGACATTAGAGCCAGCATGGAAGAGCTTCTGTACCGATATAAGCTGAAAGGCATTATTATTACTTGCGGCAAGGAAGGTGCTTTAGCTATGAATAATGCGGGTGAATTCTGTTCTGTATCGCCCACTGCGCTAGTAGGCCTTATAGATACCGTTGGAGCGGGTGATGCTTTTTCTGCAATCTTGTTGCTTGGGCTTAATCTTGGCTGGACCCTAGGGCAAAGCATGGAAAGAGCCCAGCTATTTGCTTCTACTATAACAGGGCAGCGAGGCGCAACGGTAAACGACCTGAATTTCTACCAGCCATTTATATCATCCTGGCAGTCGGAGTAACACGCATTGATCTCACACAATTTGGCATAAAAAAACCGGCACTAAAACCGGTTTTAATGTGTTGATTACGCTTATCTTACAAAGAACCGACTGAATTCAATTCTTGAAACGCTTGCTCTAGGCGGTTGATCATACCAACCTCACCAGCACGTTGCCATACGCGTGGATCGTAATATTTTTTGTTAGGTTTATCGGCGCCATCTGGATTACCGATTTGACCTTGTAAGTAACCTTCATTTTTCTTGTAATATTCCATGATGGCCGCCCAAACTGCCCACTGGGTGTCGGTGTCGATATTCATTTTGACAACGCCATAGCTGATAGATTCTTTGATTTCTACTGGTGTTGAACCTGAGCCACCGTGGAAAACGAAGTTTAACGTATTTTTTGCCAAACCATATTTTTCTGAAACGTATTTTTGTGAGTTCGCCAGAATGGTCGGGGTTAGCTTAACATTACCTGGAGAGTACACGCCGTGTACGTTTCCGAACGAAGCTGCAATCGTGAAACGATGGCTGATTTTGCTAAGTTCCTCATAGGAATAAGCCACATCTTCTGGCTGGGTATAAAGCAAGGAATGATCCATGCTGCTGTTGTCAACGCCGTCTTCTTCACCGCCGGTAACACCTAATTCAATCTCCAAGGTCATGTCCATTTTGGACATGCGCTTTAGGTATTCACCGCAAATTTCAATATTTTCTTTCAAGCTTTCTTCCGATAAATCCAGCATGTGCGAGCTGAATAACGGTTTTCCGGTAGCGGCAAAATGTTTTTCACCTGCATCCAGCAAGCCATCAATCCAAGGTAGCAACTTTTTTGCCGCGTGGTCGGTATGGAGAATGACAGGTACGCCGTATTTTTCAGCCATCAAGTGAACATGCTGTGCACCTGATATTGCACCTAAAATGGCATTTTGTTGACCTTCCTGTTTTAGCCCTTTACCAGCATAAAAAGAAGCGCCGCCATTCGAAAATTGGATAATAACAGGCGATTTAACTTTGGCAGCCGCTTCTAATACAGCGTTGATGGTATCTGTATTGATAACATTGACGGCAGGTAACGCGAAACCGTTTTCTTTGCATATCGCAAAGACTTTTTGCACATCATCGCCAGTAACGACACCGGGTTTAACAACATCTAAAATTTTTTGTGACATATTATTTTATCGTGTGTGTATAGTAAAATCGCCCCGACACGTAGTATCGGAGCGATATTGTTTTTATGTAGAACAAGCACTTAGGGTAAAGTGCCGATTTCTAACTAAGCAGGGACGGTTTCTTTGTCCATGTGTTCGAGTTTTGCAAGCCTTGCAGAAAGCAATTCTTCAAGGCTTTCAAGGGCTTTCTCGAAGCCTAAAATACCTTCAGCCAGCTTATCGTTCGCCATCCGGTTTTCTTGGTGCATACGGTCAAATGTTGCTTTGTCCATGTTTATCTTAGCGATAGGCGATTTTGCTGCTGTTTGTGGGTCTAATTTGCGCGGCAATTCGCCTGTTGTAGCTTGCAATTCCGCTAATAAGGATGGTGCAATAGTCAATAAATCGACTCCAGCCAGCTCGGTAATTTCACCGATGTTACGGAAGCTTGCACCCATAACCTCAGTTTTGTAACCGAATTTTTTATAGTAATTGTAAACTTCAGCAACGGAAAGAACACCTGGATCTTCAGCAGACGGATAAGAATCACGACCTGTATCTTTCTTGTACCAGTCCAGAATTCGACCCACAAAAGGAGAAATCAAGGTAATACCATTTTCTGCACAGGCAATAGCTTGATGCAGGCCAAACAATAGTGTCAGGTTGCAATGTATGCCTTCTTTTTCCAACACAGCAGCGGCTTGAATGCCTTCCCAGGTTGAAGCAATTTTAATCAACACACGGTCTTTAGAAATGCCTTTTTCTTGATATTGGGCAATGATTTCACGCCCTTTAGCGATGGTTGCTTCCGTATCATAAGAAAGTCTGGCATCAACTTCTGTTGAAACACGACCAGGAATAATTTCCAGAATTTTTAGACCGAAAGAAACCGCCAACCGATCAAACGCCAGATTTGCTACTTGAGCGGAAGTTGCATCATTTCCGAGCGAGTTTCTTGCAGCTTTCAGCGTATCATCAACAATATCTTGATACTGTGGCATTTGTGCTGCTGCCGTAATCAACGATGGGTTAGTCGTGGCATCTTGCGGTTTGAAAGTTTCAATGGCTTGTATGTCGCCCGTGTCAGACACAACAACCGTCATTTCTCTGAGTTGTTCAAGTAAATTCTTTGCCATAATTTGAGTACCTTTCAGTAAAGTTGGAAATTTTAGGGATGAAATATTACCATAAATTCACGAGAAAGTGAAGATGGCGAATATAAACAAAAACCAAGGTGGGCTTGGTTTTATTTATAATAATCAGATGTTTGTATTTATTTTGTGCTGATCTAACAAACTACTATTTTACGCTCTATTTAACAAATACCGTTCAACTCCCGTTGGTGCGGATGTGAGCGCTTGCTTTACCGAGCCGACTTGTTTTTCGAGGTAACGCGATACACCGGTGATTTTTTCCTTGGTAATTTCCTTTGCTACGCTAACGACATCACTTTGTTTTTCAAGGTATCTTGACACCCCAGTTGCAGATGAGAAATCATTTGCGGGGATAAATTCACCTTCCAAACATTTTTCAGCTTCTTGAGTCACTTCGTATTCGAGCAAATTGCTTGTAATTTGCAAATTGGCTTTATCTTTATCGGATTGCGATTGTCTTTCCAAATACTTTGCCACCCCAGAAAGGCTTGGCTTGTGGGTTTCAACTACTTTCTGTGACGCTAAATATCGGGCGACTCCACTTTGAGCAAGCGTCACTTTTGGTGTGTGTACAGGTGCGTTAACTTGGTTTGACAAATACCTGGCAACGCCAGTTGGTGCAGGTTTTTTACTTTGAACAACTGATTGCTCACGCAAATATTTACCAACGCCACTAATAGCCGGCTTTTGGCTATCCAGGACTATTTGTTTAGCTAAATACCTGCCTACTCCTGTGATCGCTGGCTTTTTTTTTGACAACGCATCCTGTTCTTGCAAGTATCTACCAACACGAGTCGTGGCAACTTCTACTACCTCAACTTCTGTATCTTCTTGATAACCCATATTTCTCGAAGCCTCATAGGCGGCATCAGCCGCTGCTTTTGCAGAAATTAATGCCACTTCTTCGTTATCCAAATAGCGTTTTATCAGAGTGACTGCAACCTGTTTTCTTGCTAGCAATTCCTGTTCGGCTTGGTACTTGGCAACCCCTGTCAATGTTGAAAAGCTTCTGATAGCCAACTCTTGTTTGGCGACATACTTGTCAACACTCGTCTTTTTACGTATTGGTGCTTCCTTGGCTGCTTTAGCAAGATACTTGGAAACACCTGTTGGGGCGGGTATATTTTTTTCGGCGATAGACTGCCTCAAAACATATAACTCCACACTGGTCATAGGGTTATTTTCCTTTTTTTTCATGTACTTGGCAACACCCGTAACCAAAGGTGTTGCTAATAAGTACTTAGCCACACCGGTAAGACTATTAGGATCAATATTTAAAATCATAGGTAATTGCTGAGGTCTATCTTGCTGAATCTCCTGAACTTTGGCTCGTTTTCCAAATAAAAAGAAGCCAGCCATTGCAGGAATAACTGCGCCGCCAAAGTCATTAGAATTCATTGATTACCCCTTGTTTTTCAGATATTTTTCAACACCTGTCGCTGCTTGGCTTGCAGTTTCTTTTGCTGATGAAGCCTGATTGGCCAAATACTTCGCAACACCCGTTGCCGCAGATGCAGCAGGTGCATTCTTTGCATTATTTTCTAAATATCTGGACACACCGGTGCCAGATGTTTTAAGCAGATACTTAGCCACACCCGTCAAACCACCTGTGGCTTTAGCGGCACTAGCGGCGCCACTTTTATCAGCGACACCTGAGCAAACACCCTTCTTGAATAATACAAAACCTGCAACAGCAAACACGATTAACCCAAGTAAATAGCCTGCCGATGATGATTCCGCAACCGCTGTTGCAGCAGGAGCCGCATCTGAATAGGCACTTGAACCTGCTGACGAACTAGGGCTAGCCGCTGAATGCTTGTAGTCGGGATCAGAATACAGCACTTTCGGCTGAAAATTTGTCGCTGGGTATTCGGAATCGCTGCTGCTAGAAGCCGCCGCTCCCGAGGCAGACTTTGCTGCGGAACTACTTTCAGATGCCTTTGCAGCCGCTTCATCCTGGTATAGCACTTTAGGTTGAAAATCAGATGCTGGATAGTTGTCTTCTGCGCCGGCTACGGCACTCACCAGCATTAGTGCAGCAAATACACTTTTGGTCAAATCAATATTTTTCACGCTATTCACCCTATAAGTCGTATTAAATAGGCAAAAACCATTGTCGAGGTTCCTGTCCGTTGTATGTAACAAAATCGTTGTCTACGATAGTTCAAAGCACCGCTTCTACGTGCTTGACCACATTTTCGACTGTAAATCCAAACTCCTTGAATAATTGTCCTGCTGGCGCAGATTCGCCGAAACGATTTAATCCAACAATCTTGCCATTTGTACCTACATATTTCCACCAGCCATCAGTCACCCCAGCTTCCACTGCAACACGCTTGGTAACGGCTGATGGCAATACCGATTCGCGGTAAGCTTCATCTTGGGCATCAAACAAGTTGGTTGAGGGCATGGAGACGACACGAATTTTTTTGCCTTTTGCCGTCAATTCATCAGCCGCTTTAACCGCCAATTCGACTTCTGAACCCGTAGCAATAATGATCGCATCCGGCGTACCACCAGCATCTTTAAGGACATAGCCACCACGATAAATCGCGCTGATTTGATCCGATGTTCTGGGCATGTGCGCCAAATTTTGACGGGAGAACACCAATACGCTAGGTCCATCCTTGCGTTCTATCGCCGCTTTCCAGCAGACCGCCGTTTCTACCGCATCACAAGGCCGCCAAACTTGCATATTGGGAATCATCCGCAAGGTAGCTGTTTGTTCTACAGGTTGATGGGTAGGGCCATCTTCGCCCAGTCCAATGGAATCATGGGTATACACAAAAATGGAACGGATGCCCATCAATGCTGACATACGCACGGCATTTCTGGCGTATTCTGAGAACATCAAGAAGGTCGCGCCAAAGGGGATCAATCCGCCATGCAAGGTAATACCGTTCATGATGGCAGACATGCCAAATTCACGTACGCCATAATTGACGTAATTGGCATCGGGCTTGTTCGCCCGCATAGGCTTGTGGCCTTTCCATTCGGTCATATTGGAGCAACCCAAATCAGCCGACCCACCAAAAATTTCGGGTAGCAAATTAGCATAGCCTTCAATAGTTGCCAGCGAAGAAAGTCTAGTTGCCGTGGTTTTTGCTTCGTCATCGACTGCGCTGATAAACTTATCCGCATCAGCCGCCCAGGTTTTGGGTAAATCGCCGTTCATGCGACGTTCAAATTCCGTCGCCAACTCAGGATAAGCAGACTTATACGCAGCAAACTTGGCATTCCAGTCTTGTTCAGTTTTCGTGCCTTTAGCTTTGGCATCCCAACCCGCATAAACTTCGCTGGGGATAATGAATGGTTCGTGCGTCCAGCCCAGTTCTTTTCTGGTCAACGCAACTTCGGCATCGCCTAGTGCTGCGCCGTGACAGCCATGTGTTCCCGCCTTGTTGGGCGATCCGAAGCCAATTGTTGTTTTGCAGCAAATCATGCTCGGCTTATCTTTGACTGCTTTGGCAGACTGGATAGCCTTAGCGATTGCATCACTATCGTGCCCGTCAACATCGGCAACTACATGCCAGCCATAAGCTTTAAAACGTTGAGGAGTATTATCAGTAAACCAGCCATCAACATGACCATCGATAGAGATGCCGTTGTCGTCCCAGAATGCAATCAAATTGCCTAAGCCCAGCGTTCCAGCCAGTGAGCAGGCTTCATGCGAAATGCCTTCCATCAAACAGCCATCACCTAAAAACACGTAGGTATTGTGATCGACGATGTTATGACCATCTTTGTTGAAATGTGCCGCTAATGCTTTTTCAGCAATCGCCATACCAACCGCGTTAGTAATACCTTGGCCGAGTGGCCCAGTTGTTGTTTCGATGCCGGGCGCATAACCGTATTCAGGGTGCCCTGGGGTTTTGGAATGTAATTGGCGGAAGTTTTTTAATTCTTCGATAGGAAGTTCGTAGCCAGTTAAGTGCAATAATGAATAAATGAGCATTGAACCGTGTCCATTAGACAGGACAAAACGGTCACGATTAGCCCATTTTGGATTAACGGGATTATGGCGCATGTGGTCATTCCACAGCACTTCGGCGATATCCGCCATACCCATAGGCGCACCTGGGTGGCCGGAATTTGCTTTCTGTACGGCATCCATGCTCAAAGCACGTATGGCGTTCGCTAGTTCACGACGCGAAGTCATAGTAATCTCCTTACGTGTAGTTATTCTAAGTAGTGACGTTTATCCTTAACTCGAATAGTCACAAAATTATTCTTGTTATTGTGTCAAGCAAGCTACGAACGAATGGGCATACCATTCGTTCGTAAGAACAACGGCTTATTCCAAATTGGCGTGCCTTTCTCTCATCACTTCTTCGGCAATCCCTTTTTCATGGATTATGTGCGATATGATAGCTTCCAAAAAAACCAAGGTAGACAGTTCAAAAACCGTACCCATCGGCATACCGACCACTTTTCCATATTGGTCAGGGCTGCCCACAGCAAACACAGCATCAGCCATATCGCCAATTGTTGAGCTAGTTTTAGCGGAGATCAACACAATGTTGGCTCCCATTTTTCTTGCGCTTTTGGTAAAAGCGATCAATTGCTCGGTTTCGCCAGAACCCGAAATGATGATTAACAAATCACCACTTTTGATACTGGGCGTAACAACCTCACCTACCACGCTGACATCATAGCCACTGTGTACCAACCGCATTGCAAAAAAATTGCCGACCAGCTTAGAGCGTCCTGCACCAGCAATAAATATACGCTTTGCGCTATCAAGCATGCCTGTTAGTTTTACGTCATGCGACTTGTCAGTCGCATCCAGGATGCTTGATATTTTATCTATGATAAGTTTCTGATGCATACGAGTTCCTAATTACGCAGCGTCAACCAATTCACGGATTTCACGAGCCGCTTCTGCTGGAGATGGTGCGCCGTAAATCGCTGCACCAACAACAATAATACCTGCGCCAGCATGAACTACATCTTGCACGGTAGATTGTTTAATACCACCAGCAACTGAAATTCTGACTGGAAGACCTAATCTAGCAATGTCGTTCAAATCAACGAAAGGTGTGTGACCCGCAGCTTGTGCATCAAGACCGGTGTGAACACCAATGATTTGTGCGCCTGCATCAGCAGAGGCTCTAGCGCAATCCAATTTGTCTGGCACGTTGATAAGATCAACTTGCGCTTCTGCACCGTGTGCATTAGCAGCTTTAATTACGCCAGCAATAGTTGCAATGCCTGATACACCCAAAACTGTGCATATATCAGCACCTGCTGCGTAGAAAGGTGTAGATTCGTATTCGCCAGCATCCATTGTTTTAAGGTCAACTAAAACCAGTTTATCTGGGAATCTTGCTTTCAATTCTCTTACCAGATTAACGCCGTTGTGTTTAATGCAAGGAGTTCCGATTTCAAAAATATCAACGTAAGGAGCTACTTGGGTAGCAAGCCCTACTGTTGCGTCGAAATCTAAAGAATCTAATGCCATTTGAATTAATGGTTTTGCCATGGTATGTGCTCCGAAGGTTATAATAATTGTTGCTTACATATTCGTTATGCGGCGGTAACTTTAAAGTACAAAGGGGACGCATGTCAATGCCCAATGCTCAATACCGCTACGACGCAGCAGTAAAGACGCTAACCCAAAAAACAAAATAAACGCATATTCAATAGCTAAAAATGCTTCTGCTTGTTGAGATAAAGAGGGGCTTACGACTAGCCACTACCCGCATCTGATCAAGACTAGATGAGAATAGCGATAATTTCCTCAAACCGCTAAAGGTACTACTCCATTATATAACAAAATGGCGGTAGTCTCATTTATCGCCTAACTTTGGGTAATTATAATTCCCGTGTGGCACTGAATTTAATGTCCGGCCAGCGTTCCTCAGTGAGTTGCAGATTGACCCTGCTCGTAGCAAGGTAGACCAAGTAGCCACCGCCATCTTCTGCCAAATTTTCGAAAGCCCTGACCTTGAATTCTTCCAATTTTGCAGGCTTGTCTGAACTCACCCAACGTACCGTTGAAATCGGCGCGTTATCGTAAACGCATTCCACATTGTATTCACCTTTAAGCCGATACGCCGTGACATCAAACTGCAAAATACCGACCGCACCTAAGATAAGATCATTGTTTTTCAATGGTTTGAATAACTGCGTCGCGCCTTCTTCAGTCAATTGTACCAGGCCTTTTTGTAGGGCTTTTGCCCGTAGCGGATCTTTTAGCACAACCCGCCGGAATAATTCCGGCGCAAAGTAAGGAATTCCGCCATATTTTAAGGTTTCGCCTTGGGTAAAGGTATCGCCGACTTGGATTGTACCGTGGTTATGCAGACCAATAATATCGCCCGGATAGGCTTCTTCGACACTCTTGCGGGTATCCGCTTGAAAGGTAATGGCATTGCTGACTTGAACTTGCTTGCCGATGCGGACATGGTTAACCTTCATGCCTTTATCGAATTTGCCTGAACACACCCGCAAAAACGCCACTCTGTCCCGATGTGCTGGATCCATATTGGCCTGAACCTTAAACACAAAACCCGTGAATTTGTCTTCTTCCGGTGCGACTAAGCGTTGTTCTGCTTGTCTTGGTCTGGGTGACGGCGCAAATTCAGCAAACGCATCCAGCAATTCCAAAATGCCGAAGTTATTGATTGCAGAGCCAAAAAACACGGGTGTCAACTTACCTGACATATATTCAGAATAATTATATTCATGGCTTGCGCCCTTAACCAAATCAATCTCCTCCCTGAGTTCGTCGGCTTGGTCTTTCAACAACTCATCCAGTTTTGGATTATCCAAACCCTTAATGATCTCAGCAGAAGCTATTTTTCCGCCGTGCTGGGCGCTGAACAAATGAATTTCATCTTTATATAAATGATAAACGCCTTTAAAACGCTTACCCATGCCTATCGGCCAGGTCATTGGCGCACATTTTATATTCAAGACGCTTTCCACCTCGTCCATTAACTCAATCGACCCCTTCCCTTCCCTATCGAGCTTATTGATGAAGGTCAAGATAGGCGTGTCACGTAATCGACATACCTCCATCAAGTTTATTGTCCGCTCCTCAACGCCTTTGGCAACGTCGATCACCATCAACGCAGAATCGACCGCCGTTAAGGTACGATAGGTGTCTTCGGAGAAATCCTCATGGCCAGGCGTATCTAACAGGTTGATAACGCAACCTTTATGCTCAAACTGCATAACCGAAGTGGTTACGGAAATGCCTCGTTCTTTCTCCATCTCCATCCAATCCGATGTCGCATGACGCGCCGCTTTGCGCCCTTTTACCGA
>SHZQ01000021.1 GCA_009695535.1 Methyloglobulus sp.
ACTCGTAGGGCTTGTGGTCTTTGCCCTTGCCGATGCAATAGGCGGCGGGTTCGTGTAACGAGTAGATTTTGTCCTTGTCTTGTGGGTGCTGTCGCACGGCAGTTTGTTGCTGACTTCGGTGCACCCGCAAAAGGCCTGGTAGTAGGGGTTGCGCTTGCAGTGCAGCACCGCGTGCGCGTCACTGAGGTTGTCCCACTGTTTCAGGACCAGCAGCCCCACCATCAGGCGGATGGGCTTGGACGGCCTGCCTTGGCCTTGGGTGTAGTGCTTTGCGAAGGCACTGTCCAATTCCGGCCAGGGGATCACCTACCCCAAGCGCAGCAGCAGGTCATGGGGATCGAGTTGCAGCAACAGGTCGGTACCCAAGAAGTTGGTCTGGTGGTCTGTGCTTGAGAGCATTAACATGTCTTGATCCTTATCGACCGAGAAACAAGGGCTTATTTTATCATTTCCGGTCGCTTGGTTGTGCCTTATGTTGACAAATAGTTATATGATTCAATTGGATGATGCGGTTTTCAGGGTTGGCTAATTATTATCAGCGAACATACAGATTAAAGGAAGATAGAGGCTATACCTTTCAGTTATTGCGCCGAGCCTTATAGCTTACCAATGCTTTTTTGCTTTATTCCATTGATAAAGCGTGGCAGCAAATAGGTTGTACGCTAAATTAGCCAACTGCTTAATTACAGGAAAGCCAAAAATTGCTGCTTTCCACTTTTCGGTTGGCGAGTTACGCCAGATGGCTAAAAAGGCATTGAAACCAATATACAATTCACCTTTTTCATCAAGCACATGCAGGCGTTTTCTCACAAATTCCAGCTCCGCATTAATCTCCGCTACTAATTCGTTATGGCTATGCACATCGTTCCATTGGATGTCACAAACACTTGCCTTACTCATTTTCCCTTCAATCCCCGCCTTACAAACCGGACAAGCGGAGTTGTAGAAAACTTTCAGGTTTGATGGATAATTCATGGCGGCTGGTTTGCAGAAATCTGGGATAGCTTACGTTGAGCGTGCTTTCTTAAGGATCTTAAAATGACGAATCCTATTAGCCCCTTCTAACTTATTTCTTAAAAAGCGGCAAAAACTCCCCATAACCTGCTTTTTCCAACTCCTCCACCGGAATAAACCGCAACGATGCTGAATTCATGCAATAGCGCAAACCAGTGGGTTTTGGACCGTCGTCGAAGACATGACCTAAATGTGAATCACCGTATTTTGAACGCACTTCAGTGCGTCGTGAGAATAATGAAACATCACTCTTTTCGGTAATGTGTTCCGCGACTAATGGCTTAGAAAAGCTCGGCCAGCCTGTGCCAGAATCGTATTTGTCCAGTGATGAAAACAACGGCTCGCCGCTGACCACATCGACATAAATCCCTGCTCGATGCTCATCCCAATACTCGTTTTTAAATGGCGACTCCGTACCTTCCTCTTGCGTTACCCTATATTGCACCGCATTCAGTTTTTGGCGCAGTACGTCATCCGCTGGTTTGCTGTAGTGTTGTCCACTTTTATTGGGGGAGCTTTCTGTTTGCATGTTTGTACCTGATGTTTGTTCGGCATTGCCTTTAATCCCTATTAAGCTTACCGACAACAGTATTAAAGTAAATAGTATTTTCATTATTTATGCCCTAATTTGTTTGATAGGGTTATGACCGACGATTTCGCAGGAAGTTTATGTACTTGCAATGAAAAAAACAAAACGCCACTTCTTTGATGGCGACTGCACGGATGTGAGAGGAGATGCTACCTATTTCAGCTTATGATATTCACGAACCACAGCATCTGGACTCGCAAAACCTTCTAATCGCAACCAAGCTTTACCCGGTGCTGCTCGCATTAAAACCACATGGGTAGTTTTTTGGAATGCACCCTGATGGGTTTTATTAAAAGCTGACAGAAAACTTAATAAAAACAATATAACTAACTGAGTTAATTATTTATTCATTAACATCTTGTGAGGTGTATAGAACAATATAACTAAGCTGTGCTGACCGATTTAAAAAATTCCAAGCACATTATTGAGATTAAACCTATACGTAAAAATACCTATAAAGCTAAATAAAAGCCTTCATACCGAGCAAAAAAGGTGTGGGTTTAGTGGGGGATTTTGTGAGCAAGAGCGGGGCGATGTAAAAATATTTTTCAATGCCTTAAGAAGCTTTGAAAGTGTTGCAAAGTTGACTGAAGTCGAATTAGTATATTTATATGAATTTTATTTTAATGATAACTTTTTATTTTAAGGCGCAAAAAAAATGGCCCAACCATTTAACATCTTGTGTTAGATGGCTGGGCCATTTCTTCGATGCGCAAAAAATCTATCCAGTGCTTTGGTTTGAATCATTATCGTTTTTAAACGACAGTAAATAATCCAACCACAAATTAGACAGCCTCTCCTGCACAGTATTTTGCCGCAATCGTGCATTCAGGTGAGGGAAATCAACCCTGTCCAAATCCTGATCCTGGTTGTAACAGGAGTAGACGAAGTATTCCTTCCCCGTGTCCGGCTCAACATGTTTGCACAAACACTGGGCGCAGATGCCTTTCATCATGCACTGCATGGGCGAATTGATTGAGCCGATGGCATGGTGGGCTTTTTTGAGGTAGGGCTTCAAGACATCGTACCGTGCGGTTTTCACTGCCGCCATCATGCGGTCAGATCCGATGACGATCAGGTGATCGACATCGGCCAGGGAAATCGACTGCTCGCCCAGTTCACCCTTGGCATAAGCGACCATACACTCCAAGATATTGCCGACAAAGGTCTTGTCTTGTGGGCGGCTTGCACTGAATGGCTGCACATTTTCGCCTTTATCCACGGCCCAAATCACCACATCGGCTGCTGCTTCCACATCGCTGATCTTGAAACGATCCTGGCTAAATTTGTAGCCAGCAAAATAAATCACCTTATTGCCCGCCGCCCGTAAGGCTTTACCTATCGAGAACAATACTGCATTGCCCAAACCGCCGCCGATAAGCAGCACTGTTTGGTTGGTTGTAATTTCAGTCGGCGTTCCGGTGACACCCATAATGACCAGCGGATCGCCGACTTTCCAGCTTGCACAAAGGCGCGAGGACGAACCCATTTCCAGCGCAATTAGAGAAATCGTGCCGCGTTCCTTATCTACTTCAGCACCTGTCAATGCCAGACCTTCTGAAGTCAGCGCAGTATTTTCGACGACAGGCGCATGGACTTCAAAATTCTGCACTCGGTAAAACTGACCTGGGAAGAATTTCTCCGCTGCCATCGGCGCTTTCACCACGACCTCGATAATGGTTGGGGTCAATCGGTTAATAGCGACAATTGTTGCGGTGAAGGCTTCATCCAATTTGGCAAACAGTTTTGCCAAAGCTACATCACGTTCTGCTTGCTGCGCTGGGCTCAACAACGCCAGTTCTTTTTCAAACAGTTTGACGATATAAGGATAACCGTTCTTCGCGCTCGCCATCGCCTTCACGACATTTCCCGCATACACGGGATGGTTATCGCCGTAAAAACTGATGTACTTGCCGTCTTTTTGATACGAAGTCAGCGGCGCAGGTTTGCCCAGCTTAGGCGCTTCCTCATCGTGCATTGGGACTAAGCTCATTTCATCGTTCGTCCACTCTGGTTCGAAACGTTGATAGAAATGCTTATCCATCACGAAAGTATCGGGATATTCACTTTGGTAAATCGTATTGGGTGAAGTCCCCGCTGCAATATAAAGCCCTCGTAAAAGGACTTTCACGATTTGCCCAGAGTTGTTCCAGCGACCTTCTTCCAATACCAGCTTTTCAAATTCGACGGCATTAAGATGACCATATTCATCTTGCAATGCAGTCAGTGGACTCATGCCTTCGGCGAGTGCAATGCCTTCTTCCAAAGCTTCGGCAATTTCTTCATGGTTTTGGCGGTAAGCGGGAGCATCTTTCATGCCTTTGCGGTAAAACAAGGTCACGCCACCCCATTGTTCTACGAAAGGCTGGAAGTTTGGTTGCTCACCTGCCACGTCTGCGCGTTGCCGTTCAGCTTTGATTGCCTTACCATGTGCCAAAAATTCATCGAGAATTAGCGTTTCTTCCTTATCGTACCGACCTCTAACGGTAGCTTCACCGTAAAGCTTAACTAATGCTTCATAACGGTTGAGCGTTTTTTCGACCTGAGCCGGATAATACGCCATCAATTCTGTAGCGGTATCAATCGCCGTCAAGCCGCCGCCGATAACGCCAGCAGGTAAACGTACCTGCAAGTTCGCCAACGATGAAGCCTTGGCTGCACCCGTCAATTGCAACGCCATCAGAAAATCGGAAGCCTTACGAATACCTCGAACTAGGTTGTTTTTCAGGCCGATAATCGTCGGCTTACCTGCGCCTGATGCGAGGCAAATATGGTGAAAACCCATCTCCCAAGCATCGTCAATGGTGATCGTCCCACCAAAGCGTACGCCACCGTAAGCACGAAAGGCTTGCCGTCTTAATAAGGTAAGGTAGATGACTTTCAGGAAGTTTTTGTCCCAACGCACGGTAATGCCGTATTCCGCCACGCCGCCGAATCCAGCGAGGATGCGCTCGTCCAAGCTTTCGTAGAGCTCCTTGAAATCGACGATAGGCATCGGCAGGTTATCGGCATCGCCCGTCAACGCTTTCGGCAACGGCTCCAGCTTTAGCGCATCTATACCCGCCACACCAAAACCTTCATTCAACAAATAATGGCTCATGGTGTAACCCGCAGGCCCCAAGCCTACCACCAGCGCATTCTTGCCATTATAAGGCAACATGTAAGGGCGTTTGACATTCAACGGATTCCAGCGCGTCAACAAGCTGTAAATCTCGAAGCCGTACGGCATGAACAACACATCCGTCAGCACGTTGGTTTCGATTTGCGGAATGTTGACCGGATCGGTTTTTTGGTAAATACAGCCCTTCATACAATCGTTGCAAATACGATGCCCCGTGCCTGGACACATCGGGTTGTCTATGATGATGATTGCCAACGCACCAATGTTGTCCCCGTTGCGCTTGACCAAGTGCATTTCGGAGATTTTTTCATCCAATGGGCAGCCCGTCGTCGTCACACCAAGAGGATCGACTTTAAAAAGATTGGTTTTCTTGTTAATCATGCCTTTAGAGCAGGAATCGGTATCGCGCTCATGGCAATAAATGCAATGATCGACTTCCGACAATACTTCGCGTTGGTTAAAACGAGCGTCAGTCAATTTAAACCCATCACGGCGACGGCGATGTTTTAGCTCACCCATCCAGGCGGTGAATTCGCCTTTATCGACGACATCATGCTCAACTAGATGACTGAAATCGCGCTTTTCGGGGAATTTAAAACTGAGCCAATGCTCGGCAATCGCGGGTTCATGCTGTGCGACAAAGCTCCAGCGTTGGACTATTTCCATCAGCCCTTGGACAAATTCGGCTGGGTCTTGAGGCGTGATAATGTCTTTGAATTCCGCATCGGCCTGTTGATGTGATGAAAGCTTATTCCTAAGTTCTTTAACAACCTCATCAGCATTGGCATAGTCACTGTCTTTACCTTTAGCTATCAACTTGTAATGCGTCGATAACAAGCCGATAACCGCGCCAACTTGTGCCACGCGATGTTCGGGATCGGTATCTTTATCAGCATCAGAAAATCCTGCCGCAACCAGCAAATCAAAACGCTTATTGATTGCCGCCTTATCCCACAAACTGACATCCACATCCTTAAAAGCCAGGTTCAGTTTGGCAACCACCTCATTCTTATAAGCAAAAATACTCGCAAACTCATCTTTGATTTTTTCAGCTTGAACTTGATGCTGCTTGGTCACGTTAAATAAAGTCGCCACAAACTGCCCGACATAAGGCCCCATGCAAACCAACAAATCGGATAACGCTTCCGGCGTAAGACCCTCACCTTGGTTTTGCCGATAGTCAGCATATCTATTGAATAAGTCAGCATCATGCTTTAATACAGACGCATCAAAAGCCGTTAAAAGATCGTTTAAGCGGGCAGAATCATAAAGATCAGGGTAAGTAAAACCAGAGATTCCAAGCGTGAGGTTGTTTTGTTCCATAATTCTTAAAGTCGCAGTACCTAACACATAACGCACTTGTGCAAGGTTAAATGGTTCCAATCTCTTAAGATTGGATGAAAATATTGATTACACAGGGTATTATATGAAAATATGGCGTTATTTACCACTTTGATAGTTATATGAACTGACCCCAACGGACTCAACACGCCCTTGCCACCTCTGTTAAGCACATGCGTGTAAATCATCGTCGTAGCCACATCGCTATGCCCCAACAATTCCTGTACCGTACGAATGTCATAACCGTTTTTCAGCAAATGGGTCGCAAATGAATGCGGTGACGTAGGCTTAACAATACCAGCCGCAAGCGTCACTTTTTTACATAGCGTTGCACTTGCTTTTCCTCCGCATGCGACTACGATAAATTACTTGCCTAACAAAACGCTCAACCGGAGCGCGACCATTTATTAATCAATATATCTCTTAACTAAATCTCCATACTCATCAATTCTCCGATCACGAAGATAAGGCCATATTTGTCTAACCCTTTCAGTACCGGCTTTGTCGATAGTACAAATTAAGAGCTGCGGATCGGTAGCATTGGCACTTACTGATATGTCGCCTTGTGGCCCAGCTATAAAACTATTACCCCAAAAGTTAATACCAGTATCTGAATCCGGTGCTTTTTCAAAACCAATGCGGTTACATGCAATCACCGGAATGCCATTCGCAATTGCATGAGAGCGCTGAATGGTAATCCAGGCATCTAACTGACGTTGTTGCTCTTCTGTTGTATCACCTGGATCCCAACCAATAGCGGTCGGATAAATCAGTATTTCAGCGCCTGCCAACGCCATTAACCGCGCCGCCTCAGGAAACCATTGATCCCAGCAGATTAATACGCCAAGCTTGCCGATTGAGGTTTCAATCGGTTTAAAACCGAGGTCACCTGGTGTGAAATAGTATTTTTCATAAAATCCAGGATCATCCGGTATGTGCATTTTCCGGTATTTTCCTGCGATACTGCCGTCCTTATCAAAGACCACCGCCGTATTGTGGTAAAGCCCCGCTGCGCGTTTTTCGAATAACGTCGAGACAATTACAATGCCCAGTTTTTTTGCTAATGTGGATAGAACATCGGTACTCGGACCAGGAATCGGCTGGGCAAGCTCAAAATGTCCATAATCTTCATTCTGACAAAAATAAGGATCAAGATGCAGTTCAGACAACACTACCAGATCAGCTCTGTTGACGGCGGCTTCATGAATTTTTGCGACAGACAAATCAAAGTTGGTCTGTCTATCTTGATTACAAGGCTGTTGTACGGCGCATACGGTGATTGTTGTTTTCATATTAGGTCTATCAGGAACGAGAACGCAGTCATTTTAACGAATTGAAAACATTCATGACAGGTAATTTAATAACTCGGTATAAAACAGGGCTTACCTACTATGTTTAGTTTGTTTAGCGGAATGGTTTTAGGGATAATGGAGTTATGTTAACTACTTATATAGAAAGAGCGATAGCATGACAGAGCAGATTAACAGGGGCATTGAGCTTATGTTTGCGGGTATGGGCATCGTTTTCGTGTTCCTTATCATGCTGGTCGGTGCTATCAACCTTATGTCTTCGTTAGTGCAGCGTTATTTTCCTGCGGCAACGCCAAAATTCCGAAGTGAATCTAGCACCATAGATAAGAGTACGATTGCCGCTATTTCAGCAGCAGTTCATCAGTATCGAAGCAAGCATCATTAAACGTTTTATGGTACTAATGGCCACATTAAAACACGAGCAGCAACTTAAGAGATGGCAACAAGGCAATGGTAACGAAAAGCAAAAAAAAGCCCCTGGCTATTACTGAGGTTGTGTTGCGAGACGCGCACCAATCAATCCTCGCAACCCGCTTGCGGATTGAAGATATGCTGCCGATATGCGGCAAGCTGGATGAAATCGGCTATTGGTCTATGGAATCCTGGGGCGGTGCGACGTTTGATGCCTGCATCCGGTATCTCGGCGAAGATCCCTGGGAACGCTTGCGCTTGCTTAAAAAAGCCATGCCAAAAACGCGCCAGCAGATGTTATTACGCGGTCAAAACCTGTTGGGTTATCGCCATTATGCCGATGATGTGGTTGATAAATTTGTCGAACGCTGCGCCATCAACGGCATTGATGTATTCCGCATTTTCGATGCCATGAATGATATGCGGAACATCCAGCGAGCCGTGAAAGCGGTGTTAAATACCGATGCCCACGCCCAAGGCGCTATCTCCTATACCACCAGCCCAGTCCACACGATGGATGTGTGGGTTGATTTAGGTAAGCAGATTGAAGATATGGGCGCACATTCCATCTGTATCAAGGACATGGCAGGCTTGCTGAAACCTTATGATGCGTTTGAGTTGGTCAGCCGTCTGAAGAAAAGCACTAACATCCCCATTCACATGCAATGCCATGCGACGACGGGTTTGAGCGTACCCAGCATCATCAAAGCTGCTGAGGCGGGCATAGACAATGTCGATACCGCCATTTCGTCCTTGAGCATGACGTATGGGCATAGCCCGACGGAGACGATAGTCGCCAGTTTTGAAGATACCGACCGCGACACTGGGCTGAACTTGGTCAAACTGGAGGAAATTGCTGCTTATTTCAGGGAAGTCCGCAAAAAATACGCGCAGTTTGAAGGCAGTTTAAAAGGTGTCGATGGACGTATTCTCGTCGCGCAAGTGCCGGGTGGTATGTTGACTAATATGGAAAGTCAGTTGAAAGAGCAGGGCGCGGCGGACAAGTTTGATGAGATCATCAAGGAAATTCCGCGTGTGCGCGAAGATTTGGGGTTTATCCCGCTGGTTACGCCGACATCACAAATCGTCGGTACGCAAGCGGTCATCAATGTGATGAGCGGTGAACGCTATAAAACCATCACCAAGGAAACCGCAGGTGTTTTAAAAGGCGAATACGGCGCAACACCTGCGCCCGTCAACAAGGAATTGCAAAAACGCGTGCTGAATGGCGCAACCGCCATTACCTGCCGTCCTGCCGATTTGCTCGAATCGGAAATGAACAAACTGGTTTCAGATGTGCTGGAAAAAGCTGAGAAAGAAGGCATCAGGCTGGCTGAATGTGTTGAAGAAGATGCCTTAATTAATGGCATGCTCAGCCAAGTCGGTTGGAAATTCCTACTTAATCGCGGAAATCCGAAGGCATTTGAACCAGCGCCAGACCCCAAGGCATTTGCGGCTTCCCAATCAACAACTATCACCGCAAATAAATCAATGTCGGCTGTTGAAAGCTATTCTGTTAACGTCGATGGCCGTAATTACAAGGTGGCCGTAGGGCCAAGTGGCTCTGATTTAAGTATCAAACCAGAAGTCAGCGCAGCGTACGCAACGCCAGCATCCAGCAGTGGTGAAGTGGTTGTCGCGCCGATGGCGGGAACAATTTTGAAGATACTGGTTGAAGTGGGTGCCAGTGTCGCCAAAGGTGAGGTGGTTGTCCTTATGGAAGCCATGAAGATGGAAACTGAAATCCGTACCAAAGTTGCGGGTATTGTCAGTGCAGTCAACGTAAAAGAAGGTGGTACGGTTGCGAGTGGCGATGTGTTAGTTTCATTATAAATAGCAATGGAAAATCTACTTTCACTGTGGCATAGCACCGGACTTTATAACTTCACTGGCGGCCAGGCATTTATGATGCTGGTGGGTTTTGTGCTGCTATTTCTTGCTATTAGCAAAGGCTTTGAACCCTTGCTCTTGCTTCCGATAGGCTTTGGTGCAATCCTCAGCAATATCCCAATCGCAGGTATTTCCGAAGAAGGCGGGCTGTTGTATTACCTATATTACGGCATAAAAATGGGGATTTTCCCGTTGCTGATCTTCATGGGCGTGGGCGCGATGACCGACTTCGGCCCCATGATTGCCAACCCTAAAACCTTGCTGTTAGGCGCAGCGGCACAATTCGGCATTTTTGCTTCATTGTTGGGCGCATTGGCACTCAATATCATCCCAGGCTTGGAGTTCAGCCTGAAAGATGCCGCCGCCATAGGCATTATCGGCGGAGCGGATGGGCCAACGGCGATTTATGTCGCCTCAAAATTAGCACCTGACTTGCTGGGTGCTATTGCCGTCGCCGCGTATTCCTACATGGCTTTAGTGCCGCTGATCCAGCCGCCGATCATGCGAGCGTTAACGACCGAGGACGAACGCAAGATTGAGATGCAGCAACTGCGCGATGTCAGCAAGGCGGAAAAAATCGTATTTCCGTTAATGCTGCTCTTTTTGTCCATCTTATTATTACCGTCTGCAACACCGTTAATTGGCATGTTTGCATTAGGCAATTTGATGCGGGAAAGCGGCGTGGTGGAACGCTTAAGTAATACCGCACAAAACGAGCTTATCAACATCGTCACCATTTTCTTGGGCTTATCCGTTGGCTCAAAGCTCAGTGCCGAGGCCTTCTTACAAGTAAAAACCTTGGGAATCTTGGGGTTAGGTGCATGTGCCTTCGCCATCGGCACAGCGGCAGGTGTCATCATGGCGAAAATTATGAACCGGTTCAGCAGCACCTTGATTAACCCGCTAATTGGCGCGGCGGGTGTTTCCGCTGTACCGATGGCTGCACGGGTTGCCAACAAGCTCGGCCTGGAAAGCAATCCCCATAACTTCTTACTCATGCATGCAATGGGGCCTAATGTGGCGGGGGTGATTGGTTCTGCGGTGGCGGCGGGGGTTTTGTTGAGCCTTGTCAAATAATTGGGCAGGATGTTTATAGGTTGGTGCGTAAAACGCGCACTACATAGATGTATTTATATAACGCATTGATATTAATGAATATGAATATCACGCGACCTTACTGTATCACCTCGACGTAAGGTGTATTCATCCTGGTCGCCAGCCAGCCCCGTGCCATCCGCGTTAAGCTGGATAAGTGCGCCTTCATCAACAATACGGTACCGCCCAGTCGCTGGCTTATCTTTGGGCGTTAACACGACGGTACGCGTGTCGTCATTCCAGGTGAACTTGCCTTTTTCAAAAAACTCCCTCGAAGACGGTTTTGCGGGCTGGGTAACCAACAGGTAATTATTGTTGCGCTTTAGGGACAATGTTATTTTAATGCCACTGCAATCTTCTTCCTTGCAGGGTAAGTAGCCGTAATAAATACCCCGAAAATCCGGGCCCTTATCCGCCATATTGGCATGGCCTGCATGTTCACCCTGCTGTAAAACCTCGCGCTGCCTAAGCAGCTTATCTTGCATTTGCTTGTCTGACTCCGCCATAGCAGGGTTAATAGCAGAAAGCAGCATACTGACAAAGACCAAAGTCAGACTAGGTGTTATTGGTTGTTTTAATAATGACATATAAACACTTCTATTAATGGATTGATGAGCAATAGGGCACGGACGTTAATTGTATTCCTGAAAGGGTAATAATGGTAGGGCAAGTCCGACACCTTTATTGCCGCCCATTTATTTAGCAATTGATTCGATTTCTTCGGAAGAGATATTATGTTTTGATCTTCGTCCTCCCATATAAATAGTCAACCCTGAAAACTGCATCATCCAATTGAATCATATAACTATTTGTCAACATAAGGCACAACCAATCGACCGGAAATGATAAAATAAGCCCTTGTTTCTCGGTCGAAAGGATCAAAACATGTTAATGCCCTCAAGCACAGGCGCCCTCATCAACCTGTTGATGGCTGCATTGGCCTGGAACCTGAGACTGTGGATGCGGGCTTTTTTGGCTTTTATTTTTGGGTTGCCCCAAAACAGGATAAACAGGCTATTGCCTTTGGTGTATTGCTATAGGCTCACACCGGTTGCGGGGAAGTTTTTTAGGGTCGACTAAGTAACGTGATTGAACGCTGTGTTTTGTTTGCAGATAGCGAGGTATTTCCGGCACAATGACTGCAATTTCAGAACAAAAATGAAGCTGTGCCTGTTGCTGATAATGACGGCATGTATATTCCGCTGGACGGGAGCTTATCGCTACAGGATATGGAAAAATATATCATTCAAGAAGCCTTGCATCGGGCTAACTACAACGTCACTGCGGCTGCGCGTATGTTAGGCGCAACGCGAGAAGCCATGCGCTATCGGGTGCAAAAGCGCCATCTTAAATACGATCAGGATTGAGTAATTGGGTGTGGAGACGCGTCAGATGTCGTTATGTAAATCTATACTCAGGAGTGCAAAGCAAGCTCTGTACTCCACTGTTGTTATGGTTAGCCCTTAACTTAACAACACTGGGTATGCATCTCCCGCCTGTGCCGATATGTGCCTTCGTCCTTGAACCGGAGGTTCAAGTGGGGACAGGCTCGTTAAATCAGGCTTCTCGTCGAGACGGGCATGCGCACCATTAACGGAAATTGCCCCCTGGGTTAAAACAGGTTCAGGAAACACCCAGCACACTGTCGAACACGACAGGAGATACAGGGTTATAGTTTAACGCGTTTAGTGCCTATCTAAAACGTTTTCAATTTTATCTACCATGTTTGACAGGCATTTTTTCCAACCCTGACTTAACACCGGACTCTGTTTTTTCAAGCTTTGCAATTCATGGCTTAAATTTAGTGCTGCCATTACCGCAATTCGTTCGGCATTGCCCACTTTACCGGAATCGCGCATTTTGCACATTTGTTGGTCTAGCTCACTGGCAGAACGGATAAGATTTTCCTGTTCATCAGGTTCACAGGCAATTTTGTATTCCTTACCCATGATGGTAAGTAAAACAGCTTGGGGTTTAACGCTCATTAACCTTGCTCCATTGCTTTTAGTCGTGTAATCATGACTTCAACTCGGTTTCTGGCTTGTGTGGTTTTTTCAAGAAGTTGATCCCTTTCCTTAATTAAAACATCCTGCTTACTTTTTAAGGTGTCGTTTTCATTTTTGACTGAATCGTAAAGGTCGATGAGTTGATCCAGTTTTGTTTCAAGATCCCTTAACTCTAAGGATTGATAAGGTTCTTTATCGGTCATGGCATCACTTTGATTGGGTGTGTAGTCAATGGCTAATGGACTATGGGTTGCCGTTTGTAAAAGCTATGGCAAGATGAGTGCTAACTAAGCATAACAATCCTGCATTAGCTTAATCGTAAACAAATCCTCTATAAATGGTAGCATAAGCCCATTACATTTTAGTATAGTTAAATCATTTGGACACATGCAATATCAAGACATTGACACAATAGTTGCAAAAAATGATGCCAAGCCTTCCGCAGCAGAAGCGCACGGTATGGCGGCGGGTATGTTATGCGCCAATGATCGGACGGAACTTAGGTTTTGGTTACAGGAATTGCTGAAAGATGCCGATGACATTAATGATGAAGACCGGTCTATTCTGGAAGAGCTGTTTGAAGATACCAGAAACCTGCTTGCTGGCGATGAATTTGTCTTTGAGCTACTGCTTCCTGATGACGACTTCCCGCTTAACGAACAGGTAGAAGCCTTAAGAAAGTGGTGTCAGGGCTTTTTATTTGGGCTCGGCACTACGTCTTCAACAGCAGATTCAACAGATTCAACACCAAACTGGTCGGAAGAAACACGCGAAGTCGTCAAAGATATTGCCGAAATTACTAAACTTGACACCGATGCTGAGGACGAAGATGCAGAGAATGATTTTATGGAAATCACTGAATATCTCCGCGCTGCCGTCATCTTTCTGCGAACAGAACTAAACTCAGCGGATAACCGCACCGTACATTAAGCGATAGACAAACATGAAACAAAGCGAATTCAAAAAACGCCGCAAACAATTGATGCAGCGCATCGGCAAGGGCAGTATTGCCTTGTTGGGCAGTTCATCAACCAAAATCCGCAACCGTGACGTGCATTATCCGTATCGGCAAGACAGTGATTTCTATTATCTAACCGGATTTTCTGAACCCGATGCCTTAGCGGTGTTCATTCCTGGTCGTGAACAAGGCGAATACCTGCTATTTTGCCGTGAATTCGATGCAGTTAAAGCTTTATGGGAAGGCGCACACGCAGGTTTGGAAGGCGCGACCGGGCATTATCAAGCCGATGATGCCTTTCCTATTGATGATTTGGATGACATTTTGCCTGGTTTATTGGAAAACAAACACAAGGTGTTTTATCCGATGGGGCGCGATCCAGACCTGGATCATCATTTGCTGGATTGGATCAACCACATCAAAAGTCAGTCCAGATCAGGGTTAGTTGCACCTGGGGAGTTGGTGTCGCTGGAGCATATATTGCATGAAATGCGCTTGTTTAAAAGCCCAGAAGAAATCAAGTTGATGCGCCGTGCTGGCGAGGTTTCCGCCGCAGGACACGTACGTGCAATGCGAGCCTGCAAAGCTGGCATGTATGAATATCAAATTGAAGCCGAGCTAGTGCATCACTTTATGCAGGAAGGGCTGCGCTCAGTCGCTTATCCTTCCATCGTTGCAGGCGGCAAAAATGCTTGTGTGCTGCATTACACCGAAAATACCGATAAGCTAAAAAACGGTGATTTGCTGTTAATCGATGCAGGTGCAGAATGCGACCATTACGCTGCCGATATTACCCGTACCTTTCCAGTGTCTGGTCGTTTCAGTGAGCCGCAAAAGCAACTTTATCAATTGGTTTTAGATGCCCAAACCGCTGCTATCGAGCAAATCAAACCCGGTACGCCGTGGCACAATGCCCATGATGCCTCGGTTGAAGTGCTGACTAAAGGCTTATTTGCCTTGGGTTTGCTGGAAGGTAAAGTGAAAGCCCTTATCAAGAAAGAAAAATTCAAACAGTTCTATATGCACCGTATAGGGCATTGGCTGGGAATGGATGTGCATGATGTTGGTGATTACAAAATAGACCAAAAATGGCGTTTGCTGGAGCCAGGCATGGTACTTACTATCGAACCTGGACTCTACATTCCCGTGGATTGTAAAACCGTGGACGAAAAGTGGCGTGGCATCGGCATACGCATCGAAGATGACTTATTAGTGACAGAGCAAGGTTACGAAATCCTGACCAATGCCGTACCTAGAACGATAGCGGAAATTGAAGCTTTGATGCAGGGCAGCTAATGCAAGAGTCCGTGCAATCATTTGATGTCATCATAGTTGGTGGTGGATTAGCAGGTAACTGTTTGGCTTTAGCGTTGAACGGTAGCGGCTTACGGGTGGCCATCATTGAAGCCAACACCAAAGAACACATGCTGCATTCAGCGATGGGTGGCCGTGCATTGGCATTGGCTGCTGGCACTATTGCCACATTGGAAGCTCTTGATATTTGGCAAGCTATTCACCAGAAAGCCACCGCCATTACCGATATTCACGTCTCTGATCGCGGTCATTTCGGCAAAGTCCGCTTATCGGCACGAAAACAAAACGTCGATGCCTTGGGTTATGTCATCACTGCACGAGATATTGAAAGCCATGTTGCAGAATTGGTCGATAAAGCCGAGATTACTCAGCTTTGTCCAGCGCGTCTGGTTGGACTGATGTCCGATGACAAGGAAGTTAATGTCAGCATAAAGCACCAGGAAGCATCGCTGTGTTTGTCAGCAAAACTGCTGGTGGGTGCGGATGGCGGCAATTCATCGGTGCGGAAATTGCTTGATATAACGCAGCAAGTTACCGAATACGATCAAACCGCCCTGGTTACCACGTTAAAAACCTCGCTACCGCACCAGAATGTCGCTTATGAACGCTTTACCGAATCAGGCCCTTTAGCACTGCTGCCAGTAGGCAAAAATCGCTGTTCCGTGGTCTGGACACGTAGCACAGAAGATGCAGATTCGCTGATGTCAGGCAGTGAAGACGATTTTTTGGAAGCCTTACAGCACTGTTTCGGCTATCGGCTTGGGCAACTTACCTTAGCAGAACCACGTCGAGCATTTCCGGTTTCACTTATTCGTGCTGATCGTATGCATTCAGGTCGTGCTGTTATTATTGGCAATGCCGTCCATCAATTACATCCCGTGGCAGGACAAGGCTTTAACTTAGGGTTGCGTGATGTCGTGCAATTGGCGGACATGATCCTCAAACAACACGAACAAGGCGAAGACATAGGTTCAGCAGCATTCCTAAACGATTATGTAACAGCGCGGGAACAAGACCACCGCAACACTATCCTTTTCACCGACACGCTGGTAAAACTGTTTTCCAATGACTGGTTGGCGTTAGCAGCAGCCAGGAATATTGGCCTTGCAGCGCTGGATCACTTACCTGCTGCAAAAGCCTTATTATCAAAACATGCGATGGGATTAGCGCAGCGGCTGCCCGGTCTTGGTAATCGTCATTGATGCTAGTGTTAGCATCAAATGATTGCATCGTGAAAGCTTGGATTATCTAGTCTACAATTAAGCCTTGCTATCCTGGGTGATTAGCAAAAACCACATTGTTTCGACAATATGTTCATTTGAATTTAACAAATTTGCTCGTATCTGTTATATTCAGAAACGGCGAGAAGGTTTGCTAGCTGCATGGATGGCTTCTAAATTTAATGGACAGCAGATAAATAATTAATCTAAAAGATGGGGAATCGTTATGGCAGATGCGTTGTTTGTATTAACTACATTATTTGTTGCTTATGTTATCTACGTCATTGTTAATGAGAAGAAAACAGAAGGCACAGCACCAAAATCCACACCAGCGGCTCAACCTAAGCAACAGGCAGCCGTAACCGAAGTGCCAAAAGCACCGGCTGCAAAGGCGAGCCCTGTAGCTGCTAAGCCAGCCGCCGCTAAATCGGCTGTAGTGGCAAAGAAACCTGTCGAGGTAGCAGCAGAACCTAAACCGACTCCTGAAGTTGCACCTAAGCCGACAGCCGCGCCAATAGTAGTAGCATCTAAACCAGCAACTAAACCAGTAGCCGCAACTAAACCCACACCCACACCAGCACCAGTTGTTGCGGCTGCGGCTGAGACCGTCAAAGGCGCCGGCTTGAAAGATCCTAAAACTGGCGAAGTTGCGATTAACTACAGTAACTACCGCTTTACCAAACGCTGGATAAAAGAAGCATTGGTTACCGAAAATCTGGTGGATAAGGTTTATAAGAATGACGAGCTGAATGCGGGTATAGAAGCCAAAATAAGAGCCGGCATCGCAAAGCTTGAGGGTAT
>SHZQ01000022.1 GCA_009695535.1 Methyloglobulus sp.
ATCCATAGGATCAGCAATATCCAATAAGCAGCCATGATCGCCTTGGTCGATTGCAATAATTTCTACGTAAGCTGTGAACGGGTGTTCCAACCCTCACTGGAAGGTAAGCCCGTGGGCATCCTCAGTAATAATGACGGCTGCATCATAGCCCGCAGTGAGGAAATCAAAAAGCTGGGCGTGGCAATGGGTACGCCCTATTTCAAGATTCCTGATTTAATCAAAAAGCACAATATCCAAATCCTGTCCTCAAACTATGCGCTGTATGGTGATATGTCCCGCCGTGTCATGCAAGTGTTGGGCAGGTTTACCCCAACAATGGAAGTCTATTCGATAGATGAATCCTTCCTGGATTTATCCGGCTTTAGCCAAGATTTGACTGCTTACGGCAACACGATAGCCAAAACCGTCAAGCAAGGTACGGGCATTCCTGTATCCATCGGCATTGCCCAAACGAAAACGCTGGCAAAACTGGCGAACAAGCTGGCAAAGAAAGGCATTGCGGGTAACGGTTCGGTATTGGTTTGGGACACCCTTGCCGAACCGGATAAGCTACTGGCAACCATTCCGGTCAAGGAGCTTTGGGGCATTTCATCAGCCCTAAGCAAACGCTTAAACCAGTTAAGGATTGATAACGTCCTAGCACTGAAACAAGCAAATACCAGCTTGATACGCAAACAGTTTGGCGTAGTGGTGGAACGGATGGTGCGGGAATTAAACGAAATCCCCTGTATTGCGCTGGAAATGATCGCGCCTAAGCGAAAACAAATCCTCACGTCCCGTAGCTTCGGCACACGCTTAAGCACCTTGCCGGAACTCAGGGCGGCGGTGTCGGTGTTTGCCACCCGTAGCGCGGAAAAGCTACGCTCACAGGACTTATGCACCCAAACCTTATGCGTGTTTATCCATACCAGCCCGTTCGCACTCGACAAGCCGTGTTACAACAACGCTATCACCATAAGCCTAGACCAACCCACCCAAGACACGGGCATATTGATCCGCACTGCCCTAGCAGGATTGCAGCGGATATACAGGCAAGGGTATGAGTACCAGCGGGCGGGGGTGATGCTACCAGACCTGATGCCAAACGGGATGCAACAGTTTTCGTTATTTCAAGATGATACAGTCGATAACCCAAAATCAGAACGCCTAATGACGGTGCTGGATGCCATCAACCACACCCATGGCAGGCATTCCATCCGCTATGCCAGCCAAGGCTTAAGCGCAAGGTGGCAAATGCGGCAACAGTTGAGGTCGCCTGCTTATACGACAAGGTGGGAGTGCTTGCCCGCTGCTATTGCCACTTAGCCTTACACACGCAAAAAATCCTTTCAGCCTTTTTTAGCTACCTAAACAAATTTAGAGGTTGGCGCAATGGTGCTCTTTGAGTAACTTCACCTATAACAATGATTGAAATCGGCCTATGTCTAACTGAGTCCAGCAGATAGATAAAATATTGAACTAATATCTTTCACATAATCCGTCATGCTTTATGGTGTTCCCACGCTGGAACAGATCAACGATGTGATTAACACGCTGCCAAATCATACTGCAATTGAACGGCGTAACCGTAGTCTTATCGCCTTTACCCTATTAACAGGGGCTAGGGATAGTGCGATTACATCAATGAAATTGAAGCATATTGATATTATTGGGAATAGCGTGTTTCAGGATGCCAGGGAGGTCAACACTAAATTTAGCAAGACCTTCACCACTTACTTTTTTCCGGTTAGGGATCACATCCATCAAATTGTTTATGATTAGGTGCGTTACCTAAAAGAAGAAATGCTTTAAGGCAATGATAATCCTTTATTCCCTAAAACTGATGTGATTGTAGGAGAAGATAGGGCTTTTAAAGCATCGGGATTGAAAAAAGAGCATTGGAGTACGACATCGCCTATACGGGAAATATTTCGCAATGCTTTTGAGTTGGCAGGGTTGCCATATTTCAATCCGCACAGTTTCCGCAATACGCTCGTATCTTTGGGGCAAGCAATTTACCAAACACCCGAAGAATTTAAGGTTTGGAGTCAAAATTTAGGCCATGAGGGTGTTTTGACGACATTCTATAGCTATGGTGAAGTGCAAGAACAGCGGCAGGGCGAGATTGTGAAGCAATTGAAAAAACCGCGTGAGTCTAGTAATCAAAATACTGAGGATTTTGCTAAGGCAGTTGGGCAGTTGGTAAGGCAATGGCGGAACATAACGCGTCAATTGGAGTTTAAGCTAAGTTATCAATGAAAGAACGAAGAATTTTGAGAGTGACTTATCCGCAATCTGAAATGGCAATAACTTTCTAAAGTGTACCCGAATGAGTCCCCGAAAACACTATCTTTAACTGTTCACAAATGCAGTGTTTTTTAAGGCATTGATTTAATTGGTCGGGACGAAAGGATTTGAACCTTCGACCCCTTGCACCCCATGCAAGTGCGCTACCAAGCTGCGCTACGCCCCGATTGTTTTAAATCAAAATACTTGTGTTGAATGAGATTGCTGACGCAACCCTACGGGAACTCTAGGTGGCATGTATTCAACATTGCCCACCCAGAAAAAGAAAAGAACTTTATTTCATAGCTATGTACAAGTCACAGATAGTGCTGTATCTACATGAGCTAACACCTTGAAAGAAATAAAGACTGTTTTTCCTAACCTGTGCTTTATAGCCATGTTTTATTTTAATAATTCCAATATTTCTTCTAGCTCACCAATCATTTGGTGAATCAGCTGGTTAGTGCGCGCTGAATCTTCCTTAGCATTGTCGCTGGTCAAATGTGCCCTGGCACCACCGATGGTATAGCCTTGCTCATATAATAAGGCGCGAATCTGCCGTATCATCAACACATCATGCCGTTGATAATAGCGGCGATTGCCGCGTCTTTTTACCGGACTCAGCTCGGTAAATTCTTGCTCCCAGTAACGCAGTACGTGCGGCTTTACCCCGCACAACTCACTGACCTCACCGATGGTGAAATAGCGTTTGGCAGGTATGACAGGCAGTTCGTTATTATTGCTTGGTTCCAGCATACGTTTCTACTCGGGCTTTTAGTTTTTGACCTGACCGGAATGTTACCACACGGCGGGCGGTGATAGGTATTTCTTCCCCTGTTTTTGGATTTCGACCTGGGCGACTATTTTTGTCGCGCAGCTCAAATTTGCCGAAACCAGACAATTTTACCTGTTCGCCATGCGCCAAAGAGCCTTTAATTTCTTCAAAAAACAATTCCACCATTTCTTTGGCTTCACGTTTGTTTAGCCCCAGTTCTTCGTATAGCCTTTCCGCAAAATCAGCTTTTGTTAATGCCATGCTTTCATTCCCTCAGTTTTGCACCAATCGCTTGGGCTAATGTTTGTAATATATTGTTAAATATAGCATCTATTTCAACATCTGTAAGCGTTTGTGAAAAATTTTGTAACGTAATGCTGACAGCAACACTTTTGTGATCTTCTTCAATTCCTTTGCCACGGTACATGTCGAAAATAGCTATGTCTTGCACGTTAGGCTCATTGCTGCTTTTTATACTGGCGGTAATATCATCAGCCGAGACAGTATCTCTTACGATCAAAGCCAAGTCCCTGCTGACTGACGGGTATTTTGACAAGGGCTTGAATCGGGAAACTGCCTTGTTAAGCAACAATTCTTGGTCGAGTTCGAACAAAAATACGGGGGTTTCTAAGCCTAATTGCTTTTCAAGGCTGGGGTGCAACATACCCAAGATACCTATTTTTTCATCCGCTTCAGATAAAATCTGGGCGGTTTGCCCTGGATGTAATGCAGAATGCTTCGCTGGATCGAACTTAACAACGCAACCTGTCAGCGAAAATAGAGCTTGTATATCCGCTTTTAGGTCAAAATAATCAACTTTACGGGGCTTTTCTCCCCATTGTTCTGGATAAACGTTACCCAAGATTAACCCTGACAACGTTTTTTTCTGCTGCAGTTGTCCGTTAATATTTAAAAATCGTAATCCGGTTTCAAAGAATCGTATCCGGTTTTGTTGGCGATTGAGGTTATACAGCGCCGCTTTTAATAATCCGCACCATAAGGTGCTACGCATCACCGACATATCTGCCGAAATTGGGTTAGTAATGCTGATGGTAGTATCGTCTGGCGCAACGGCTTGTTGAATGGATTCATCAACAAAACTGTAGGTGATGACTTCCTGATAACCCCGGTCTACCAAGAGATCCTTGACGCGGTCAATGTCCAAAACGGTTTCAGTGGCTTTACCCAATTCCGCACGCATCAGTGGGCTATTGTTGGGGATGTTGTTGTAGCCGTGGACTCTCGCCAATTCTTCGATGAGATCGGCTTCGATAGCCATGTCAAAACGGAAACCGGGCGGCGCAATCAGCCAGCCTTCTGGATGCTGTTCAATGCACATGCCGAGGCGGACAAAAATTTCGTGTATTTGTTCGTCAGGGAGGGTTATTCCGAGCATTTTTGCAATGCGTTGCCGTCTTAGCAAGATTGCTGGACGTTGGGGTAATGCCGTGTCGTCTTTGACTTCGTTGATCGGCCCGACGCTGCCACCGGCTATTTCGACGATTAACTGGGTTGCCCGTTCGATTGCGCGGCACTGCAAAGTTGCGTCTACGCCACGTTCAAAACGGTGCGATGAATCCGTATGCAGCCCAAATCGTCTAGCTTTGCCAGCGATTGCCCGTGGTGCAAAAAAGGCGCTTTCTAGGAAAATATTTTGGGTAGCGTCGTCAACCGCGCTGTCACTGCCGCCCATGATGCCAGCCAAGGCTAAGGCTTGCTTGTCATCGGCGATAACCAACGCTTCATCATCCAATATGATCGTTTGCCCGTTCAGCAAAGCCAATGACTCGCCATTCCTTGCCATGCGTACCGTAATGCCGCCGACTAGCTTGTCCGCATCAAACGCATGCAAGGGTTGACCTAACTCCATCAGCACATAATTGGTGACATCGACTATTGGCCCTAAGCTTCGGATTCCTGATCGGCGTAGACGTTCCTGCATCCAGGACGGTGTTTCCGCTTTCGGATTCACGCCCTTGATTAACCGCCCTAGGTAACGCGGGCAAGCGGCTTTTTCTTCTAGCACTATGCACAAAGTGCCCTGATGATTGATTTCGGCTACTTTAATTTGGGTTGTCGTCCAATCCATGCCATTCAGCAACGCCACTTCCCTGGCTATGCCCTCAACGCTTAGGCAGTCGGTTCGATTAGGTGTCAAGTCGATTTCGATAATCGAATCATTAAGGCTTAGGTATTCCCGAATATCCACGCCCGTTGGCGCATCGGGCGGCAATTCCATCAAGCCATTGGCATCGATTGCAATTCCCAACTCCTTTTCCGAGCAAAGCATACCCGATGATTCCACACCCCGCAGCTTGGCAGGTTTGATCTTGAAGTCGCCGGGTAATACTGCGCCAACCAAGGCGGCAGGGACTTTTAAGCCTGGCCTGACATTGCTGGCACCACAGACAATTTGCAGCGGTTCTGTACCGCCTACGTTAACCAAGCAAACCTTGAGCTTATCCGCATCGGGGTGTTGCTCGGTTGATAGCACTTCACCGATGACCACGCCGTTGAATAACGCCCCAGCAGGTGTTACAGAATCAACCTCCAAGCCTGCCATCGTCAATTGTGCGACCAATTCCTCTGTCGAAACAGGCGGATTGACGTATTCCCTTAACCAAGTTTCACTAATTTGCATGTGTCAAATCTTCCTTGATTAGGGTTTAATGAAATTGCCTCAAAAACTTGAGGTCGTTCTCGAAAAACAACCGCAAATCATTAATACCGTAACGCAACATCGCTAATCTTTCCACGCCCATACCAAACGCAAAGCCGTTGTAGATTTCGCTGTCGATATTGACCGCCTTAAACACTTCAGGATGGATCATGCCGCAGCCCATCACTTCCAGCCATCCAGTTTGGCTGCACACACGACAACCTTCACCATTGCACATCACACATTCGATATCGACTTCTGCGGATGGCTCGGTAAACGGAAAATAAGAAGGTCGGAAACGGACTTGTATGTCTTTTTCAAAAAATGCACGTAAGAACTGATACACCACACCTTTCAGGTCAGCAAAGCTGACATCAGTATCCACGAGAAAACCTTCGACTTGATGGAACATGGGTGTATGCGTGATATCGGAATCGCAACGATACACGCGCCCGGGTGCAATGACTTTCAACGGCGGCTTTTCGGTCTCCATAACCCGAATCTGCACGGGCGATGTATGCGTCCTTAATACCGTGTGCGCATCGAAATAAAAGGTATCGTGCATTGCCCTGGCGGGATGATGTTCTGGAATATTCAGCGCACCAAAGTTATGGTGATCGTCTTCGATTTCAGGCCCTTCAACGACAGTAAAACCGACGCTGGCAAAAATCTTTGCAATACGTCTCAGCGTGGTCGTGACCGGATGTAATCCACCTGCTAATTGACCTCGACCTGGCAAAGTGACATCTATTCGTTCGCTTGCCAGCCTGCGCTCTAATTCGACATTATCGAGCGACTGCTTCCTAGCGCTTAATTGTTCTTGAAACTGGTCTTTGGCTTGGTTGATGACCTGCCCGACAGCACGACGCTGATCGGGATCAAGTGCGCCTAGCTCTTTCATTTGTAAGGTAAAAAGCCCTTTCTTGCCCAGATAATGAACACGGACTTGATCGAGTTGGTTCAAATCCTGAGCTTCCGCTATGGATTTCGTCGCCTGCGCGAGAATTTCATCTAAGTTAGCTAACACGATTGAACTCGATCATTAGGATAAGCAAGGGGCTTTAATAAAACCAGTTACCTATCTATGCCTAATAAGGCACGGATAGGCTTCTACTGCTGAAAACTTACTGTCTTTTGCCGTATCGCTATGAAAGCGGGCTTTGATTGGCTTTCGCAATTTTTGCGATTTCGCCAAAGGCTTCAATGTCGCGTACTGCGATGTCGGCCAAAACCTTACGGTCTATCGCCACATTCGCTTTGGTTAAGCCATTGATTAAGCGGCTATAAGATATGCCATAAATGCGAGATGCCGCATTGATCCTGACTATCCACAACCTGCGGAATTGGCGTTTTCTCTGTTTGCGGTCGCGGTACGCATACTGACCTGCCTTGATGACAGCTTGTTTGGCAACGCGATAAACTCGGCTACGGGCACCATAGTAACCTTTAGCTTGCTTTAAAACTTTTTTGTGTCTTGCTCTTGCGGTGACGCCTCTTTTAACTCTAGCCATTATCTACTCCAGGTTAACTATAGGGCATCATGCGAGCGACCATGCGTACATCAGAAGCATGGACAGATGCTGGTTTGCGTAACTGACGCTTTCTTTTGGTGGATTTCTTGGTCAAGATGTGACGTTTGTGTGATTGACCACACTTAAAACCGCCGTTACCTGTCCGCGCGAAACGCTTGGCAGCGCCCCGATTGGTCTTAATTTTTGGCATTTGTTTTCACTCCAATAAATTTAATAAAATCCCTGAGAATAACCCAACAAGGCAAAATGCTTGGCCCTGGAGAATTAATAACAGCAAAACCGCTTGCTGTTTTGACAACCAGTCCGTGGTTGCCGTATCGCTTCATTTAAGAAGCGGATAAGTTAGTAAATCGCCAATTATTTCTTCTTCTTAGGCGACATCACCATCACCATCTGCCGACCTTCCATTTTAGGAAACTGTTCGACAATGGCTAATTCTTCCAAATCTTTTTCAATGCGCTTTAACACGTCCATGCCAATCTCACGATGCGCCATTTCCCTGCCGCGATAACGTAAAGTTATCTTAGTTTTATCGCCTTCATTAAGGAATTTGGTCAGACTTTTTAATTTTATCTGATAATCGCCTTCATCTGTTCCAGGTCGGAACTTGATTTCTTTGACTTGGATCTGCTTTTGTTTCTTTTTGGCTTCTTGCAGTTTTTTGTTTAGCGCAAACTGGTGCTTGCCGTAATTCATCACTTTACAGACTGGCGGGTCGGCGTTTGGCGATATTTCCACTAAGTCAAGGTCAGCGGCATACGCAATTTGCCTTGCTTGATCTATCGACATAATTCCTAATGCCTCACCCTCAGCGCCCGTGACCCTCACCTTTCTGGCGGTGATTTCATCATTCAGGCGCGTTTCATCTTTTTTAGCAGCGATATTTCAATCCTCCGAGTACAACATTATGTTTTGTCTGCAATCGCTCGTTTTACTCGTTGAGTAAAGTCAGTGATTGCTAGACTACCTAAATCTTCACCTTTCTGCGAACGTACCGTAATCGCCTGATGTTCAAGCTCTTTATCGCCAATAATGATGAGGTAAGGTGTTCGCTGCATAGAATGCTCGCGGATTTTAAACCCGATCTTCTCATTTCTCAAGTCTATTTTTGCCCTAAAGCCTTGTTTTTCCAGCTCTCGTAGCACATTTGTGGCATATTCTGCATGTCGGTCTGCAATATTTAGCACCACCATTTGTATCGGTGACAACCAAACAGGAAATGTACCTGCGTGCTGTTCAATCAAAATGCCGATAAAGCGTTCCAGCGAGCCTAGTATAGCCCTATGTAACATCACAGGCACTTGTCTTGAGCTGTCCTCGCTAATGTAAGTCGCGCCCAATCGTCCAGGCATGGAGAAATCGACCTGAATAGTGCCACATTGCCAGACTCGTCCGATGCAATCTTTCAGAGAAAACTCAATCTTTGGACCATAAAATGCACCCTCCCCTGGTTGCAAATCCCACACCAAGCCTTTGTTATTCAGGGCCAATTCAAGAGCGCTTTCCGCTTTATCCCAACTAGCATCATCACCTACCCTGTTTTCAGGGCGAGTTGACAACTTGATGATAACATCATCAAAACCAAAATCTTTGTAAACCTCAAACAACAGGTCGATGAAATCAGAAACCTCATCCTGTATCTGTGCTTCTGTGCAGAAAATGTGTGCGTCATCCTGGACAAAATTCCGTACCCGCATCAAACCGTGCAAAGTGCCGGATGGTTCATTACGGTGACATGATCCGAATTCGGCCAAACGTATGGGCAAGTCGCGGTAACTTTTTAAGCCTTGATTATAAATTTGCACATGGCAAGGGCAGTTCATCGGCTTAATCGCGTAATCACGATTTTCCGAATGGGTCGTGAACATACCAGCGCTGAATTTTTCCCAATGACCGGATTTTTCCCACAAGGACTTATCAACGATTTGCGGCGTTCTGACCTCGCCGTAGCCTTTATAACGTAACTTTTCGCGGATATATTGCTCAACTTGCTGGTAAATGACCCAACCTTTCTCGTGCCAAAACACCATGCCAGGTGCTTCTTCCTGAGTATGGAACAAGTCTAAGGCTTTGCCTACTTTACGGTGATCGCGCTTTTCCGCTTCTTCCAGTCGGTGCAGATAAGCCTGTAAGTCTTTTTTATCGCCCCAAGCCGTACCGTAAATGCGTTGCAGCATTTCATTATTAGAGTCACCGCGCCAATAAGCGCCGGCAATTTTCATCAATTTGAAGGCTTGCAACTTTCCGGTGCTAGGCACGTGCGGGCCACGGCATAAATCCACGAACTTACCTTCACGGTACAGGCCAATATCTTCGCTGGCAGGTATCGACGAGATGATCTCGGCCTTATATTTTTCACCAATAGAATGGAAAAACGCCACAGCCTTATCGCGCTGCCAAACCTCACGGGTCACGGGTTCGTCTTTCTGGGCAAGCTCAACCATCTTGCGCTCAATTGCTTCAAGGTCTTCTGGCGTAAATGGCCGCTCAAAGGAGAAATCGTAGTAGAAACCGTTCTCTATGACTGGGCCTATTGTCACTTGCGCGTCAGGAAACAGTTCTTTGACGGCATAAGCAAGTAGATGAGCGGTCGAATGGCGGATAATATCAACGCCTTCTTCATCTTTTGCGGTAATAATTTGCAGTGATACATCGCGGTCAATCAAAGTGCTGGCATCAACCACTTTATCGTCAAGTTTGCCAGCCAAGGTCGCTTTAGCCAATCCAGAACCAATAGAACGCGCCACTTCCATCACTGTAAGTGCTTGTTCGAATTCGCGCTTGGAACCGTCTGGGAGAGTGACTACGGGCATAGTAACTAGCTTAACTCTACTTCAATCTATCGCTAAAATAAAAAAGCACTGACTAAGCAGTGCCTTATAAAATCTGGTAGGCGCGATTGGACTCGAACCAACGACCCCCACCATGTCAAGGTGGTGCTCTAACCAACTGAGCTACGCGCCTGAAATTTACACATTTCAAGACCCGCCATTATAGCAATTGCTTACAGATAAGGAAAGTAAATGCGGCATTATGCGGACTATTTTAGTATTTAACACCTAATCACCGAGGTCAGCATGGGGCATTGCACGTAATTTCTCGACTACTTTATCGCCGAATTGCTGGGTACTTATCATCGTGACTCCACTGCCCGGCTTGGAAAGATCGGCGGTTGAAAAGCCGTCGGCAAACACATTCTGCATTGCCGCCCAGATATTTTTGGCTTCCCTATCCATGTTAAAACTGTATTCCAGCATCATGGCAACCGAGCCAATCATGGAATACGGATTGGCGATATTTTTTCCAGCAATGTCGGGTGCAGAGCCATGTGACGGCTCGTAATACGCTTTGTCATCACCCAAGCAGGCCGACGGCATTAAGCCCAGCGAACCCAAAATACCACCGCCCTGATCGCTAAGAATATCGCCGAACATATTTTCCATGACCATCACATCAAACTGGGTTGGATTTAAGCATAATGCTGTCGCTGCCGCATCCACCAGATAATTGACGACTTTCACTTGCGGATATTCCACGGCAACTTCTTCCATCACCTCATTCCACAACACGCTGGATTTCAGTACATTGCTTTTGTGGATGTTGTGCAGCAATTTCCGGCGTTTCATGGCTAATTTAAACGCCTGGTGCATAATTTGGCGGATTTGCAACTCGTCATATTCAAGGGTTTCCTTCACATAACGCAAACCTTTCTCGTTGACACCGGATTCTTTGCTACCAAAATACAGCCCGCCCACCAATTCGCGGACTATCATAAGGTCTATGCCTTCACCGATAATCTCAGCTTTTAGGGGAGAAAAATGCCCCAACGCCTTGGGTAAAAAAACCGGACGAAAATTGGCGTAAGTGTTATACCGCCGACGCAAGGGCAGCAAGGCGCCGCGCTCTGGCTGCTTATCAATGGGGATATTTTTCGATTCCTCATGGCTTAAGCCAATTGGCCCTTTAAGGATGGCATCAGCCTTATCGCATATATCGATAGTGCTTTGCGGAAACGCATCACCAAACTCAAAATAAGCGCAAGCACCGAATGCGGCTGGCATTAACTCGAATTTGACGAAATTTCGTTCTTCAATAACCTTTAGAACTTTGATTGCTTCCTGAGTAATTTCCGGCCCAATGCCGTCCCCTGCCAATACCGCGATTTTGTAGTGTTTCATGTGTTCCTGTTATTTATTGCTGTTAATTCGGCATGAATTGATACGTTATTGCTCTTGCAGCACTCGGCTGACTTTGTTTTCAACCTGCTTGTTTTTCGATTTCTTTCGGCCTATCGACTGACCATAACTTTTCCAGTTGATAGAATTCCCGCGCTTGAGCAGTCATGGCATGAACGATGACATCGCCTATATCCAATAATACCCAATCAGCACCAACACCACCCTCAAGACCCAAGGGTTTAACGCCGCTTTCTCCGATTTTCGCGGATACATTCTCACATAATGAATTCAAATGACGGTTGGAAGTACCCGTTACCAGCACCATGTAATCGGTGAAACTGGTCTTGTCGCGCACATCCAAAGTCGTAATCTGTAGGCCTTTGCGTTCGTCCAATTCATCCTGGACAATTTTCAATAATTTGTCTGCTTGCATTCGTGTTCCTGGTCGTTTTATTAAGGTTAATGCGCAATTTGCGCTTGATATAACTTGTTTTGATTGATATATGCTATCACGGCATCAGGCAATAAAAATGCCGGATTGTGATGATCTGCGAAGATTTTCCTAACCGCAGTTGCAGAAATATCGAGTTGAGTAATGGGTTGGCAATACAGTTTTCCGCTTAAGTTTTGTGCCAGCTCATCTCTATCGCCCACCTGCCTGACCGCGAAAAACTCATCAAGTAGCAGCACCGGAAAGCCTGGTCTGGTCAACACGACAATATGGGCGAAATCAAATAACCGTTGCCATTGATGCCAGCTTGTCAGTTGATTGAAAGCATCGCTACCAATGAACAATAACAAAGGCTGATCTGGAAAATCCTGCCGTAAGGATTCCAAGGTCAGCACCATATAAGAAGCCCCTGCCCTGTCAATTTCGCGGGTATCAATGACAAGTCCGGGCTGATTTGCAATCGCCATATTTAACATCTGTACGCGCATACTAGCCGTTGCATGAGGTTGACTTCTATGTGGCGGCTGCGAACTGGGAATCAACCTGACTTCATCTAACCCGAATAATTCTTTGACTTCAAGCGCTGATCTAAGATGCCCATAATGCACCGGATCGAATGTGCCGCCAAAAATGCCGATCATTTATTGCCGGATATGACCGTCACCCAGGACGATGTACTTAAGCGAGGTCAAACCCTTTAATCCAACTGGCCCACGGGCGTGAAGCTTATCGGTGCTGATGCCTATTTCTGCGCCTAAGCCATACTCAAAACCATCGGCAAGACGGGTAGAGGCATTCACCATCACCGAGCTGGAATCGACTTCCCGCAAAAACCGCCTGGCCTTGCTGTAGTCTTCGGTCACAATCGCGTCGGTATGGAGCGAGCCGTAATGGTTGATATGTTCGATGGCCTCATCCAAACCGCTGACGATTTTGATGGACAGGATAGGTGCTAAGTATTCGGTTTTCCAATCCTCTTCCGTTGCCCTTATACACGCAGGAATCAATGAACAGGTCTTAGGGCAGCCGCGCAGTTCCACGCCTTTTTCCAAATATTTTTCGGCCAGCAATGGCAATACTTTTCCGGCAATACTTTCCGCAACGAGTAAAGTCTCCATCGCATTGCAAACGCCGTATCGGTGGGTTTTGGCATTGCCTGCAATGGGAATAGCCTTGTCAATATCAGCATTATCATCGATGTACACATGGCAGATGCCATCTAAGTGTTTGATAACGGGAATGGTCGCATCCTTGGAAATCCGTTCGATCAAACCCTTACCACCTCGTGGCACGATCACATCGACATATTGGTTCATCGTAATCAATTCGCCCACTGCGGCACGATCTGCTGTGGCGACAATCTGGACCGCTTCTGTTGGCAAGCCTGCTTCCGCCAAACCTTTAGCTATGCAAGCGGCAATCGCCTGATTGGAATAGATGGATTCCGATCCGCCCCGTAAAATACAAGCATTACCGGATTTAAGACATAAGGCGGCAGCATCGACGGTGACATTCGGGCGCGATTCGTAAATGATGCCGATAACGCCTAAAGGCACACGCATTTGCCCCACTTGAATGCCGGATGGACGGTAACTTAAATCGGTGATTTCCCCGATTGGATCAGGCAAAGCGGCAACTTGCTTTAAGCCTTCGACCATCGCGTTGATGCTTTTCGGCGTGAGTGCCAGGCGGTCTAACATCGCAGCATCCAAACCGTTCGCCTTGCCAGTCGCCAAATCCTTCTGATTTTCGCTGACTAAATTATCAGCACTGGCTTCGATCACCTCGGCAATCTTCAATAAAGCCAAATTTTTCTTGCCTGATTCAGTGCGACTGATCTCCCGACCCGCTTTTTTGGCTTTTATGCCCAGGTCATTCATATAATCTTTGATGTTCACTGCGTACTCACTTGCTCAATAACTGTATCATTATATAGGCTAAATTCGTTTTATGACAGAAACTAGGGGGTATCGTTGGGATAGGATGCATTGCACTAAAGAAACGCATCGTTCGCGTTCTCGATTGGTGCGCTTCCTTCGTAGGCACATTCATTTTGTCCATCTATTAGGCAAAGGAAGATTAACCACGCAGGTATAATCCGCTCAAGCTATTTTTTCCGACGCTTCCTTATCAGCTTACCGCCAGCTGTCGGTTCTTTCACGCTATTTTTTACCACTAAGTCAAAATCAATCTTTTTGTCGTCCAGACTAACCCGCGCCACTTTGACCATAACACGGTCACCAATGCGGAATTTGCTGCCAGTGCGCTCACCAATTAACTGATGGCTGGTAGGGTCGAAATGGAAATAATCTTGACCCAAATTGCTGATATGCACCAAGCCTTCAACATAAATTTCGGCGAGTTCGACAAAAAAGCCAAACGAAGTAACCGCTGAGATAATACCAGGAAATACCTCGCCTATTTTGTCCATCATGTATTCGCATTTGAGCCAACTGACCACATCACGGGTCGCATCGTCCGCCCTGCGTTCATTGGCGGAGCAGGATTCGCCCAGCGTTATCATATCTGGAAAACCATAGACAAACGTTTCCGGCTTATTGCCCTGTAAGCAATGCCGGATGGCACGATGCACCAGCAAGTCGGGGTAACGCCGTATCGGTGAGGTGAAATGGGCATACGCATCCAGCGCCAAGCCGAAATGGCCTTTCAATTCCGGGCTATATACCGCTTGCGACATCGACCTAAGCAATACGGTCTGTATCAAATGGCAATCCGCCCTGTCTTTAACGGACTCGATCAAATACATGTAATCCAGCGGTGTTGGCTTATCACCGCCACCCAATGATAAACCTAACTCGCCCAAGAATGTTTTCAGGTTCATGAGCTTATCAGCACTGGGGCCATCATGCACTCTAAGCAGCTTGGGCATTTTTTTAGCATTCAAGAATTTCGCCGCCGCCATATTGGCAGTAATCATGAATTCTTCGATCAGTTTATGGGCATCGTTACGTACGGTAGGCACGATTTTTTCTATTTTTCGGTCTGCGCCGAAAATGATCCGGGTTTCCTGGGTGTCGAAATCCATTGCACCGCGTTGCTCACGGCTGACGCGCATGACTTTGTACAAATCGTAAAGCTGCTTGAGATGAGGGAGTAAGGTTTTGTATTTGGTAATCAGCTCCTTATCGCCATCAACGAGTATTTTGGCGACTTCCGTGTAAGTTAGTCGCGCATGAGAGCGCATGACGGCTTCAAAAAACCGTGATTTGCTTACCTTGCCTTCCTGGTCAATCATGAGTTCGCAAACCATGCACAAGCGATCCACGTCAGGATTCAGCGAACACAAGCCGTTTGACAAAATTTCCGGCAGCATGGGGATGACTTGTTCGGGAAAATACACTGACGTGCTGCGCTTTTGCGCTTCCTTGTCCAGCGCGGCGCCGATCTTGACGTAATGCGAGACATCGGCAATCGCAACCAGCAGCTTCCAGCCTTTGGGGGTTTTCTGGCAGAACACCGCATCATCGAAATCACGGGCATCTTCGCCGTCAATCGTGACCAACGGAGTCTTCCGCAAATCGGTACGGTCTACTTTTGCGGATTCCGGCACTTCCGCCGTCAGCGGTTTGATTTCCTCCAGTAACTCGTCCGGCCAAACATACGGTAATTCATGGGAACGAATCGCCATCTCAATTTCCATGCCCGGCGCAAGGTGATCGCCTAACACTTCAATAATTCGGCCTATCGGTTGACGTTGCTTGGTCGGCTGTTCGGTAATTTCTGCGACGACGATTTGCCCTTGCTTGGCTTTACCAACGCCGTCTTGATGAATTAATACCGTTTGGGCAATATTTTTTTGTTCTGGAACGACATAAGTAAAGCCGTCTTCCTTATATAACCTGCCAACGATTTGGTGCGTGTTACGTTCTAGTATTTCAACGACCGCACCTTCCCTACGGCCTTTTTTGTCTATGCCTACAATGCGAACCATTGCCCGATCATTGTGCAATAAGGGATTCATCTCTCGTGGCGACATAAATAAGTCGTCCGAGCCGTCGTCCGGCTTAACAAAGCCAAAGCCATCTGCATGACCAATCACGCGACCCACTATCAAATCTTTGTTGTTGACCACACAGTATTGTTGCACTCGGTTAAACAACAACTGTCCGTCGCGCTCCATCGCCCGTAACCTACGGCGCAAGGCTTCAAGTTGATCTTCTTCGGTAATCGAGAAAGCATCGGCTATTTCGGCACGGCGCAAGGGTTTGCCAGTGTGTTCCAGCAATTGCAGGATATGCTCTCGGCTAGCGATGGGTTGTTCATATTTTTCAGCTTCGCGCTGAATGTAAGGATCTTTTTTTGTGCTGAAAGCAACGTCTTTTTTGGACTTTGAGGTCATGTTTTTACCAAATTTGGGGATTCGAGCCATTTTCTCCGTTTTATACTGGAAAAAAAGAGGTTAATGATAGCTTTAAGGAATTTCTGAATAAATTGATTACATTCATGGTTCGACCATTCGACAAACTGACTGCTCACCACAAACGGAATCAACACCTCACCGTTCGTCCTGAGCTTGTTGAAGGACTTTCTCAGAGATTACTTAATCTTTTAGATGCTTATCGCTTGCATTATCGTCTGAGATTTTTGCAAAAAACTAGGCTATAAGTGCAATATACATCAGTATCAGTGGTTAAGGTTAAATTAGATGAGATTTTGGATTAGCCTATTTACCAAACCCAGTCCATCTACCTGTCGACCATCTCATTGACAAAGCCAAGCATGACGAGTATATTTCGCCCTCGCTTCGCTTTAAGCATCCTCCGCCGAGGTGGTGAAATTGGTAGACACGCTAGCTTCAGGTGCTAGTGGGCGCAAGCCCGTGAAGGTTCAAGTCCTTTTCTCGGTACCATACTTCAAAATGATAACTAGTTTATGAACAAGCAACTATGCCTAGTTGAATTATATAAATAGTAGTTCTCTATAGACTGATTCCAGGCTTTTTTTAAGCCAATCCAGCTCCGTGTTTACTTACCCAATTTTTGCATACAGCCGATCTGGATCGCTTTGCGCATTAGTCGGTGTTGGCCCCGTTTACCTTCAAATAGACTGCCGGCATTATTCATCAATTCCTTTTTCCATTGATTCACTTGGGTTGGATGTACGC
>SHZQ01000023.1 GCA_009695535.1 Methyloglobulus sp.
GCATGTATTGGAAGGCTTGCTCATTGCCTTCCTGAATATTGATGAAGTGATTGCCATCATCCGCTTTGAAGACCACCCCAAAGCCGTTATGATTGAACGCTTTGGCATTGCTGACATTCAAGCTGAAGCCATTCTGGAATTGAAATTAAGGCATCTTGCTAAGTTAGAAGAAATCAAAATCAAAGGCGAACAGGCGGAGCTGGAACAGGAAAGGCAGCAATTGGAAGCCATTTTAGGTTCAAAAGAATTATTGAATAACTTGATTAAATCCGAGTTGGAAGAGGACGCAGAAAAGTATGGTGACAATCGCCGCTCGCCTATTGTCGCACGGGAAGCCGCGCAAGCGCTGGAAACGACAGCGTTAATCACCAATGAGCCATTGACCGTCATCTTATCTGAGAAGGGTTGGATCAGGGCGGCAAAAGGGCATGATTTCGATGTGGAAAGCTTGAGTTACCGTTCAGGTGACAGTTTCCTTGATATGGCGAAATGCCGCTCTACACAACCTGTTTATATATTGGATTCTACTGGACGAGTTTATAGTGCCACCACGCACGATCTGCCATCAGCAAGAAGCCAAGGTGAGCCATTAACGGGACGCTTAAATCCTGCGCCCGGCTCATTATTTACATATTTATTGGCAGGTAATCCTGACGATTGGTATTTGTTAGCTAGTAGTGCGGGGTATGGTTTCAGGGTGCAAGTGAAAGAACTGGTTTGCAAAAATAAGGCGGGTAAATCGCTTATTTCCCTACCAACTGGCGCAAAAGTCGTTAGACCTGCATTGATAACTAATCAGTCGGATTTTCTCGCGGTTGTTACATTACAAGGGCGATTATTGATTTTTCCTGTCATTGAGTTACCTGAGCTGGCAAAAGGGAAGGGCAACAAAATCATCCAAATCCCGACCAAAGATTTAGCGACTGATAAAGATCGTGTGGTGGCGATGGCGACCATTCCAGTTAACGGGCAATTGGTGGTCGTGGCAGGAAAACGGCAATTAACACTTAAAGCAATCGATATTGCCCATTATTCCGGCAATCGGGCGAACCGAGGCTTAAATTTACCGAAAGGCTTTCAGAAAGTGGATGGAGTGATGGCTGGTTAAGTTTTGTAAATTGTACGGTTAATTTATGTTGCTTCGTTTTTTAGGGGTGATGGATTAGATTCCCATACCGTTTCTAATCGCTCAGATCTAAGCTGACTTGCTGGCGTTACTGTAGCGAGACCAGGGAATGCGCCCCATAAACCATAGCCGCCAAAACCACAGCGGCGTTTCGGGTTGACTAGTCAGTAAGGTTTTAAATGATTCAAGCGTACCAATTTCAACGTCGAGTGCGTTCAAATAGGTTTCATAGGCAAACTTGGAGCAGAACTGGCGCGAAGATAAAGAGTGGAAGCCGAGATGGTAAGGTTTACCCATTCGGCTATCACAAGTTCTTTACGCAGTGATTCGATTTCGTTTGAGGACAATCCGTCACCCGTTCGGCGAACAACACGATTGAAGCGAATATTCAGTGTTGACGATAGATGTCAAATTGGATTTACAAAATCTGCATGTGATTATTAAAAAGTAGGTAAATTTCAAGTCTAAAGCTTTCCAATATCAATAAAAAAGGCTACAATGTTGGGTTTTTCATTGGTGCTTAACTGCGCTGCTCTTGCTTCACCATCTTCTCTCATAGGCGGTGGGAGGCTTTAACCGTAAGGAAAATTATGCGACATTACGAAATTGTTTTTTTAGTGCACCCAGACCAGAGCGCACAAGTACCGGCGATGATTGATCGCTATAAGTCGATTATCGAAACCGCGTCCGGCAAAATACACCGCCTGGAAGATTGGGGTCGTCGGCACTTGGCCTACCCGATCAAGAAAATCCACAAAGCCCATTACGTGTTGATGAACATTGAATGCGACCAACCAACGCTGGTCGAATTAGAAAGTGGTTTTCGGTTCAATGATGCTATTTTACGTAGCATGATACTTGTCCAAAAGGGGGCTATTACCGAGGTTTCCGCCATAGCGATTGCAACCGCAGAAGAAAGTAAAGCCGCTGAAGCACGAGCTAAAGGCTTATTGGCCAAAGAAGCGGCTATCGCAGCAGAAGCCGTTGTCCTTGATGATGTTGATCTGGATGATCTGGATGATCCGATAGATGAAGATCTTGATTCGGATGAAATTGATCCAGACGCTGTTATTTAATTGAGAACATTACAAGGAATATTTATGGCACGTAATATTAGACGCAAAAAATTAAGCCGTTTCGGTGAAGGTGGAACGGAAATTGATTACAAAGATATTGATTTATTGAAAGATTACATCACAGAAACCGGCAAAATTATTCCTAGCCGTATTACTGGTACCAGCGCAAAGCACCAAAGGGCATTATGCGTCGCTATCAAGCGGGCGCGTATGGTTGCCTTGATGCCTTATTGCGACGCACACAAGTAAACAGGTAATCAATCGGATGAAATGGTTAGCGGCATACATTATGCGAGGCAGATTAGAAGCCATGCTTTTGGCTTCTACGCTGGCGATGTTGTCGCTAATTTTGGCTCCATTAAGTGTATTTAGCTCAGGTGCGGTTGCCTTAGTCACGCTCAGGAAAGGTGCTTATGAAGGGCTAATTATTCTTGTGTGTTCAAGTCTGGCAGCAGGAATACTGGCTACATTCATCCAAGTCAGCTATCAATTCATCCTGATCTATGTGTTGTTCTTGTGGATACCCATTTGGTTAATCGCAATTGTCCTCAGGGAAGGGCGGCACATGTCATTAGCTGTTGAGATGGCGGTTTTGATAGGTATTGTGGGTGTTGTTGTGTACTATCTACTCAATACCGATCCTGCGGCAATGTGGGCGCAAGTCATGCCTAAAATGGTGCCAGCTAACGCTCCCGCAGAAGATATCAAACGGACGATAGCTTTTATAGCACCGTATATGACCGGAATAGCCGCCGCTGGTGCCGTGTTCAGCATGATGCTGGGCTTGTTCCTAGGGCGCTGGTGGCAATCTATACTTTACAATCCGGGTGGTTTTAGAGAAGAGTTTCTATCATTAAAGACCGAACCCAGGCTGGCTATCATTAGTCTTGTGATTATTGGTGTTGCCCTGCTTAGTTCTGGAGCAGTGTCTCAAATAGCCTGGAACAGCGCCATAATTGTACTTATATTGTATACATTCATTGGCATTGCTGTATTACACACGGTGTTTTCCAGAATGAAGATAGCGCAGTACGCCGTAGCCATGTTTTACATTACCCTGTTTTTGATACCCTATAGCCTATTCCCCGTTGCCTTAGTGGGCTTCAGTGATACTTGGCTAGATATACGCAAAAGAAAATTGAATTAAACTTAAATGCCTAATGGCAATTAGTCGGTTAACAGCCGAGAGGTGATTAAAATGGAAGTCATACTTCTTGAAAAAATAGCAAACCTGGGTAATCTGGGTGACAAAGTTAGCATTAAAAATGGTTACGGCAGAAACTACCTAGTTCCTCAAGGCAAGGCCGTGCCTGCTACAGTTAAAAAAATAGCTGAATTTGAAGAACGTCGTGCTGATCTTGAAAAAGCAGCGGCTGATAAACTGGGTGCTGCCCAAGCTCATGCGGACAAGCTGAGTAAGCTGGAAATCGTTATCACGCACAAAGCGGGTGATGAAGGACGTTTGTTCGGTTCTGTAGGTACTCTCAATATAGCGGAAGCCATTAATCAAGCGGGCGGTGCGGTTGAAAAACATCAAATTCGCTTGCCACATGGCACAATCAGACAGGTTGGCGATTACGCTGTCGATGTTAATCTGCATTCCGACGTGATTGTAACCATGTCAATCAAAGTTGCGGCTGAAGCTTAAGCTTTTTAGGCTCGATACGATCTGTGTTCAGGCTATACGTTCGAGAGAGCGTTAGCCTGAATCCTTCGTGGTAAGTTTGCGGGGCTAAATACCTATCTTGTACGCCAGGAAAGTTAAAAAAATCGTCTGATGAGAGCTTTTTATTCGGCTGTTTTTTACTTAATAATTCCCTTCATTCTGCTCCGTCTGCTTTGGCGAGGCATCAAAGCACCAGATTATCGTCTACGATGGCGTGAACGCTTTGCTTTCTACGATAAAAACCATCCTCAAGGTGTCATCTGGTTTCATGCCGTTTCCGTGGGTGAAGCTGAAGCCTTATTTCCCCTGATTAGGCGGTTACAGCAGCAGTACCCGCAAGCAAAGCTATTAATTACCACAACCACTCCCACCGGATCAGCTAGAGTTCTTGCTGTGCTGGGTCTAACGGTCGAACATGTTTATCTGCCTTACGACACGCCCGATGCGGTTGGGCGGTTTATGCAGTGTTTCAAGCCTGTACTTGCGGTCATTATGGAAACCGAAATCTGGTCAAATTTGTTTACCTACTGCGGTAACAACAATATTCCGTTATACGTCATTAATGCCCGATTATCGGAAAAATCGGCGCGGGGTTACCAAAAAATTCCCTCATTAATACATCCTGTTATTGCTAACGTAAAACAGATTGCTGCTCAAACTGAAGAAGATGCCAAACGGTTTATCGCAATTGGTGCAAAACCGGAGCAAGTCATCACTGTAGGCAATATAAAATTCGATCTTGAAATACCAGAGCACATTATTAATGAAGGAAAACAATTAAAAGGCACTGTTTTTAAAGATCGTTTTGTGTGGATTGCCGCCAGCACACATAAAGGCGAAGAGCAGGTTTTCTTGGATGTTTACGAGCAACTTAAGTCGAAAATACCTGAGTTATTACTGATAATAGCCCCCAGACATCCCGAACGATTTGCCGAAGTCGGTACATTATGCAGCCAAAACGCATTGGCTGTTGTCACCCGTACATCTAAACAACCCTGCAGTCTGGATACCGACGTTTACCTAGCCGACACGATGGGTGAGTTAAAAATGCTGTATGCAGCAGCAGACCTGGCATTTGTGGGCGGCAGCATGGTAGCTGTCGGCGGACATAATCTGTTGGAAGCCTCAGCCATTGGTGTGCCTGTATTATTTGGTCCGTACATGGCTAATTTTAAGGAAATAGCTAATAAGGTGTTGGCGAACCATGCGGCGATACAATGTCAAGATAATGCAGCGCTTGTTACAGCAATTCAGACCGTGTTTTCAGATGCCGATTATCGAAACTTGCTTATTGATAACGGTAAAGCGTTTATACGCAACAACCGTGGAGCGATTGAGAAGCTTTGTGAAATGTTGGCTGAGGAAATTCGCCATCTGTAGCGTTTCCTGCTACGGTGCTTTAAGCGCATTCATTACTAAGCGAGTTGTATCCGTAATCTCTTGCTCAGAATAAGCAACCGCTGGAAACTTACCCCATACTGGCGCAGGCCAGGCCTTATCGGTGCGATAGCGTACAATATGATGGACATGGAGTTGTGGGGCTAGATTGCCTATTGCTGCAATATTGAGCTTATCTGGTCTGTAAAGCTCGCTCAATCGTTCGGCAAGAAAGCTTGATTCTTCGATCAACAATATCTGCTGTTGCTTACTCAGTTGATAAATTTCCGTAATTCCTGCTATTTCAGGCACTAGAATCAGCCAAGGAAATTGGCTGTCGTTCATAAGTAACAACCGACATAACGCCAGCTTGTCGATATAGATACAGTCTTTTTCCAATTGCGGATGTAGGTGAAATGGCATAATTATGATGTTGTGAAAAAATCGTGAAAAACTCAAAAGCTGCTTGAAATTTTCTGTATTTTTGGGTTAATTTGCAACTTTATCTTGACACTAATAATAACTAAAGCAGATAAAGAGTAAAGCACTATGTCAGCGTCGTCCGTTTCCATTCACGATACTGTGTGTGATCAAAAACAGGCGGTCTCGTTTTGCCTTTTGTTAGGGCTTTACGGCGTTATCCCACTGTGTTTTCTGCTGCAATTTCACGATCACGGGTTTGGCAGGATTATTTAAGGAATAACCTACCCAGCAGCCCTTATCATTTCGTGTTATTTCAAAGCTTGTTCGGAACGCCACATATTATCGCCAGTAATATCATGCTGGTGAGTAATCCAGATTACTTAAAGCATTATAAACGTCAAATAATCTTGATGACGGTTGTCATTGCGGTTGCCTATATTTTGGGCAATATGCTGTTGCCGTATCGCTTACTGTATGCCGTTGTGGCGACTTGGATAGTCTGTCACGTACTTAAACAGCAATATGGAATTGCGCGGGGCATGTGCCAATTGCCGGAATCGGTGTTTAAGTTGTTGTTAACGCTTAGTGTAGCGGCCTGGCGTTGCCATTTATATCAGCATTTTTTTGAGAAACAGCCTGGCAGAAGACCAGATTGTTTGGATTAAACTTGTTGCCGCTTTGGGTTGTTTGTTGTTGGTGGTAGCCGCATTTGTTTATCAGCATTTGGTCACTACATCGTTCGGATTGTGGTTTTATTGGTCGAATGTGCTTTTGGTGCTGGCCAGTTTTTATTTGTTTCTTCAGCAACACTATTTTATGGCGATTTTAGTGCCGCGTTTTGTGCATGATGCGACGGTGTATCTGTTTTACGTGACGCATGATTACAATAAACATAACCGACAGCCGCAGAATTTTCTTTATCGTTTTGCTGCACGATATGAATTGAACATCTTTATCATATTGCCGGTAATTTCGTTTTTGCTGGCTTTCCTGCTGCAAGCTTATGGTGGTAATCTCGTTAATCTGATAACCAGCCATCTATTAGGCAAGGAGTTTTATAAGGTGATTACGATGGGCTTTTTAGGTTATCTGGCGTTGATGCACTATTACATGGAGGGCTTGACCTGACAGAAAGATTCCCCGTACCGGAAATTTATTGCTTTTAGAAAGTAAGCGGTAGGTATCTTTAAAGCTTGCGTAGATGCGCTTCTAGTTCCTGTAACCGTTCAGGCGTTCCAATATCCATCCAAAATCCTGAATAATACTGCCCCGTCGCTTTTTTTGCGGAGATAGCTGCACGTAATAACGGTGCTAGTTTGCTTATTCCTGATGGCGTGTTGTTGAATAAGTCGGGATGGTACAGACCAATTCCGCTAAACGTATAGCGTTGATGGTCGTTTTCTATGACCTTGCCTGACTTGTCTAAAGCAAAATCGCCTTGTGGATGATGGAGCGGGTTATCAATCAGCACAATATGCGCGAGATCTACCTTGATTTTGTACAGCTCAGTATAGGGAAAATCTGTGGCAATATCGCCGTTGACGACCAGGAATGACGCTTTTCCTAATAAAGGCAGCGCATTAATGATGCCACCTGCGGTTTCCAATGCTTGTTCACCTTCGGGCGAATAGACAATGTGCGCGCCTAAGTGCTTGCCATTCCCTAGCGTATCTTCTATCTGCTGACCTAAGTGGGCGTGGTTTATAACAATGTCGGTAAATCCTGCCGCAACAAGTTGATTGATAGTGCGTACAATCAATGGCTTGCCAGCGACAGGTAGCAAGGGTTTTGGTGTGTGGTCAGTTAAAGGCCGCATCCTTTCGCCGCGACCTGCGGCCAGTATCATCGCTTTCATCAGTTTCTCATATAAGTTGGCAACACGTGTTGCAGTAAAAAGCCATGAAAATCAGCCAGCTCTGGATAAACCTTGGCTTGCGCCATGACGTAATTCAAAGTACGAGGAATGTCTTTAAGATAGCCAGATTTGCCATCCCTAATGTTAAGCCGAGAAAAAATACCGATAGCTTTTAGATGCCGCTGCATGCCCATCAGATCAAACCAGCGGGTAAATTGAGGTAGATCGCAGATTATGATGTCAGCTTGTTTAAGTTTTTGGTAATACTGGGACATCCATAGATTAACCTGATCTTGCGGCCAAGCGATGTAACAATCGCGTAATAATGACACCAAATCGTAAGTTACAGGGCCAATAACAGCATCTTGAAAGTCGATAATGCCAATAGAATTATCGTGTAAAACCATAATGTTACGGGAGTGGTAATCGCGGTGAACACAGCTAACAGGTTGCTCCAGTGCAGAATTAACCAAAATGTTGCAGACCTTATCCCAGATTGCAGTAGGTATTTCTAAGTCTAATGCTTGTTTGATGAACCAGTCTGCAAAAATACCGAGCTCCCTGCGCAGCAGGGTTTCATCATAACGGGGCAGGGCACATTTGTTGAGGTCAGCATGGGTTTGCAGCGTTAACAAACTGTTTAAAGCATTGCCGTATAACTCATTAGCATTATCAGAATTGACTTTATCCAAAAACGAGACAGAACCAAAATCTTCTAACACTAGAAAGCCGTCCGCCAGGTTTTGGTGATAAATGCGTGGCACATTAACGTGGGAAAGCCGCAAAAACTCAGCGACTTTAATAAATTGCGCGATATTTTCCTTATCCGGCGGCGCATCCATCACGATTAATTGCTGATCGGGCAAGGTAATCCTGAAATAACGCCGAAAACTGGCATCGCTGGACGCGGGTTCGCAGCAATTGACAGGTAAAAGCAAGTCATTCTCCAGCCAATCAAGCAGAGTTATTTTTCGGAAGTCGTCAGAGATCATGAGGATGAGGGTAGATTGGTTATAACGCAAAGGCAAATTGAGGTAGAATTCGCGCTGGCATTCTATTCGATTTTTGACCCGTTAAGCTACTAAACTTCCATAACTCATGCTCGTCCGATTGTATCTGGTCTATTTTTTATCGCTTTTTGCATCAACCAGCTTTGCTAGTGAAGCTGATTGGAACTGCCAACAAGACAAAAACACCAAAGAATGGGTTTGTGTGGGGTCGGCAGCGGCCGCCAACCCAATATCTAGCGCCACTCCTAAAATCATTGCACCCAAAATAACCGAGACTGCGGAAAAAGCGCAGACATTCGATACTAAACCCCTTCAAGCCATTAAGCCTGTCGAGGCTCAAGTACAGGAAAAGGTGGTAGAACAAGTACCTGCACCGATTAGCAATCCCATTTCGGCAAAACCTAAGTCATCTCCAATCATTTCAGAAGCGCTACCGCGAGCTCTACCGGCGACTCAAAAACCCGTGTCAGCAAGCAGTAAACCAGTAGCAGGCGATAACATCAAACCGCGCGGCTGGAATTGTGACGCCAAAGGTGAAGAAGGAAAGTGGAATTGCCAGCTGGAAGGTGCCGATCCCAAAGGCGAAGCGCGTGTTGTTGATGCTGAAGAACATAGCCGTTTAAGCTTACTAGACCCCGCATTTGATTATAAAGAAGAACATATTTTCAATACCTTAAGGGATCGCTTTAAAAATAATCCTTGGGGTAATTGCTCCATTCAGCTAGGTACACAGAAATATTATGTGCCTGATAAAAAGCAGCGCGATAATGCCGATGTGGATATGGATTCCAATGCTGCCGAAATCTACGATAATGAAGTCGGCAATTATCAAGGCAATGTCAAGATGAAACGTGCCGATCAGCAAGCATCCTCCAATTCGGCAAATTATGATTCGATTTCAGAGAATCTGGATTTACACGGCAATGTCTTTTACAGCGAAGATGAGTTGTCTTTATTCACCGATACCGCAACGTTAAAGCTAGCCAGTGATGAGGCACGTTTGCGAGATACGTTATTTATTTCGCCAACAGCACCAATCAGAGGTAAGGCCAGTACGGTGTATCGTGACAGCAAAACTTTATCGAGATACAAGAATGTGTCCTATACGTCCTGCGAACCTGGCAATCAGGATTGGATAGCCCATGCTGCCGATTTTAAAATGAACAAAAAAACCGGCCGTGGTTCGGCAAAAAATGTCTGGATAGAGTTTAAAGGGGTGCCGGTATTTTATTCGCCTTACCTTTCTTTTCCGATTGACGATAGAAGAAAATCCGGTTTCCTTGCACCATCTTTTGGACGAACTCAAAAAGGCGGCTTTAACTTTTCAGCACCCTTCTACTGGAATATAGCCCCAAACTATGATGCAACGATAAGCCCACGTTATTACTCCGATCGAGGCTCATTACTGGCAGGTGATTTTCGGTATCTGACCGAGAAATCAAAAGGCTTGGTGAACGCTGAGTTCATGCCCGATGATAGCATCGCTAATAAATCAAGATATTGGGCAACGATAACGAATACCACGCAGTTTACGCCCAATATCAGTGCTAATGTTGATTTGAATCGCGTTTCAGACAGTGAATATTTCTCTGAGTTAGGCAGTGCACTGAGTTTTTCAAACTTCAGTTACCTTAGAAGTCATGCAGATGCGTCTTATGCTGATAAAGACATCTCCCTTACAGGGATCGTAGAAGATTTTCAAACTATAGACCCTGCGTTAAGGGGTAGGTTAAAACCTTATCGTCGCTTACCACAGCTTAATTTAAACCTCGGCCACGCATTTGAATCCTTTCCTGCCAACACGGGATTGGAAAGCGAATATGTATATTTCCAACATGACGACAGTATAATGCCCGACGGCATACGGTTTAATGTTAAACCGTATGTTAGCTTTCCGCTAAACACTGCAAATGCCTACGTAACACCAAAACTTGCCTTACAGCATACACAATTTTTAATCAGTAAAGAAAATTCTGCTTTCGAAGATGCGAATGTAAGCCGAACAGTACCGATTGCCTCAATGGACAGTGGCTTGTTTATAGAAAAAGATGTTAATCTGTTTGGAAGCAAATACTTACATACCTTAGAGCCCAGACTTTTTTACCTTTACATTCCTAAAGTTAATCAAAGCAATATTCCTATTTTCGATACCTCTTTGTATGATTTCCAATATGGCAGTTTGTTTAGAGAAAACCGCTACAGTGGTGGTGACAGAATACAGGATGCCAACCAGGTTTCTGCTGCGTTAACGACACGTTTAGTTGATTCAGCAAAAGGGTTGGAAAAATTAATACTGAATGTCGGTCAGATAGTTTATTTGCAAAACCGTGAAGTCACTGGGCCAGTAGTGCCCATTGGCAATGACTTTTTGAATAATGCCGTACAAACCAGTACTTTTTCGCCCTTGGTGGCGGAGTTAAGTAGTCAACTTAATAATCATTTTTCTGTCCAAACCGGAATACAATGGGATCCTGATGTTAATGAGATAGTCAGAGGCAATGCGGGGATGCATATTGTTAACAATCCCGGCGAGCTAATAAATATTGGCTATACCTACAGGAAAAGTAATTTGATTGAGGATACGCTGGATGCTGCTTTGGCCGATAACTCATTAAATCTTGGTGACAGCGAACGCTTGCTCCTACAGTCCTACAAGGACAGTAACAGTGTATTACGTGGCAATGATATTATCGAGAGCGATGTTTCCATCCGTTGGCCTATTTATGACGATTGGTTTGCGGTTGGACGTTGGCAGCATTCCTTATTACTTGACCTAACGCAAGAAGCTTTTGTGGGGCTTGAGAAGGAAAATTGTTGTTGGCGGCTTAGAGTCATCGGTAGGCGTTATACCAATAGCTTAACCACAGCTAATACCACAGCTAATGCCACCAGCAATACTCAAACTGGCATATTTTTTCAAATTGAACTAAAAGGTTTGACGGGCATTGGCGAAAAACTGGATGATTTCTTCACACAAAGTATTTTTGGTTATCGGAAGTCCGAATAATGATGTATTTGAATGACTTAAAAAAGCTACTTACCACGCTATTGTTACTGTGCGGCTTATTCTTGATTAGCCAAAATAGCTATGCCGAGGTTTTGGATAGAATGATCGCTAATGTCGAAGGCGAGGCGATTCTTGAAAGCGAACTGCAACGCGAAATAATGACGATTGTGCAACGAATTCAAGCCAGCAACACCGCCATGCCACCTGATTACGTGTTAAAAAAACAGGTGCTGGAGAAAATGATTATTGAAAAGCTCCAACGTCAACTGGCTGAAAAAGCGGGAATTAATCTAAGCGAGGAAATGCTCAATAATTCGGCGACGGATATTGCTCAAAGAAACAATATGTCGCTTGAGCAATTCAAGCAAGAGCTGCAAAAGCAGGGCATGTCTTACCAAAGCTTTCAAGATAATATGCGTAATGAAATCGTCATCAACCAACTTAGAGGAAAGGAAATTGGTGAGCGTGTTAAAGTTACCAACCGAGAAATAGAACATTTTATAGAAACGGAAGACAAAGGCGGCGCAGGAATAGGGCAATACCATCTAGGGCATATCCTGATAGCCGTTAAAGAAGGCGCGTCATCCACGGTCATTCAAAAAGCCAAAATAAAGGCGGATGAGCTGGTTAAGGTGCTGCGTTCCGGTCAGGATTTTACCAAGACGGCAATAAGTGATTCCGACGATGACAACGCGTTAAAAGGTGGCGATTTAGGCTGGCGCGGTAAAGCCGATGTACCAACGCTATTTGTTGATGCAGTCAGTGCAATGAAAGCAGGTGATGTGTCTGACCCTATACGCAGCCCTAGTGGTTTTCATGTTGTTAAAATGCTGGAGATGAAAGGCGTAGGCGCACATACGATAACCAAGTCAAAAGTTAGGCATATCCTTATTAAAACCAATGAGTTGATAGATGATTCAGAAGCCCAAAAGCGACTGCTTGCACTAAAGCAACGTATAGCTGATGGTGATGATTTTGCCACACTTGCACACGCACACTCGGACGATAAAGGCTCGGCGTTAAAAGGCGGCTCGTTAGATTGGGTAGGGCCGGATGATTTAGTCAAACCCTTTCAGGAAGCGATGGAAAAGCTGGCGATCAATGACATCAGCGAACCTGTCCAAACCCAGTTTGGTTGGCATTTAATCCAGGTGTTAGAGCGCGAAAATAAAGACGACACCAGCGACTACAAAAAAAATGAGATCAGGGATGTCATCCGCAAACGAAAAATCGAGGAAGAAACCGAGCTGTGGTTACGGCGTTTACGTGACGAATCATCCGTAGAAATCTATCAGGATCGACTTTGATTTGCGTTACAGCTATTCGCCTTGTATAACAGCAGTGGGATGAATAAAAACGACTCAACATTGCCATTAAATTCGCAGAACGAGCAGTTAAAAATGCTGAAGGCTAAGGTGCAAGGTATTTTTGCCACCCAAAACCTTGAGCATCAGCGGCGACTGGTTGAAGCCATTGCAGCAGAATTAAACATCAGTGTTCTCGATTGTGCAGCAACGTTAGTGATGATGCTTAGTGATGAAAACCCAAGCAACATACTTCCGAGCAAAATCAGTCAGCCACAAGTCGTAGAGGCATTACCTCATAATTTAGCTACAAGTATTAGGCTGGTTCGTTACCGTCTTGATGTCGGTTATCAACATAAAGTGACGCTGGAAGAAATTAAAACAGTATTAGTTGAAGAATCCGGAGTAGACATCAAAAATATTGCCAATTTGCGGATACAAGGGGCATACACCCTGATAGATTTGCCCGATGAAATGCCGCAGGAAATATTTCATCACCTAAAACTGGTCGAAATAAACCAGCAAAAGCTCGACATAAGGCGCGTTAAACCGCGTAATAAAAAACGTGGCAACCGTATGCGCCCCCGTCCGTCAATTCATCACCTACCAAAGAAGTGAGCCAAGATTGAAACACTGCTATCGGAAAGCGAGTGCGTTAATAGCTTGATACCGATGCGGTATGTTTTCTGCTTGATAAAGGATTAAATGACAAACATTCAATACATAAATACCCCTGAACAACTGGCTACGCTGTGTGCAGACATAAAAAAAGCGCCCTGGCTGGCTTTGGATACTGAATTTTTAAGGGAAAAAACCTATTATTCCAAGTTTTGCCTGCTACAAATAGCAACGCCTGAATGGGTAGCTTGCGTAGATCCCATTGCTTTGCCTGAGCTAGACACGCTTTTTGATGCCATCTATAACCCCGCTATCGTCAAAGTATTTCATTCCTGCCATCAGGATTTAGAAATCTTTTATCAGATGACCGGAAAAGTGCCGGGGTCGATATTTGATACTCAAGTTGCGGCACCATTGCTCGGTTATCAGGATAATATCGGCTATGCCATGCTGGTGTCCAGCTTATTGAATATCAACCTAAACAAAGCCCATACCCGCGCCGATTGGAGCAAACGCCCATTATCTAAAGAAGAAATTCAGTATGCAGCAGATGATGTCATCTATTTATGCCAAATCTACCAGATTATGCTAAAAAAATTGGCACAACTTGGTCGGGCAGACTGGCTAAAACACGATTTCAAAGAACTGGAAAACCCCAATAATTACCAAGTCGTGCCAGAACAAGCATGGCTTAAAATTAGGGGCAAAAACAAATTAACGGGCAAGCAATTATCCATTGTGCAAACCTTGGCAGAATGGCGGGAAGTAACAGCCCAAGCTGAAAATCGCCCCAAAACTTGGTTACTGCGCGATGAGCTGTTATTTGACATGGCAAAGCTGCAACCGGAAACAGTGGCGGACTTGGAAAACATCCGCAGCATTAATGAACGGACAGTTCATCGTTATGGCAAAAAATTGTGCGAATTAATCACCAAAGCAAAAAATACCGAACCCCAGTCGCAGCAGGATAAAGACAAAGCCACCAAGAAAAATCAACAGCACGAGGCCATCTTGGACATATTAACGGCATTGGTACGTATCCGCGCCGAAGAAAATTCACTGAATCCAACCATATTAGCGACACGGAAAGACCTGGAAATGCTGCTGTTAAATGATGAGGAAGATTGTCCCTTACTGCACGGCTGGCGTTATTCTATGGCTGGTAAAGAATTGGTCGGCTTATTGAAAGGCGAGCTACTATTCGGCATTCAAGCAGACCGACTAAGCGTTATCGAAAAGCAATAAAGTGGCTTGTAATTTTCAAGGTAGTCTCCAAAGGAGCTCAAGCTGATCTTGCCCTATTTTCACGTACACCTCACTAAGGGGCTTTTTTGTTTTCATTTTCTTTAAACGCAACGAGGCTGAGATAGCCTGGTTTTGAATGACTAACAATGATAATAATTAATGAGTTAAGATTTTCTTGGTGTTTAATAAAATAAAGTCCTACCGCCATCCACAGTTAGAATCTGTCCTGTCACGTAATCGGCATCTTTCACCAGATACAGCACAGCCTTGGCAATATCTTCAGGTGATCCGCACCGCGCCAACGGTACGCGCTGCAATATTTCATTCTTCTCTTGTTCCGACAAGCCGTTTTCCGGCCAGAGTATCGCGCCGGGTGCAACGGCATTAACCCTGATTGTTGGTGCGAGTTCCTTGGCTAAAATTTTGGTCATCGCCACCAGTCCGGCTTTAGCAATACTGTACACTGGATAACCCGGCAGACCGCGTTCGGCATGAATATCTACAATATTGACAATACAGCCTTGGCGTTTTGCTAGGCACTCAGATAAGGCTTTGGACAAGAAAAAAGGCGCTTTAAGGTTGCTGCCTAATAAATCGTCCCATTGTTCTTCGTTAGTGTTTTCAAATGGCGTGGGATAAAAGGCGGAAGCATTGTTGATTAACACATCCAAGCCGCCCCAGCTAGAACTGGCGACTTGGGCAATTGCTGCCAGTTCTGTCATGCTCCTAAGACTACCTTGTGTCAGTTTTGCTGAATCGTGGCGTTTTTGGTTAAGTTCATTGCAGAGCTGCTCGGCATCTTGCTTTGATGATTTGTAATGCAGTACAACATTGCAGCCCTGATTGTGCAGTAAGCGGGCGCAAGCAGCCCCTATGCGTTTGGCAGCACCAGTAATCAATACATTTTTTTCCATCAACAGTCCTTGAAGCATAAAGAAATTTTTAGCAATGCGGATTTACTTAGTCGACCCATGCAAAACCCCCCGCAACCGGTGTGAGCCTATAGGAATATACCAAAGGCAATAGCCTGTTTATCCTGTTTTTGGGCAACCCAACAATAAAAGCCAAAAAAGCCCGCATCCACAGTCTCAGGTTCCAGGCCAATGCAGTCATCAACAGGCTGATGAGATCGCCTGTGGTGCCTTTGAGGAAGTTCCGCAACAAGCGGAGGTCGGCTTTCAAGTGGCCGATGATGGGTTCGATGGCGGCCCTGCGTTGACAGCGCTTGCGTTGTTTATCGCGTGGGTAACGGTTGTCCCGTTTCAGGGGTGGGACAGGCAGGATGATTTGGGTGCTGCCGACGGTTTTCTGGGCTCTGTAACCCCGATCACAGACCGCCGCCTTGACGGGCTTGCCCCGGCTGGTTTCGGTGTGTGCCAGGATGTCGGGCAAGGTCTTGCTGTCATGCAGGTTGTGGGCGTGGCTGGCCACGCCGACGATGATGTTGGATTTGGCGGTGGCGGCAATGGACACTTTGTTGCCGTACTCGTAGGGCTTGTGGTCTTTGCCCTTGCCGATGCAATAGGCGGCGGGTTCGTGCAACGAGTAGATTTTGTCCTTGTCCTGTGGGTGCTGTCGCACGGCAGTTTGTTGCTGACTTCGGTGCACCCGCAAAAGGCCTGGTAGTAAGGGTTGCGCTTGCAGTGCAGCGCCACCTGCTCGTCACTGAGGTTGTCCAACTGTTTCAGGACCAGCAGCCCCACCATCAGGCGGATGGGCTTGGACGGCCTGCCTTGGCCTTGGGTGTAGTGCTTTGCGAAGGCACTGTCCAATTCCGGCCAGGGATCGCCTGCGCCAAGCGCAGCAGCGGGTCATGGGGAGCGAGTTGCAGCAACAGGTCGGTACCCAAGAAGTTGGTCTGGTGGCCTGTGCTTGAGGGCATTAACATGTTTTGATCCTTATCGACCGAGAAACAAGGGCTTATTTTATCATTTCCGGTCGATTGGTTGTGCCTTATGTTGACAAATAGT